>JAEEJM010000050.1 GCA_016281895.1 Clostridiales bacterium
GGCGAGCGAGGGCTCGACGGCGGCGCTCCCGAGCTTTATTACGGAATCCGGGTTCAGGTAATCGTTGTATGTCTTGTCCTCTGGCATCTCGTCGACGTTGACGAGGGTGAACAGATGGTCGTACAGCATGACGGTGACGGGCACCGCGTGGGCCGCCGAGAGCCAGTGGATGGTACCCTTGACCTTGCGCCCGTCGGCGGGATTGCCGCAGCCGGTCTCCAGGTCGGCGCTGACGTGCACGGCGGAGATGTTGCCGTCCTCGTCCTTCTCGACGGACTCGAACTTAACGATGTAGGAGCCCATGAGGCGCACCTCGCCGCCGGGCTTGAGCCTGAAGAACTTCGGAGGCGGGACCTCGGCAAAGTCGTCGGCGTCAATGAGCAGCTCGCGCCCGAAAGGCAGCTCGCGGGTCCCGGCGCCGGGATCCTGCGGGTTGTTGGGCAGGGTGAAGGTCTCGGTCCTGTCCGCGGGGTAGTTGTCGACGACGAGCCTCAGGGGCTTGAGCACGGCAATGCGCCTCGGCGCCGTGGCGTTGAGCTCCTCCCTTATGCAGTGCTCGAGCAGCTCTATGTCGACGACGCTGTAGGTCTTTGCGACGCCGGCGCGGTCGACGAAATCAAAGATGGCGGAAGGAGTGTAGCCCCTCCTGCGGAGGCCGCAGAGCGTGGGCATGCGGGGATCGTCCCAGCCGTCTACGAGGCCCGTCTCGACGAGCTGGCGCAGATAGCGCTTGCTCATGACGGTGTGGGTGACGTTCAGGCGGGCGAACTCGCGCTGTTTGGGCTTTTTCTCGAAGCCGATGTTGTCGACGACCCACTCGTAGAGCGGCCTGTGGTTCTCGAACTCGATGGAGCACAGCGAATGCGTTATGCCCTCGAGCGCATCCTGGATCGGGTGGGCGAAGTCGTACAGCGGATATATGCACCACTTGTTTCCCTGGCGGTGGTGCGGGGTGTGGAGTATGCGGTAGATGGCGGGGTCCCTCATGTTCATGTTGGGGCTCTGCATGTCGATCTTCGCGCGCAGGGTGCGGGAGCCGTCGGGGAACTCGCCGTTCTTCATGCGCTCGAAGAGGTCGAGGTTCTCCTCGACCGACCGGCCGCGGTACGGCGATTCGCGCCCCGGCACGGTGAGCGAGCCGCGGTACTCGCGGAGCTCGTCGGCGGAGAGGTCGTCGACGTAGGCCTTCCCGTCCTTTATCAGCTTCACGGCGAACTCGTAGCAGCGGTCGAAGTAGTCCGAGCCGTAGAACACGCCGCCGTCCGGCCTGCAGCCGAGCCAGAGCAGGTCCTCGTAGATGGAGCGGACGTACTCGTCGCCCTCCTTGGCGGGATTAGTGTCGTCATAGCGCAGATTGAACAGACCGCCGTACTTTCTGGCGACCTGGGTGTTTATGCGTATGGCCTTGGCCGAGCCGATGTGCAGGTAGCCGTTTGGCTCCGGCGGGAAGCGGGTGTGGATCCGCAGTCCGGGATCGGCGGCCAGATCCTCGTCGATTATGTCGTGTATGAAATTGCCCTGGATCTCTTTTTCTTCCATGGTGAAAACTCCGGTCCTGGTTCAGGCGTTGTCGCGCTCGACGAGCATGGTGGTCTCGACCAGCGCAAAGGCTCCGGACGAGGGCGCCAGCAGGCGGCGGAAGCTGCCGCTGAACACGCCGTCGACGTGAACGGACGAGATCTCGGTCCCGCCGCAGGAGAGGACGAGGCGGCGCGCCGCGGCTTCGTAGGCGAGGGTGAGATCCTCGGCGGCCCTTCCGTTTTCGTCGGCTTCGACCTTGTAAGGCAGCTCGAAGACGCGGTTCTCGGACGTGCAGAAGCGCACGCAGGTGCCGTCGTTCCCCTCGACGCGCGTGTCGATGCGCGACTGGTCGCCGGACATGATCCTGAGCTGGGAGGACATCTCGCCCTTCCAGCGCAGCTTCCAGTCGTATCTGTCGGACACGTGGAGCGTGCGTTCGGGCTCGAGCCAGTTCGTCTGCAGACGTATGCCTTCCGGGAGAAGCTCGTACGCGGCGTTCTCGCCGGGAAGGAGGTTGTTGTAGCTGTTGTATTCGGTGAGGCCGGACGAGGCAAAGTTCCAGACAAAGTCCGTGACGATGCCCGAGGCGACCTCGTCGGCGGGGGCCGCGGGGGCGCACTCGGCTACCACCGTGAGAGAAAAGCCGCAGTCCGCTTTGACGGTCACGGGGACCCTGGTCCCGACGGGCGTTCCGGGCGCGAAAGTGATCTTTCCGTAGCGGTCGACGGAGCACACGCCTTCGGCGCCGGGGCCGGCTGTGAAGGAGATCGCGGTATTATCCGCCCAGAGCGGGAGGACGACGGCCGCCGTAAGCGCGCCTCTGGCGCAGTCGACGGGCAGGATCTGTCCCTCCTTCATGGGGGTGCGGCCGTCCGGGGCGAGCCACTCGAGCGAGACCGGCGTTCTGTCGGTGTCGGGCGATATGAACCTGTATATGTTCTCGGCGAGCTCCCTGGCCTGGGCGTTGTAGCCCTTCTTCTTATAATGGACGTTGTCGCCCTTGAGGAAGCCGGCTCCGGGGCCGGGTGTCGTCTCCATCCTGGCGATGTCGCAGATCCTGGACATGATGCGCAGGGTGTCGCCGTGGCAGGCGTGGGCGGTGTACTGCGCCTGCTTCGAGGGGACCATGTCGGTGAGCAGCCCGAGCTCGAGGCTATGCCTGGAGCTCTTGCGGGGAATGGTGCGGACCAGCATAATGGCACCGAGGCGCACCGGCACCTTTTCGAGGAAGGCGCTGTGGAAGCGCTCGAAGCGGGTGTAATAGCTGTCTGTGTCTATGAGCCTTATCCCGGGCATGATCCAGTGGTCTCCGGCCCACTCGTGGGCCTGGCCGGTCTCGCCCTGGCACCAGATGTAATAGATGTCTCCGAAGCGGTATTCTCCGGTACCGTCCTGTCCGAGCGACAGCACGTACTCGGCGGTCTCGAGCGTGTTGTCGAGGAAGTTCATTCCCGTGGCCGCGAGCCGGCTCTCGCCGGGTGTCCATCTCTGGATCGGCGATCCGGACACCGCGGTCTGGACCACGAAGCATCCGCGGCCCGTCAGCTCGTTCCAGCGCAGCGCAAGGGCGGGGGCTATGCCCGAGCGGCCCCTGTTGAGGTCGTAGATCTCGCTCCTCTGGTTCTTTGAGGAGACGTCGAGGCAGTAGGCCGTGCCCGGCTCGGGGACGACCGCGTTCTCGCGCTCTGTCTCGGGGTCGGTCGCGCTGTCCCGAGCTCCGGAGGCGTTGCTCTGTCCTGTGATGAAGAAAATGTCGAAGATATCGGGTCTCATGTGCTCCTCCTGTCAGCTTCGGCCGGGTCCTGAAGCCCGCCGGCATCTATGCGCGCGTATAATTAATTTATTATACAATGTTTTTCACTGTAAGTCAATAAATGCGGGAAAAAAGTCGGAATGCCTGAAAAAAGTCGGACGCGGAGGCTCACAGAAGCGGGAAGAGAGCCGGCCCCGGAGCTGTAAAACGGCATCCGCCGGACCTCGGCGAGAGGATCCGGCGGATGAATGATCTTATCTGTCACGGGCTTCGGGGAGCCGACGGCCGTGCGTCCGGCGCAGGGCCGGGGCGCCGCGTCAGGCGGGCTCGGAGTCCTCTTCCTTAGGCGGGAGGGTCTCGATGTAGTCTATCCAGTTCTTCTGCACGGCCTTCGTGAAGATCTTGAAGCCGTAGTAGGAGATGCCGACTTTTGAAAGATCGGAGGAGATCAGGTAGGCGTCCTGATTGAAGACCACGGGGATGACCGGCATGGCCTCGAGCAGGGAGGTCTCGGCCGAGTGGAGCAGGGTCGCGCGGGCGGCGGGATCCTTTTCGGCGTAAGCCTGTTCGATGACGGCGTCGTAGGCCTCGTCGGCGAAGCCGGTCTTATGCGGGACGTCGATGTATTCGGAGCTGGTCATATCCTGGCCCTGGCCGGAGAACCTGGCCGCGAAGGGGGCAAGGACGGTGAACGCGTCGGGGGAGTAGGCCTGGAGGTCGGCGAGCGCCGCCTCGTACCTGTTGGCGTAATACCTCTCGTCGAAGGTGTCGTCGTAGATGTCCTTAACGTCCTCGCCGGAGAGCTTCTCGTCGTTGATGTAAGGCATGACCGCGTTCAGCGTCACGTTGAAGCCGAGCCCGGTCCAGGCGGCTACGATGAGCTCGCCGATCTTGACGTGGGTCTCGTCGGTGCCCTTGACCATGAGGGAGAAGGTGTAGGCGGAGGGATCGATGCCGGAGAGCAGGCTCTTTGCTGCGGAGAGGTCGGCCCCGGCGGCGATGATGTCGCCGCCGACGCTGCGGAACAGGCTCTTGGCGGAGTCGGTCTCGAACACGCCGTAGGGGACGAGGGCGGTGGCGGGACGGGCGAAGACCAGCGCGTCGGCGACGGCCTGGCGGTCGATGGCCTTGGAGAGAGCCAGTCTCACGTTCTTGTCGGCGAACAGCTTCTCGGTGGTGCCGTCCTTTTTGGCGATGTCCGCGTCCTCGTTCAGGAACACGGAGTTAGTGGAGAGCAGGTCGGATACGACGGCGGTGTCCTTATAATTCGCGCGGGCCGAAAGAGCGATGTCGTTGATGAAGAAGCATTCGCCCCGGGCGAACCTCTCGAGCTGCTCCTCGCCGGTGGCGGACAGGTCGATTATGAGCCTGTAGGGAGTGACGGAGGTGTCGATGTACTTGGCGTCGTTGGAGCGGCGGTAGAAGGGGTTGCGCTCGAGAACGAGGCTGGCGTAAGAGGCGTCGACGAGGTTGGAGCCGTCGAAGCCGTAGTTGATACGGCGGAGCATGAACGGGCCGGAGCACACCGTGGTGGCGGGCTTCTTGGACCAGTCTGCGTTCCTGGTGACTATATCCTCGCGCAGCGGGGCGAGCGCGACGCTCGTGAGGTTGCGGATGAATCTGTCGTAATCTATGTCTCCGGTGAAGGTGACGCGGAGCAGGAGCTCGTCGACGGCGAACAGGCCGACGTCGTCGATGGAGCAGTCGCCCTGCTTGGCCTCGCTGGCGTTCTTGATGTCGAACAGCAGGCAGGCCGCGTCGCTGTTGAACGACGGGTCTAGGATGCGCTTCCACGCGAAGATGACGTCCTCGGCGCATACGTAGATGCCGTCGGACCAGAAGTTCTTGTCGCGGAGCTGCAGCTCCATGGAGTATTCGTTGTTCTTCTCGTTCTTGACTATGGTGTAGTCGCTCACGATGCCTTCCTTAACTTTCCCGTCGGAGTCGAGGACGAAGAGGGTGTCGTAGAGCAGGCCGCAGATCTGAAGCGCACTGTCGTTGTTGAGACAGAGGGCGGGGTCGAGCTCGTATACGGTGCCGCCGAGGCTTATGGCGATCTCGGCGCCCTTAACGTTCTCTCCGTCGATCTTGCGGTCGTGGCAGCCCGCCAGGCAGGCGGCTGTGATTATCAGCGCAAGGATGAGGGCTGTGATTCGCTTTGTCATGGTGGGGGGATTCCTCCTTGATAGACTGTGGCGCGCCGCGTGCGGCGCGGCGGCGGACGGCCGCGCAGTTATGCAATACACTATATTATAGCATGCAGGAGCATTAAAAATCAACGGCTTTTGAGAGGCGGTTGAGGTTTTGGAAGAATGCACAATTGAACGAGTGGCAAACTGTGCACATCGTTGAGACGGCCGGCGGGAAAAAGGGCAATCCGGGGAGCTTATTTGTCCTTTTCCTTGTCGGGCTTCTTTTCCTCCTCCTTTTCGGCGGCGGGCACCTGGACGCGGGACACGGCAGTCTTGAGGAACTGGATCCTGGTCTTGTCCCGGGAGGAGATTATGGTGATGGTCTCGTCGGTGATGGAGATGATTATGCCGACGATGCCGCCTATGGTCACGATCTCGTCGCCGACCTGGAGACCGTTGCGCATGTCCTGGGCCTCCTTCTCCTGCTTGCGCTGGGGGCGGATCATGATGAAGTACATGGCTGCGAGCATGAGGACGATCAGGATGATCGAACCGTAAGTCTGCCAGTTGCCGGCGGCAGCCGTGGTCGACGTAAGAAGCGTTGAGAGACTGAGCATTTGATACCTCCGGACCGGGTCGCGATCCCGGTGATTTTATCCAGATAATTATACACGATTGGAGCGCAAGTTTCAAGAAGAAAAAAGCAAATTCGCGAAATCATCTGCAATCGGACGGAAACTCTTTCCGAAAAACTTGAAAAGCCCCGCGCTTTGTGATATACTAATAAATTAGAAAAGTGTTCCCGTTTCCGGAACGGAGGTGCGTCAGGGCATGGGCTCGGAAAAAAACAGATATCTCGAATGCGGCAGGATCATAAACGTCCACGGCACCGCCGGGGCCGTAAAGGCCGAGTCGTGGTGCGACTCTCCCGAGGTGCTGGCCTCGCTGTCCGTGCTGTATATCGCCGAGGGCGGAACCTTCCGCCCCGTCAGCGTCGCAAAGGCCTCCGTCCAGAAGCGCTTCGTGCTGTTCCGCCTCGAGGGCGTCGACGACGCCGATAAGGCCGAGGCCATGCGCGGGACCGTGCTCTACGCCGACCGCGCAGACGTCCCGCTGCCCGAGGGCTCGTTCTTCATAGCCGACCTCATCGGCCTGCCCGTGGTGGACGCCGACACCGGCACGGCCTACGGCACCGTGTCGGAGGTCTTCAACGCCGGCGCCTCGGACATATACACCGTCGCCACCCCGGACGGGGACAGGATGATCCCGGCGGTGCCGGAGTTCGTTATACGCATCGAGCCCGGCTCCGCCGTATACGTAAGGCCCATAGAAGGGATGTTCGGCTGATGGTCTTCGACGTTCTTACACTGTTTCCGGCCCTCGTCGACGGAGTTCTCTCCGAGAGCATAATAGGCCGCGCCAGAAGGAGCGGCGCCGTCGAGATCAGGACCTGGAACATACGCGATTACAGCGCCGACAGGAACCGGCGCGTCGACGACGCCCCGTACGGCGGCGGCAGGGGCATGCTCATGGCGGCGCCCCCCGTGTACGCCTGCTGGAAGGCCGCTTACGACTCCCGCCCGGATCTTACGACAAGGACCGTGTACATGTCGCCGAAGGGCGGGATCCTGCGGCAGGACGACGCAGTCCGCCTCGGCTCCGGGTTCGGCAGGCTGATCATAATCTGCGGCCATTACGAAGGCATAGACCAGAGGGTCATCGACGAGGTCGTCGACGAGGAGATCTCCATAGGGGATTACGTCCTTACCGGCGGCGAGATCCCCGCCTGCATACTGGTCGACGCCGTCGCCAGGACCGTCGACGGGGTGCTGGCGGCTCCCGAGTGTTACGAGAGCGAGAGCATAGCCTGCGGCATGCTCGAGTATCCGCAGTACACGAGGCCGTACGAGTTTCACGGCGTCAGGGTGCCCGACATTCTTCTGTCCGGCGACCACGCGGCCGTAGACAAGTGGAGGGAGCGTAAGGCTCTCGAGCTGACGGCCGAGAGGCGGCCCGACCTGCTGAAGAAAGACTGATATCCGCCGCGGCGGGCGCTGCGCGCCCGTCCGGCGAGCACAAAGACCGAAAGATGAAAGGAGGAGCCGCATGCGCGGTCGATCGGAACCCGATCCCGAAAGGGAGTCGGCCCTTGCCGCCGCCGGAGACGTCTACGGGATAGACGACGTTTACGGGACCGGCGGCGAGTACGACAACGAAGGAAAAAAGAAGACCGGAAACGGATACTGGGCCTCCTTCAGATCCGGCGTCAGACGCTTTTTCCTAGGCAAGGGGATCATAGCCAGGGGCGTGTCCCGCTTCTGCGGCGGGCTCTCGTCGGCCTTCCGCAGGGGAGCCGCGAGCGCCTTCCTGCGCTCGTATCCCGAGTCCGACCGGAGGGTCCGCGAAGGCATAGCCGCGAAGAAGGCCGCTTCCGGTCTCGGGCGGCGGCTCTCGGCCCTGCGGAGACGGACCGCCGCGCTCATCGAGAACTCCGCTTTCTCGAGGCTGTGCGGCGCCGCGCACGCGAGGCTCATGCTGATGCGCTCGCGCGTTTTCGGGGCGTTTCTGCTTTCGTTCGGCGGCTACTCCGCCGTCGTCTGGCTCATACGCTATTACACACAGTACGGCGGAGCTCTTTCTTACGCGGACCTCGTCTGCGCCGCCGCGGCTGCCCTTGCCGGACTGCCGCTGCTGGGCTCCGAGCTCAACCTCTCCCAGCTGCTCGGGCGGAGCGACTTCTTCCGCTCGCTCATGACAGGTCCCGTCGGCGTCCCGCCCGAGGAGCTTGACCGGGACGGGAAGGGGCCGTCGGCGCTCGCCCCGGCAGTCGGCGCCGGCATACTGCTCGGCCTGCTGACCATGTTCGTCCCGTTTCGGTACCTGGCCGCCGCGTGCGCAGCCGTCGCGGTCGCCTCGGCGGTGTTCAGATACCCGGAGGCGGGTATGGGCCTCATCATACTTGCCGTACCGGTCTCGGGCCTGTTCCCAAGGCCGTCTATCGCGCTGTGCGCGGTCATAGGGACCGTTGCCGCCGCCTACGCGCTGAAGCTGCTCATGGGCAAGCGGGCGCCCGAGTTCGGCGTCTCCGAGATCTTCCCGGCGGCCTTCGGCCTTGCGACCCTGCTGTCGGCCTTCCCGCTGTCGGGCGACTCCTTCCGCAGCGCGCTGCTGTCCGCGGCCTTCGTGTGCGTCTACTTCCTCGCCGTGTGCCTTATCAGGTCGCGCCCGGCGGTACAGGTCTGCCTCAGGGCCCAGGTCCTCGCATCGACCGTTACTGCCGCCGCCGGCATCTTCCTTTACGTGACGGGAAGGGCTCCTTCGGGGTGGCTTGACGTCTCCGAGTTCCCGGAGATAACATCCAGGCTCACCGTATTTTTCGCCAACCCCAACATGACGGGCTTCTACCTGGCCCTCGGCTTTGCCCCGGCGCTGTCGCTGATGTTCGGCAGCGGGGTCCGCGGCCAGAAGCTTGCCGGCTTCCTTTGCGCCTCGCTCATCCTCGTCGCCGACGTTCTTACGTGGTCGCGCGCCTCGTGGATCGGACTTGCCGCGGGCGGAGTTCTGTTCGCCGTGTCCGCCGATCCGCTCTCGCTGGCCGCGCTGCCCCCGGCCGCCGGACTTGCCGCCCTTGCCGCGCACCTGTTTCCCGGCACTTTCGGCGCGAGGCTCGCCTCCGTCGGGTCGATGTCCGACTCGACCAACGTATACAGGTCCGACGTTTGGAAGGGGGCGGTCGATCTCGTCCGCCGCGTGTGGCTCACCGGCGTGGGAGCCGGCGGCGACGCCTTCCGCGAAGCTTACGTCGTCTTTGCCGTCCAGGGCGCCGAGTCCGCGCCTCATTCCCACAGCATCTATCTTCAGCTTCTGATAGCGACCGGCGCCGCCGGCCTGCTCACCTTCATATGCTCCGTGGCCGTTGTGCTTAGAAAGACGGGTTGGGCAGGCATCGGACAGTCCGACCGCCGCAGCTCGCCGGCGGCTCTCGCCTTCGCCGGCGGCGCCGTATCGGCGCTGGTCAGCGGGATCTTCGATCAGGTGTTCTACAATTACAGGCTCCTTTGCGCCTTCTGGCTCTTCCTGGGTCTTGCTTCGGCCGCGGCAGGTACCGCGGCGCGGCGCGATGCCGCGCCGGCGGCGCACGTGTCCCCCGAATCGGCCGACCTCGAGGTGGCCATAGAGAACTGAGCGCGTCTGCGCCGAAAGGATTTGCTTATGACTAACGAAAAGACCAAGAGCCGGAAGGACCGGCAGGGGAGTACGCGTTCCTCCGGCCGCCGGCGGGGCTTCAACGCCCTCGACGTGTTCCTGATCCTGCTCATACTGTGCTGCGTCGGGCTGGCCGTGCTGGCGTATCTGCCGGGCTCCGGCTTCCTCAGAAAGAGCGACAGGGCCCAGATCACTTACGTCATCGAGTTCGAGGGCGTCCGCCCGGACTTCGCCTCGTACATACGCGAGGGCGACCGCGTGACCTCGTCCGAGGGCTGCGATCTTGGCACCGTCGCCGCCGGGGTCGAGGTGGGCGTGTGCAACGTCGTCAGGTACGACCCCGCCACCGCGGACGTCGTATCGTCGGCGCATCCGTCGCTGTCCAACCTGCTCGTGACGGTCAGCCTCACGGCGGATTCGGATCCGCTCAACGGCTACTCGTCCGAGGGCCTCAGGATCGCCGTCGGGGCCGAGCTCGACTGCATGTTCCCGGGCTTCACGGGGCGCGGGACGTGCATATCCATAACCGAGAACGGAACGGGAACGGGAGGTGAGCGGTGATGGCCGAAGCTCGCGGAAAGACCGGAAAGGGCAGGGGGCTTACCGCCCTCGACATAGCCGTCATAATAATACTCATCGCGGTGGTCCTGTCCGTCGCGCTGCGTCTGGTGTGGGACCGCATATTCTCCGCCGACAGGAAGGACTGCACCGTGTCGTTCGAGGTCAGCGCGGCAAAGAGCGCCGTGGGCTCGCTGCTTGCCGAGGGCGACGCCGTAATGCTGCCCGACGGTAGCCGGCTCGGCACCCTCGGAGCGGTCTCCGTGACCCCGGCCGTCTTCCTTGCCACCGACGCCTCCGGCGGTCCCGTCGAGGCCCGCTGGCCAGAGGACACGCTGGTCGACATCTCCGGGACGCTGACAGCCGAGCTCTACGACAGGGACGGGGGCTTCCTTACGAAGGGCGGCCTGCGCATCTGCGCCGGCACCGTCATAGTGCTCCACACACGCACCGCCGATTTTCAGGTGACCGTCACCGGCGTCGAACCGGCGACTGAATAGATGAGGCGACTGCCGGATTTCTTTCACATTCTTTCAACTTTTTTCGGCAAACTATTGATTTATCTCCGTCCATCTGTTATAATAAGTTAAATTTTACAAAATGTTTCCGGGAGGGGCGCCGCCCGACGGCGCCGAAAGGAAGGGATTCTTCAGATGCTGCAGCGCGATGTTACCGTAAACAATGTGGGCGGACTCCATGCGAGACCCGCCACCTTCTTCATCCAGAAGGCCAATTCATACAAGTGCTCCATATGGGTGATCAAGGACGAACGCCGCGTCAACGCCAAGAGCCTGCTCGGCGTGCTGTCCATCGGCATAGCCCAGGGCATGACAATCACTCTGGTTGCCGACGGTGAGGACGAGGCGGAAGCGCTGGAAGGACTCGAAACTCTTATCAAGACCGGCCTTACGGACCTGATCTGAAGCGGTCTTTTGCGGGACGCCGTCGGCGTCCCGTTTTTTTTCACGAACTGAGATCTGCCGGCGGAGGGCCGGCGCGGGGGAGAGACATGGCTGATGCGGTCGCCGGGACCGGGAGGTCCGCAGAGGATATAAGGCGCAGGCTGTACAGGGAGGCGTCGGAGCTTCCCGAGACGCCGGGCGTCTACATTATGTACGACGCGTCCGACCGCGTCGTTTACGTGGGAAAATCCAAGAAGCTGCGCAACCGCGTCTCGCAGTATTTCGGCAACTCCGAGAAGACCCGCAAGACCGAGCGAATGGTAGCCTCGGTGCGCCGCTTCGAGTGCGTGTTCTGCGACACCGAGATCGAGGCGCTCGCTCTCGAGAACGTTCTGATCAAGCGCCACTCCCCCAGATTCAACGTAAAGCTCAAGGACGCGAAGTCCTACCCGTATATAAAGCTCACCGCGGGCGACTGGCCGGTGCTCAGGATGAGCCGCCAGCGCCGCGACGACGGTGCCCGGTATTTCGGTCCGTATTCCGGCAGCGCAGCCGTTTTTTCGGTCATCGGCCAGGTCGAGCGGGTCTTCGGGCTGCCCTCCTGCAGGAGGCGCTTCCCCGAGGACATAGGCAGGGGCCGGCCCTGCGTCTATTATCAGATGGGGCGCTGCGTGGGCGTATGCACGGGAAAGGTATCGCCCGAGGAGTACGCCGAGACGGTCGCCCAGGCCGTCGAGCTGCTCAGGGGCCGCACGGCGCCGCTCCGGCGCGCGCTGACCGAGCGGATGGAGGCTTTGTCTGAGCGCTGCGAGTTCGAGGCCGCGGCCAGGTGCCGCGACGCCGTGCGGGCCCTGGACGGCCTGTCCGAGAAGCAGAAGGCGGTCGCATCGCCCGACACTTACCGCGACGCGGCAGGCATATACGCCGACGGCTCGGGAGCCGCCATGAGCCTGCTCTGCGTAAGGGGCGGGCTGCTCGTCTCGAAATTCGACTTCGTCGTCCCGACCGACGTGCCCGACCACGTCCAGGCCTGCGTGTCGCTCCTGTCCGAGTATTACAGGGGCTGCGGGGAGATCCCCGACAGGCTGATGCTGGGGCCGGGTTTCTCGGACGACGACGCCGAGCTCCTCGGCCAGCTGCTGGTCTCCCTGAGCGGCGGGGCCGGCAACAGGCGCGCGGCATCCGGCGGCGCCGATTCGGCTGCCAGGTCAGCAAAGCCCGAGGCGTCCGTCCCGCGCAGGGGCGAGAACCTCAAGCTGTGCGAGATGGCCGCCGAGAACGCGAGGCAGGCGCTCGAGAAGGAAAAGCGCGACACGGGTAAGAACGAGGAGACCCTGGCCTCGCTGGCCGCTCTTCTCGGGCTCGAGGCCCTGCCGGGCCGCATCGAGGCCTACGACATATCCAACATCGGCGACGAGCACATAACCGCCGGAATGATAGTCATAAGGGACGGCAGATTCTCGCCGAAGGAGTACCGCACTTTCAACGTGCGGACGACGGCCGGCGCCGACGATTACGGAGCCCTTGCCGAGGTCCTGGGCAGGCGACTGTCGAGGCTGACCGAAGCCGGCGGCGACGCGGAGGCCGCTTCCGGCTTCGGGGAGAGGCCGGATCTCATCCTCCTGGACGGAGGCAGGCAGCACCTTGCCGTGGCCCTCGAAGCCATGGAGCGCGCCGGCGTCAGCATCCCCGCGGCCGGCATGGTCAAGGACGGCAGCCACCGCACGCGCAGCCTCGTCGTCCCGGAGGGGGAGGTCGACATCGCCTCCCGCCGCGAGCTCTTCGTCTTCATCTACCGCATACAGGAGGAGGTCCACCGCTTTTCCGTCTCAAAGATGAGCGCGGCCAAGCGCCGCACGGTGAGGCACTCCTCGCTCGAGAAGATACCCGGCATCGGCCCGACTAAGGCCGCCGCCCTTATTGACGCCTTCGGCTCGCTCGCGGCGGTGCACAGCGCGTCTGTAGAGGCCCTGGCCGGAGTAAAGGGGATCGGCGAACGGGACGCCGAGGCCGTAAACGCGTATTTCCGCTCTAAGGAGGTCGGTTCGCAATGAGGATCATAACCGGCACTGCCAGAGGATGCCGGCTTGCCGCCCCGGAAGGGACGGATACCAGGCCGACTGCCGACCGGGTCAAGGAGGCCGAGTTCTCGATAATACAGTTCGAGATACGCGGAAGGAAGGTGCTCGATCTCTTCGCGGGTTCGGGCCAGCTTGCGCTCGAGGCCCTGTCCCGCGGAGCCGCGTCTGCGGTACTGGCGGACAGCTCCCCTGAGGCGGTAAGGGTCATCCGCGCCAACGCTGAGAAGACCGGCCTTTCCGACCGGTGCAGGATACTGCGGGGCGGAGTGCCGGGCGTACTGGAGTCGCTCAGGGGAGAGCGGTTCGGCCTGGTCTTCGCCGACCCGCCTTACGCCTCGGGCCTCCTTCCGGCGACGCTCGAAGCCCTGCTCGGCGGCGGCCTCGTCGGGCCGGAGTCCATCGTGGTGTGCGAGAGCGGCAGGCCGGACGACGTGTTCCTGGGCCGGGCCGGGCTCGCTGAGCGCTTTGAGATCATAAGACAAAACAGGTACGGGGCCGCGGCGGTCACGGTGCTGAGGCCCTCCGGAAAGGCGGATACGCAATGAGAACTGCTGTCGTTCCCGGGAGCTTCGATCCCATGACGCTCGGGCACAGGGACATCGTCGAGAGAGCCCTGACGCTATTCGACCGCGTCACCGTTGCGATACTCGTCAACCCCGACAAGGAGGGGACGTTCTGCTTCAAGGACAGGAAGGAGATCGCCCGCCTCACCCTTGCGGGCCTCGAGCGAGTGGACATTATCACCGGCACCGGCTACCTTGCTGACCTCGCAAGGGACCTCGGCGCCTGCGCCATAGTCAAAGGCATTCGCAGCGCCGCGGACCTGCGCTACGAGAACGCCATGGCCGAGTTCAATTCCGCACGCTATCCCGGCGCCGAGACGCTTTATCTGCCGGCCGGGCCGCGCCTGCGCCGGGTCAGCTCGACGCTTGCAAGAAAAAGGCTGGCCTCGGGCGGCAGCACCGACGGCATAATGGCGCCTGAGGCCGCCGGGTACGCGAAGCGGGTGCTCGGGTCATGAAGCTGGACGTCACCGAATACACCGTCCGCGCGCCGGTGTCCCGCCGGCTCACAGCCGCGGTCATGTCCGACATCCACGGAGAGAACTTCGACCGCGTAGCCGAGCGAGTGCATGAGTGCCGCCCCGATATGATATTCATCCCCGGCGACATCGTCAACCGCCACGACCGCGAGCCCGGGAACGGCGAGGCCTTCCTGCGCTTTGCGGCGTCCGAGGCTCCGACGTTCATGTCGCTCGGCAACCACGAGCGCAACGCCCGCGACACCGTCAGGGAGGCGGCCGCGCGGGCCGGCGTCATACTGCTGGCCGAGAGGAGCGTGAGGCTCGACGGCCTCAACATAGGCGGCCTCACGTCCGGCTACGTTTTCGAGGAGGGCAGGCTTCGCCAGGGGCACTGGAGAAAGACGCCTCCGCCCGACCTCGCCTGGCTGCGCGAGTATTCATCGCAGAGCGGCTTCAAGGTGCTGCTCTCGCACCATCCGGAGTACTATCCGAGGTACGAGCGGGAGCTGCCGGTCGATCTTATCCTGTCCGGACACGCCCACGGGGGTCAGTGGAGGATATTCGGCAGACCGGTCTTCGCGCCCGACCAGGCGCTGTTCCCGAAGTACGCGCAGGGCTTTCACGAGGGCAGGCTCATTGTCAGCCGCGGCCTCGCCAA
>JAEEJM010000051.1 GCA_016281895.1 Clostridiales bacterium
ACGTCGTGCCCGAGGGCTACACGGTCAGCTACGGCGGGAACGCCGAGAGCGGCCTGACGGTCATCAACACGGGCGAGGGCTACGAGGAGTTCCCGGACGACGAGCCGCCGCTCTACGGCGAGCCTGACGAGCCGCTCTACGGGCCTCCGCTCACGGGCGATGAGTCGAACATCGCGGTCTGGGCCGGCCTCAGCGGCTTGGCTCTTGCGGGCCTGATAGTCATGCTGACGGGCCGCAGGAAGAAGGAAGACGAGGAGTAAATCCCCGCCTGACCCGGAAAACCGCATAATACCCCAAGAGGGGCAGCCACACGGCTGCCCCTCTTTTTTAATACCATCGCCGCATGGCGGTCGAACAAGCCCGGCAGCTGCCTGCGGGCAGCGGAAGCGATGGGAAATGCCTCCCCGTTAATACCATCGGGGCGTGGCGGTCAGGGAAGCACGGCGGCTGCCTGCGGACCGCGGAGGTAACGGGAAGTGCCTTCCCGTGCGGTTTAAAAGTGCGGAGGTAAATAATGGCGGCTCCCTGCTAAATGCGTGGGAGACGGGACGTACCTCCCCTATTTTAATGCCAGACCAGCATGGCGGTCAGTGATGCTCTGCGGCTGCCTGCGGGCTGTGGAGGTAACGAAAGATGCCTTCCACGTGCGATCTTTGTGGAAAAAACGAACTGGATCGGCGGCGGGAACCTTACGGACGGAGTAGAAACAGACTATACCGCCGCGACATATTGACGTTTGAGAAGCATGAATACTGCATATTGAGGAAAAAGACGCGGCGCAGAAAAAGTGAGAGTCTGTGCGAAAAAACGGGCTTTTCCCCCTTGCAAAAACCTCGGTAAAATTCTATAATAAAATGTCATTATATCTGCAGGATCGTGATGATGCTGCGGGTATCATGCATTATGTAAACAAGTGCGGGAAAATACGTGACGCAGCGCTCCGTACCGGCACGGAGAAGATGCTATTCCCGCCGGGAATATCTGAAAAAGGCAAACCGTCCGAAAGGGCGGGGCGCAAAGCCATGGGGTCTAAAGCCGCGAGGCCATGACAGCCCGGCTGCCAGTATTTCAGAACTCTGAAAAGGAGAAATGAAATAATGGCAAAGAGCAGAACCCTAAAAAGGGCGCTGAGCATTTTGCTGGCGCTCTGTCTCGTCATGTCCTTGTTTGCCGTCAACGTCTTCGCGGAGACGACGACGAACCCGGACGGGACGACGACCGAAACCACGGTCACGACGAACACGCTGGACGACACCCCGTCAGCGGGCTACACGACGACGACCACGACGACGACCGCGGAGACGACCGGAACGATAACGGAGACCGGCGCGACCGTATACGGTACCGAGACGCGGACCGACATGCAGGTCACGAAGCCGTCGGATTTTGTACGTTACGGCGAGCATACCGTCGTGGGCGACCGGACCGAGTCCATCGCGTCGGTCGAGTCGGATTATTCACCCAACGTGACGGTAACGCTTAATCCGGGCAGCACTGCGTCTCAGACCGAGACCGGCAGCAGCTCGGCGCCGGGAACTCACATCGACACGAAGAACGGCGTGAACGATCCGAAGTACGACTACGATCAGACGACCACGACCGCAAACCGCACCGTCACCGTGACGGCGGGCAACGTCACCACGACCGAGAAGCCGGTCGGCGGCGCTGAAATGACCTATGTCGGCGGCGAAAACTATTCCGGCAAGCAGAACGTCGTAGGATCTGTGCCCACTGCTCCGACTTCCGCAACCCTTGCGGCTATAGAAGCGCCCGGACACGAAGGACTTTATTATCTTAACGGCGTAGGTGATCAGATTAATCAGCAAAACAGCGATAAGATCGCAATTGCCGTAGACGCTAAAGTTGAGGAAGATGGGGACGGCAACCGGGTTTTTACGCGACCCGGCGGGGAAACCCATGTTCTGTATACGAAGCCCTGGGGCGGATTCATTCTCTGGAATAACGACTTCCGCGACGAAAACAACGTGCCCAAGCCCATATGGGTCCTCTGCGCGGATCACCCGACGCAGACGCCTGAGAACTGGTATAAGATGATCAACCTCAGTTCCCCTGAGGCGGCGTATTACTATACTCCGACTGCGGCAGCCAAACTGAGGTCAGCGGCGCTTGGCAGCTATTTCAGCGCTGAATCGGGCGCCGGCAGCCTCGCAAAGCTCAAAGCGGACATGAAGGAATATGCTGCCGCAGGGTATAACAAGGTCGGAAGATGGGATGATGAGCCGGTTACAGGCTTTTCGAATTCCATGCTGATATCCGAACACTATGATTATTGGGATTACACGCAGTATTACAGCGATATAGATGCCTTTATCGACAGCTTTACGGAAGGCGATTACTACATGGCTTCCGCCGGCGCCGTGTGGATGGCGACGAGAGGCATGTTCAGACCCGAGAATGAGGCGCTCGGTCAGCAGGGCTGGGCTCTCATTTGCCCGATCATGGGTTCTAAAGAACGCAACGTGAGAGTCAGCTACATATATCAATATCTTACCAGCGATTATCTCATGGCGAAAACAAACGCGACGCCGCAGAATCCGATCCTCGGCAGCAACGGCTCGTTCCTTGCCGATAACGGCCTCAGTCTTACTGTCAAGGATAAGGCGGGCGTGAATGAAGCAGGGAAAAATGTCTTTAATGTCGACCTCTCCTTTACAGTAGGATTTGTTCCGAATGAGATACAGGACAGCCTCCTCGTCAAGCTGTACGATGGTGAAAACAATCTCATAGCCTTTTCCCGTCTTGCCGGCGAGGCCCCCACTGGGGAAAGCGAGCTGCCCGGCTATTGCAATCTGACCAATGACGGATTTGAGTATTCTTTCGAGAATCTGCAGCTCCCTGAGGATACCAATACCGAGTTCAAGCTGAAACTCGAGGGCAAGCAGTACCTTGCCCAGGACGCGTACCTTTATTTGTCAGTTAACGGATGGCAATCCTCGCAGACCATGGTCGGCATAGCCGAGGGCTATAGGACCGTCGATATCGACGCCGAGTTCTCTCTGAGCTTTACAGTCAGCCAGACCGCTTCGCAGACCTACGAGCACCACTGGCGCGACGAGACCGTCGACCTCTCGGTCGAGAAGGTCTGGGTCGGCGAGGACGGGACGGCGACCAGACCCGCAAGCGTAACGGTCGCCGTATACGGCAACGGATCCTTCGTTCAGAACGTTACGCTCAACGCGGGCAATAACTGGAGAGCGACCGTCACCGGCCTTCCCGCGAAGGTCGATAACGACGGGACCGCCATAACCTACAACGTTCAGGAGGCCCCCTCGAAGGCCGCCGGATACTATACGGCGAGCTACGGCGGCGGGATGACGACGGGCTTCATCGTCACCAACACGTATACTCCGCCCACGACCGTCAGTATCCCCGTACATAAGGTGTGGGTCGATCATAACGACGCGGACGGCAAGAGGCCCGAGAGCATCGTCTTCAGACTCTACGCCAACGGCAGCGAGACCGAACAGACCGTCACGCTGAGCGACGCAAATGAATGGACCGACACGTTTACCGGCCTTCAGGAGACGGGGCCGGACGGCGTCGCGATCGTCTATACCGTGGAGGAAGAGGGCGTACCCGCCGTATACTCCTCGAGCGGAACGGGCAACGCCGCGAACAACTACACTATAACCAACACTTATGATCCGAAGGTCGTCGTCAGCGGAGAGAAGCTTTGGGTCGACTACGGCAACGCGGACGACACGAGGCCGGAAAGCATCACGATCAACCTGCTCGCCAACGACACGAAGATCGACAGCAGAACGGTGACGGGACCGGCGTGGTCCTGGAGCTTCACGAACCTTCCGAAGTACGACGCCGAGAACAATCTGATCGCCTACAGGATAACCGAGGACGAGGTTCCGAACTACACGAGCCAGGTCAACGGCTACAACGTG
>JAEEJM010000052.1 GCA_016281895.1 Clostridiales bacterium
CCTCAGGCAGACGGCCGGCGAGCGCACCGCGGTCGTCGTGATGGGCGCGGGCGACATATTCCGCGTGATCCCGCTTCTCGGACTCGGGAACGGATGACGCTCCGGAGCACGGGAAAGACTCCGCGCGATACAGCGCACTCAGCTCGTTCACATGACACACAGCCGGGCCCGGGGGGCGCCGGCGGAAAGGCAAGGTAAGACAATATGAACAGTCAGACCGCTCCAGTTCTATCGATCCGCAACCTAAGCAAGACGCTGGGAAAGAACAGGATCCTGTCCGGCATAACCCTGGACGTAAGACCGGGCGAGATATTCGGCTTCCTCGGCCCCAACGGGTCCGGAAAGACCACGACCATCAAGCTCATGCTGGGCCTGCTCAGGATCGACGAGGGCAGCATCAGCATATGCGGGCACGACGTCTCGACGGATTTCGAGGCCGCCATGGAGAACATCGGCGGCATCATAGAGAACCCCGAGATGTACAAGTATCTCACCGGGCGCGAGAACCTCGAGCTCTACGCCCGCATGTACGGCAAGCCCGACAGGGAGAGGATCTCCGAGCTCGTGCGGCTCGTGCGCCTCGAGGCACGCATCAACGACAAGATATCCAAGTATTCGCTCGGCATGAAGCAGAGGCTCGGCATCGCCCAGGCCCTGCTGAACCGCCCGAAGCTCCTGGTGCTCGACGAGCCTACGAACGGCCTCGACCCCGCCGGGATCAAGGAGCTGCGCGACATCCTCCGCGAGCTCGCCCACACCGAGTCCGTGGCGGTGTTCATCTCCAGCCACCAGCTGGCCGAGCTCGACCTTATGTGCGACCGTGTGGGGATCATCGACCGCGGAGTGCTGCTGGACACCATGACCATCGACCAGGTGAGGAACGCCGGCGAAGGCGGCCTCACCACGGTCTCGATCGAGGTGGAGTCCGGAAGACCGGTGCCCGCGGAGCTCGCCGAGACCTTCCGCTACGAGGGCCCGGGCCTGCTGAAGGGCCAGACCGAGCGCGAGAAGATACCCGAGACCGTCGCCGCCCTGTGCGCCGCCGGCTTCCGTATCTACTCGGTGACATCGCTCAAGCACTCCATCGAGGACGTGTTCCTCTCGCTCACCTCCGAATACACTCCGGCCGGAGGAGGCGGCACTCCCGGCTACGCGCCGAAGCCTTCCTCGCCATCCGCGGGCGTTTACGTGCCGGGGGCGGCGGCTCCCGGGGGGACCTCCGCGGGCGTTTACGTGCCGGGGGCGGCGCCTGAGGGACCCGCCGGAGAGCAGACTCCCGCGCCGGGCGTTGACGTACCGGAAGGAGCGTCCGCCGGCACCCCGTCCGCCGACTTCGGAAAGGAGGAGAACGAAAAATGAACCTGCTCGTAAAGAACGAACTTATCAAGATCGTCCGGCAGACCAGCTTCAAGGTCATGGTCATCATTTTTGCCGTCCTGGTCGCCGCCCTCCCCCTGCTCTCAGTCGCGCTCAACAACATCGTCGACCTGTTCCCCGACTACTACAACGACGCAACCTATCTCCAGGAAAGCGCCGAGGACTGCCGTCAGAACGGCGAGATGAGCGGCTGGATCTTCTATACCGCCCGGGTACAGCAGTACCGCTTCTTCGAAGATCACGGCATCTCCGACTCGTCGGCCGAGTACCAGCTGTTCTCTGACCTCCTCCTTTCGGCCTACACGGCGCGGGCGGCCGTGTCCCTGTTCGCCAACGGGACATTCAAGAGCGTCGAGGACTTCCTCGAGCGCGACAACTGGAACATCGCGTCCTACATGCTCAATGTCGCCTCCGAGATGGACCTCCTCGAATCCGGCGAATCCGGCGAATCCGGCGAGGCAGGCGCCTCCACCGAGCCGGTCTACTCCGCCCATGAGCACCCCCAGCTCACGGAGGAGCTGCTCTCCCAGATCAGCGAGAGGATCACCTCTTACGTGAGCTCTGTCGAGAACCGCATACTCTCCTTCGACATCAGGTCGTACTACAACGACAAGCTCTCCGACGCCGAGGCCTACGCCGAGGCCGTCAGACAGAGCGCCGCCGATGCCGAGAACCTGTACAAGGCCGCCGAAGACGACCCCTCGATTGCCCAGAACAAAAAGGATCTGCTCCGCTCCGAGGCCGAGAGCCTGGCGCTTGAGCTCGAGGGCGCGGAGAACTCGCTCTGGGGCATCAGACTGCTTAAGGAGCGCTCGTCGCCCTACCGCGGCTGGGAGTACAACACCGTGTTCGGCATAATCACAAGGGCATCGACCCGGCTTGGCGAGACGGGGGCGCTCGACCGCGAGACATACGAGGCAAATCCGTTCTCCGAGTCCTATATGACGGACGAGCCCATGACCTACGAGGAGTACCTCGAGTACGTCGAGCGCGAGCGCAGCGACGCCCGCCAGGCCATAGGCCTTGCCAGATACAGCCTCGAGAATAACAATCCACTGCCCTCATCGCTCGAGATGTCCGGAAAGAAGAGCTGGCAGACCCAGATCACGAGCGCGATCTCCTGGAGCACCATCCTTATGATAGTCATAGCCGGCACGTCGCTGGCCTCGGAATACTCGTCCGGGACCATCCGCCTGCTGCTCATCAGGCCCCGCAAGAGATACAAGATCCTGCTCTCCAAGTTCCTGGCCATCGGCACCGTATGGCTGATCATGGCCGCCGGAGCGTACGCGGTGCTCTTCCTGCTGAACCTGCTGCTGGTCGGCCGAGACATGTTCGTCAGCGACCTGCTGTGGATCGGAGGCCGGGCCGTCGCCGTCAACTCCCTGCTCCGCACCTTCGTCATAATGCTCGAGGACATGCTGGTGGCCTCGCTGCACGTGATCTTTGCCATCCTGCTGGCCTCCCTCATACGCCGCGCTGCGCTGTCCATCGCCCTGCCGATCCTGGTCATGCAGCTCGGCTCCTCGGTCCAGTACGCCTGCATCGCCCTCCACTCGGCATTCGGCAAGTGGATCACATGGACCCCCTTCCCTTACGGGGAGCTCACCCTCTTCCGCACCGACGCCACGTCCGACTACCTGGCCAGCGGCGACTTCGTGTCATCTCTTATGGCCGAGGCCTTCCCGTATTCCGTCGTCAGGGACTTCAGTCCGGCCATCGGACTGTGCTGGGCGGCAGTAATAGCGGCCGCGTGGATCACGCTGACCTTCGTATCCTTCACGAAGCAGCAGATAAAGAACTGAGGCTGACATGGCTTTCGACGATCTTAAAAGAGACGCCGCGGAGCGCATAATCGTCGCCGCGCACCGCGGCGAGTGCGGCGGAAACATACCCTGCAACACGATCACCGCGTACGAGATCGCCCTCTCGCACGGCGCCGATCTGATAGAGGTCGACGTCTCACGCTCGGCCGAAGGGACGCTGTGGATCCTCCACCCCAGGATGGAGCAGCGGCACCTCAACTACAGCGGGCCCGAGGGTGAGCAGTTCATCTGGCAGCTCACGGACGAGCAGATCCGCAAACTGCGCTACGTCAACTACGACCGCGATTTCACCCAGTTCGGCCTCTGCACCTTCGACGAGGTCCTGGAGAGGTTCAAGGACAGGTGCTACATCAACGTCGACAAGTTCTGGGAGAACCCCAGGGCGATCTCCGACGCTATAAGGGCCCACGGCATGACCTCCCAGATAGTGGTGAAATCAGGCCCCAAGCCCGAGATCTTCGACCTCATGGAGGAGTACGCCCCGGACATCTGCTATCTGCCCGTGCTCAAATCCGACCCGGGCGGCGTCCACGAGGAGCTCATGCGCCGCAGGATCAACTACGTCGGAGCGGAGGTGGTCTTCGCCGACGAGACGACCGGTGTCGGCACCGCGGAGTACGTCGGGAAGCTGCACTCCGAGGGGCGGCTGGTCTGGGCCAACGCCATCATATACAATTACAGGGAGCAGCTGGCGGCCGGGCACTCGGACGACACCTCCTTCACGGTCGGCCCCGATCACGGCTGGGGCTGGCTTGCCGACCGCGGCTACGACATAATACAGACCGACTGGACCCAGTCCATGGTGCTGTATCTCGAGGCCACCGGCCGCAGATACAAAACAAAGCGCTGAACCGAAGAACGTACCCGGCGGTCGCGGCCGGGCGGAGGGAAAGATGCAGGAAGAAAAGGCTGCCGTTTCGGCAAAGACCCGCTTTCCGGTGGTGCTGGTCCACGGTGCCGGCATGAGGAAGACGTTCTTCCTGCGCCCCTTCGGGCGCATCGACCGGGAGCTGCGGCGGCTGGGCTGCGACGTGTCGGTCGCCGACATCGACGGCTTCGGCACGGTCGAGAACAACGCCGCCCGGCTAAAGGAGATCGTCTCCGGCATTCTGGCCGAGAAGGGCTGCGGCAAGGTGAACATCATCGCCCACTCCAAGGGCGGCCTTGACTCGAGATACATGATAGAGCGGCTGGGGATGGCGGACGCGGTGGCCTCGCTCACCACGCTTTGCACCCCGCACAGGGGCTCGCCCATAGCGTCGCTCATCCTGCGCTTTCCTGCCTGGCTCCTGCGGGTGCCGGCGTTCTTCATCGACCTCGGTTTCCGCATCGCCGGCGACAGCCGCCCCGACAGCTTCACGGTCTGCAGGCAGCTGCGCCGCACCGCGGGCGGCGAGGAGGCCGCGTCCCCGGTCCCGGGGGTCTACTGTCAGAGCTTCTCCTCGACGGTGAAGAAGGGCGCCCGCAAGAACGATTTCGTGATGAGCATCCCCTATGCCTTCTCCCGCTTCTTCGAGAAGGGCGCCGAGACCGACGGCCTCGTGCCGCGCGACTCGGCCCTGTTCGGCGTGTACCGCGGCGACTGCCTCAGCGGGTCGGTATCGCACACCGAGATAGTCGACTTCATGACCGGCCGCGAGAAAAGAGAGAAGGTCTATGCTTTCTACACCGCCCTTTGCGGGGAACTGGCGGCCATGGGCTTCTGAGACGCGCATTTTCGGGCGGTCCCCAAATTCCTCTTGCATTATCCGGGATAATCTGTTATAATATAGCCGTGATAACTTGTTTCACGCTTTCGGCTGTGAAATAAGGCCATACCAGCCGGGGAGCCAGCGGTGCCCTGTACCCGAAATCCGCTACAGCGGGGGTTCATTCCTCTTCAGAGGGCGGAGCCGACGCGGTCCGCGACCTGTGACGTACGTTGAAGGACGGGTCTTGCGCAATCGGATGCTGTGAACCATGTCAGGTGGGGAACCAAGCAGCATTAAGCAGAGAGTCCGGTGTGCCGCGAGGGCGCCTGTCCGGAGTATTGACCAGACTAACGCGCGGCGGCAAAGCTCGACTTTGGGGTGTATGGTCTTATTTCGCAGCCGATCTCTTTATTTTTTCTTCTCAGCGAGCCGCCGGCGCGCGCCGGAAAGGAGGCAGCATGCATCAGGCCCTGTACCGCAAATGGAGGCCGCAGACGTTCGACGAGGTCTGCGGGCAGGAGCACGTCACCGACATACTCAGATACGAGATAGCCGAGGGCAGGATATCGCACGCCTACCTCTTCTGCGGCTCCAGGGGCACCGGAAAGACGACCTGCGCCAAGATCCTGGCCCGGGCCGTCAACTGCGAACATCCCGAGGGCGGCAACCCATGCGGACGCTGCGACGCCTGCCGGGCCGTTCTGGACGGCAGCGCCACAGACGTGCTCGAGATGGACGCCGCCTCCAACAACAAGGTCGACGATATCCGCACCATACTCGACGAGGTCGTATACACGCCGGGCATGCTGAAGTACCGCGTGTATATCATCGACGAGGTGCACATGCTCACGCCCTCCGCCTTCAACGCCCTGCTGAAGACGCTCGAGGAGCCACCCGGACACGTCATCTTCATCCTTGCCACCACGGAGATGCAGAAGCTGCCGGCCACTATCATATCGAGGTGCCAGCGCTTCGATTTCAGAAGGATCGCCACATCGGTGCTCGTCGACCGGCTCAAATACATAGCCGGACAGGAAAACATAGCCCTGGATCCCGACGCGGCTCTCATCATAGCAAGGCTGGCCCAGGGCGGCATGCGGGACGCCATCAGCCTGTTCGAACTGTGCTCCGCCGGCGGCCGGGAGGTCACCGCGGAGAGCGTCTCGCGCACCGTCGGCTTCAGGGGAAGGGGCCCGATGTCGGAATGCGTAAGGATGATCGCGGCGTCCGACTACCCCGGCCTGTTCGATCTGATAGCCTCGACCGAGGCCTCGGCGTCCGACATAGGCGTCTTCTGGCAGGAGCTGATCAGCTATTACCGCGACATGCTCGTCTTCCGCACAGCCGGTCAGACCGGCGCGGTAAGATACCTCGATCTCACGGACTCTGAGGCGGCGGCGCTCTCTCACGACGCGGGGCTGTTCCCCGCCGAGACCCTCGTATACCACGCGAAGCTGCTCGACGACGCCTACACGTCCATGCAGCGGCCCGGAGTGTCCCGCAGGACGGTCGCCGAGATGACATTCATACGGCTCTGCTCCGCGCGGCTCTCGTCCTCGCCGGAGGCCCTGCTGTCAAGGATAGCGGCCCTCGAGGCCGGGACCGGCGCAGGAGGCGCCGCGGCGTCCCGCGCCGCCGGGCCGTCGACCGCGGAG
>JAEEJM010000053.1 GCA_016281895.1 Clostridiales bacterium
AACCATTATTGACTATTGAAAAAGACACGTCCGTATGTTATACTTACGGCGTGGGAAACGGCTTTTTGACCGGAAACAGCAATTTGACACCGGAGATTTCTTATGCTGAACCTGATCGTCGACTACTTCGCCTCGCTCACGCCCGTGCAGATCGCCGGCACCGTATTCGGGGCAATAATGATGGTCCTGGCGCTGATAAACTTCATCAGCACCAGGAGAAGCAGGATACTCATCATCCGCGCCGTGACCGATGTGTGCAGCGCGCTGAACAACTTCTGCTTCGGCAGCTTCACGGCCGGCCTGCTCAACTGCAGCGGCCTGTGCCGGGAGATAGTGTTCTACTACCGGGGAAAGAAAAAGTGGGCGGACAGCATACTGTGGCTGTTCCTGTTCCTGGCCATCGTCGTCCTGTCGCCTTTCCCGGAGTGCTTCACGGAGGGCAGGTTCATGCCCATCCTGCTGCTGCCGGCCGCATCGGGCGTGTTCACCGTGACGGGCCTCTACAACAAGAACACCGTGGTCACCAAGTGCTGCATAATAGCCTCGCAGACCCTCTACACCTTCTACCAGATAACCCGGAACAATCCGACGGCCCTGATCACTTCGGTCATGGCCCTCGTGTCGGCTATCATAGGCCTTATCAACGAGTATGTCCAGAGAAAGCGCGCCGCAAAGGCGGAAGCCGCCGGCGGGGAGACCCCGGAGGCGGCGGCCGGGGCCGAAGAGACTCCGGAGGCGGCGGATAACGCCGGCCGCGGGGAAACTCCGGAAACGGCCGGCGGGGCCGCCGTTTCGGCGGAGGAAGCCGGGGCCGCCGGCGGCATCGAAAGGAGCCGGACAGAATGATAATCGGAGCTCAGCTGTACACGGTCAGAAGCCTGTGTACGACTACGGAAGGGCTCGACGCCGCCCTCAGGGCGTGCGCCGGGATGGGATACCGGGCGGTCCAGCTGTCCGGGGTCTGCGCCTACGACCCTATGTGGATGGCGGACAGGCTCGCGAAATACGGCCTTTCGGCGCCGCTGACGCACACCGCGTACCGCGACATCGTCGACCGGACAGACGAGGTCATAGCCGCCCACAAGGCCTTCGGCGCCTCTTACGTGGGCCTCGGCTCTTGCCCGGGCTTCCGGGAGAGCGGCTGCGACCCGGCCTTCCTCGAAGAGCGCCTGTCGGAGCTGGCTCCGGCGGTGGACAGGATAGCCGCGGCGGGCCTCAGGTTCATGTATCACAACCACGACATGGAGATGGCCCGGACGCCCGACGGCAGGACCTTCCTGTCGGTCATTGCCGACCGCTTCCCGGCGGAAGCGGCGGGCATAACGCTCGACTGCTACTGGGTGGCGGCGGGAGGCGGAGACCCCGCCGACTGGCTGCGCCGCCTCAGCGGCAGGGTCGACTGCATCCATCTGAAAGATATGGTCTACTGCGGCAGGGACAGGGCCGTCCGCATGGCTCCGGTCGGCCTGGGCAACATCAACCACGAAGCCATCCTGACTGAGGCCATGCTGGCCGGGACGAAATACGCTTTCGTCGAGCAGGACCGCACTTATGAGACCGACGTCCTGACCGCGCTGAGGATCTCGCTCGGGAACCTCCGCGCCATGGGACAGAAAGACTGAGGGCGCCATGGACGCACTGAGACTGGGCATTATCGGCGTAGGCAACATGGGCTCGTCCCACTTCACTAACATCCTGGCGGGAAAGTGCCCCGACATCCGTGTGACCGCGCTGGCCGACAGGCGCCCCGAGCGGCTGCGCTGGGCAGAAGACGCGCTCGCGGGAGCGCTCGAAAAGGGCCTGCCGGGCGCCGGAGAGCGGCCCGCTATGTTTGCCGAGGGCTCCGAGCTGATAGCGTCGGGGAAGGCGGACGCGGTCGTCATAGCCGTGCCGCATTACTTCCATCCCCCGCTCGCCATAGAGGCCTTCCGCGCCGGGCTGCACGTCATGTGCGAGAAGCCGGCCGGCGTCTACACGCTGCAGGTGCGGGAGATGATCGCCGAGGCCGACAGACATCCGGACCTCGTGTTCGGAATGATGTTCAACCAGCGCACGAACCACCTCTACAGGAAGATGCGCGAGATCGTCGCCTCCGGAGAGCTCGGCGGCATACGCCGCACCTCATGGATCATAACCAGCTGGTACCGGCCGCAGTCCTACTACGATTCCGGGGACTGGCGCGCCACCTGGCGCGGAGAAGGCGGAGGAGTCCTGCTGAACCAGTGCCCCCATCAGCTCGACCTGTGGCAGTGGATCTGCGGCATGCCGTCGCTCATAGCCGCCCGCATGAAGTTCGGCAGATGGCACGACATAGAGGTCGAGGACGACGTCAGCGTATACTGCGAGTATCCGAACGGAGCCACCGGGACGTTCATCACCAGCACCGGCGACGCCCCCGGCACCAACCGCTTCGAGATCGTCTGCGACGGAGGGACGCTGATCTGCGACAGCTCCGGCCTGACTCTGCGGCGCCTGGACATGCCGGAGCCCGAGTTCTCCAGGACGTTCCGCGGCGTCTTCGGCAGCCCCGGTCACAAGGACGGGCCCGTGGAGACCGACGGACTCAACCCCCAGCACGTCGGGGTGCTCAACGCCTTTGCCGACGCCGTCCTTCGCGGCGGACCGCTCGTCGCCGACGGGCGCGAGGGCCTGAACGGCCTGACCATATCCAACGCCGTGCACCTGTCCGCGTGGCTCGGACGCGAGACCGCCATCCCCTTCGACGAACAGCTGTTCTACGATGAGCTCATGAAGCGCGTCGCCTCGTCCCGTCGCAAGACCGGAGCCGTGTCAGTCACCGCGGACACCGAAGGCACGTACTGAGCCGGACAAATAAAGGAGGCCTCTGAAATGAACGTACCTCAGCCGTCCCTTACAAGGCAGAACCGGCGCAAGTTCCTCAAGTTCGCGATCTGGACAGTCGTGCTCGACGGCATGCTCATAGCCTCCAAGACGGTGGCAAAGATCGACAAGCTGACCTGGCCCGTGACCGCGCTGTTTGCCGTCGCCATAGCCGGCTTCCTGTTCTGGAAGCACGGCTGCTGGGCAATAGTGACCGACAGACAGTACTACGGCACCATCGCCG
>JAEEJM010000054.1 GCA_016281895.1 Clostridiales bacterium
ATTTCTTTATAATACGGAGGTCACGATGAAACTCATCTACACGGGAAAAACCAAAAACGTTTTCGAGCTTGACAACGGCAACTACCTGCTGAAGTTCAAGGACGACTGCACCGGGAAAGACGGAGTGTTCGATCCCGGCATGAACGAGATCGGCCTTACCATCGAGGGCGTGGGCGACGTCAACCTGCGCATGTCAGTTTACTTTTTCGATAAGATCAACGCCGCCGGAATACGCACGCACTTCGTTTCGGCGGATCTTGAGAATACCACCATGGAGGTCCTTCCGGCCAAGGTGTTCGGCAACGGGCTCGAGGTCATATGCAGGTACAAGGCCGTCGGCAGCTTCTACCGCCGCTACTCGGAATATGTCGAGGAGGGTGCCGATCTGCCCGCGTACGTCGAGACCACCTTCAAGAACGACGAGAAGGGCGATCCCCTCGTGACCCGCGACGGGCTCGAGGTGCTCGGCATCATGACCCCCTGCCAGTACGACGAGATCCGGGACATGACCAGAAAGATCACAAAGATCGTTGCCGACGATCTGCTCGGGAAGGGCCTTGTGCTCTACGACATCAAGTTCGAGTTCGGCTACGACTCCGAGGGCAGGGTGATGCTCATAGACGAGATCGCCTCCGGCAACATGAGGGTCTACAAGGACGGCGTCTATGTCGATCCCATGACTCTCTCCAAGCTGTTCTTCGCCTGATCCGGAATGGGCGGCTTCTTCGGAATGACCGCCCGGCGCGACTGCGTGCTCGACGTCTTCTTCGGTGTGGATTATCATTCGCACCTCGGCACCAGACGCGCCGGAATGGCGGCCTTTGACCCGGAGCTCGGCATACAGCGCGAGATCCACAGCATAGAGAACTCTCCTTTCAGGACCAAATTCGCCAACATCTGCGACACCATGAAGGGCTGCTCGGCCATAGGCTGCATATCCGACTACGATCCGCAGCCACTTCTGATACGCTCGTCGCTCGGGACCTACGCGATCTGTGTCACGGGTGTCGTAAACAACTCCGATGAGCTTATCGAAGCCTTCCTTAAGGACACCGGCGGCCAGTTCAGCGCTATGACCGGCGGGGCGGTGAACGGCACCGAGCTCGTCGCCTCGCTAATCAACCGCAGATCGTCATTCGAAGAGGGCATAAGATCTGCCCAGGAGTCCATCGACGGCACCGCGTCGATACTTATCCTGCGCGACGACGGAAGCATCATAGCCGCCCGCGACCGGCTCGGCAGACTTCCGGTGCAGATAGGCCGCGGCGACGGCTGCTTCTGCGTGACCTTCGAATCCTTCGCCCACCGTAAGCTCGGCTGCGTGGACTACGCGGAGCTGGGGCCCGGGGAGATCGTCGAGCTCTCGCCCGACGAAATGAAGGTGCTCCGCGAGCCCGGCGACGAGATGCGCATATGCTCCTTCCTCTGGAGCTATTACGGCTATCCAAACTCCTCATACGAAGGCGTCAACGTCGAGGTGATGCGCACGAGAAACGGCTCGATCATGGCCGACAACGACAAAGAGGCCGGAATGACTCCCGACATCGATTACGTTTGCGGCGTTCCGGATTCCGGCACTCCTCACGCTATAGGTTACGCCAACGAGAGCCACATCCCGTTTGCACGGCCATATATCAAGTACACTCCCACCTGGTCCCGCAGCTTCATGCCGCCCGCACAGGCGGAGCGGGACCGCATAGCCAAGATGAAACAGATCCCCGTCCCCGAGCTTATCAAGAACAAGAGCCTGATGTTCGTCGACGACTCCATCGTCCGCGGCACCCAGCTCAAGGAGACGGTCGATTTCCTCAACCAGAACGGCGCGAGAGCCGTCCACATGCGCTCGGCCTGTCCGCCTATCATGTACGGTTGCAAGTATCTGAACTTCTCCAGGGCCACCTCCGACATGGACCTGATAGCGCGCAGGGTCATCTGCGAGCTCGAGGGCACAGAGGGGCTCGATCACATCGACGAGTACGCCGACGGCTCCACCGAGCGCGGCCGCAAACTGCGTCAGGCTATCGCGGAGAAGTTTCATTTCGACTCGCTCGAGTTTCAGTCGATCGAGGGCATAATCAAGGCCATAGGCATCGACCCCTGCAAGCTTTGCACCTACTGCTGGACTGGCAGGGAATAAGGACCGGTGAACGCATGAACGAATCAAGATCCGACAGCTACGCGGCCGCCGGCGTCGATATCACAGCCGGTTACAGAGCCGTCGAGCTCATGAAAAAACACATAGCCAGGACCCTCCTGCGGCCCGCCTCCGACGTCATCGGCGGCTTCGGAGGGCTGTATCCGCTCGACCTCGGTGACATAAGAGAGCCCGTGCTTGTCTCGGGCACCGACGGCGTCGGCACAAAGCTGAGGCTCGCCTTCCTTACGGGCATGCACAGCACGGTCGGGATCGACTGCGTGGCGATGTGCGTAAACGACATCATCTGCTGCGGCGCGAAGCCCCTCTTCTTCCTGGATTACATAGCCTGCGGAAAGAACGTGCCCGAGCGCATCGCCTCTGTCGTCGAGGGCGTCTGCGAGGGCTGCGTGCAGGCCGGCGCGGAGCTCATCGGCGGCGAGACCGCCGAGATGCCCGGCTTTTATCCGCCGGACGAGTACGACCTTGCCGGCTTTGCCGTCGGGATCGTCGACCGCTCCCGCATCATAGACAAAAACAGAGTCCGCGAGGGCGACGTTATGATAGCCCTGCCTTCATCGGGCGTGCACTCGAACGGCTTCTCCCTCGTGCGCAAGGTCTTCGACGTTGAGAACGCCGATCTGGTCTCGCCCGTTGCGGAACTCGGCGGCAGGGGCCTCGGCGAGGCTCTGCTCGAGCCCACGAAGATCTATGTCAAGCCCATGCTGGCCCTCTTCGAGCGTGTTGAAGTTCACGGCGTCTCGCACATCACCGGCGGCGGTTTTTACGAGAACATCCCGCGCTCTCTGCCGGACGGACTCGGCGTGAAGATCGCCCGTGAGGACGTTCGGGTGCCGCAGATATTCAGGCTCATAGCCCGGACAGGCGGCATACCCGAGCGCGACATGTACAACACCTTCAACATGGGCGTCGGAATGTGCGCTGCCGTCGCGGCCGCAGACGCCGATCTGGCTCTATCCGTGCTGCGTGACAACGGAGAGGACGCCTACGTGCTCGGCACGGTCGGGCGCTCCGAGGAAAAGGTGGTACTGCTGTGAAATACTATCTGAAAGGCCTCTGCGCCGGCATCCTCATATCCCTCGGCGGAGGAGTGTTCCTCAGCTGCGAGGACAGGACGGTCGGCGCCCTGTTCTTCTGCGTGGCGCTGGTAAGCATCTGCATGCTCGGCTACACGCTCTATACCGGCAAGATCTGTTATGTCGCGGATCCCGGGAACCGCCCGGGCGCGTCCGAGCTCGTATTCGGTCTGCTCGGCAACATCTGCGCCTGCGTGGCCTGCGGACTGCTGCTGCGTCTGGCTGTGCCGGACATAGGCCTCCAGGCGGGAGCGCTCACAGCAAAGAAACTCGAGGTCCAGGCCTGGTGGCAGACCCTCCTCAGGGCCTTCTTCTGCGGCATGCTCGTCTATCTCTCCGTCGAGATCTACAGGCGCCATAAGACCCCGCTCGGCGTTATCCTGTGCATACCGACCTTCATCCTCAGCGGCTACGAGCATTCCATAGCCGACATCTTTTACTTCTCGGCCTCTTCGGACGTGTGGACAGACGCGCCCGGTTACTCGCTCCTGTTCCTGCTCCTCGTCCTTGTCGGCAACAGCCTCGGCGGCATGCTGCTGCCGCTGCTGATTCGGGCTTCGGAGGGCCGAAAATGAGCGCCGTGCGCATCGCCGTCCTCGTCTCCGGGGGAGGGACGAATCTCCAGGCGCTGATCGACGCCGCTGAAGCCGGCATACTTACAAGCGGGACCCTCGAGCTTGTCATCTCGTCAAATCCGGACGCCTACGCCCTGACGCGCGCCGCGGACGCCGGTATACCGGCCGTCACGGTGTCGAAAAGGGCTCTGGGCTCCCAGGAGGCCTTCGAGGGCGCCATACGGGCGCTTCTCGACGAGTACCGCATCGGTCTGATCGTCCTGGCCGGCTTCATGTCGATCCTCAGCAAGGACTTCACCTCCCGCTATCCCGAGAGGATAATCAACGTCCATCCCTCGCTCATTCCATCCTTCTGCGGAAAGGGCTTTTACGGCCTTCGTGTCCACGAGGCCGCCCTCGCCTGCGGCGTCAAGGTCACCGGGGCGACGGTCCACTTCGTAAACGAGGTCCCAGACGGAGGCAGGATCATAATGCAGAAGGCCGTGGACGTCCTCGACGGCGATACGCCGCAGATACTGCAGAGGCGTGTCATGGAGCAGGCCGAATGGAAGATACTGCCGCAGGCCGTGCAGAAGGTCTGCGGGCAGATGCTTTCTGCTCCGGAAAAAGCTCCTTAAACCGAAAACAGAATTCGATAATCCTAAATACAAAAAAGGGGAACATTCAGATGAAAGATATATACGCAATCAAGACTATAGGTGAGAGGCTGGCGGGCAACAGCTACCCCGGGCGCGGGATCATAGCCGGCACGACTCCGGACGGGAAGTGCGCCGTCGCCGCCTATTTCATCATGGGCCGCAGCGCCAACAGCCGCAACAGGATATTCACTGAAAAGAACGGCGAGGTGTTCACCGAGCCCTTCGACGCGTCGCTCGTCACCGACCCCAGCCTCATCATCTACGCCGCCGTCAGAAGGTACGGGAACGATCTGATCGTCACGAACGGCAACCAGACCGACACCGTTTTCGAGGGCCTGTGCCGGGACATGAGCTTCCAGGGCGCGCTCGAGTCCCGGACCTTCGAGCCCGACGCCCCCAACTACACTCCCAGGATCAGCGCCCTGCTCACGGTCGGTCGCGGCCGCTTCTCCTACCAGATGAACATTATCAAGAGCGTCGACGCTGCCGGGACGGCCCCGGTCAGGCAGACCTTCGCCTATCCGTCGGTACCTGGCCTCGGTCATTTTCTCCACACATACGTCTGCGACGGCAGCCCGATACCGTCCTTTGCCGGCGAGCCCGAGCGCATTGCCGTCGGATCTTCGCCGAGCGAATACGCGGCCGAGATCTGGGACGCCCTCGACGAGCAGAACCGCATATCGCTCTATGTGCGCTTCACCGAAATAGCAAGCGGAAAATACTCCGACATCATCATAAACAAGAACGCCTGAGGAGGTAGGCCATGAAGGAATTCGAGCTAAAATACGGCTGCAACCCCAACCAGAAGCCCGCGCGCATTTTCATGAACGACGGAGGCGAGCTCCCCATCGAGATACTGAACGGCAGGCCCGGATACATCAACTTCCTCGACGCCTTCAACTCCTGGCAGCTGGTCTCCGAGCTCAGTGCCGCCCTCGGCATGCCCGCGGTCACCTCCTTCAAGCACGTCAGCCCTACATCGGCCGCCGTAGGCATCCCGCTGTCCGACAGGCTCAAGGCAGCCGTGTTCGAGGACGATATCCCCGGACTCGGCGACTCGCAGCTCGCCTGCGCCTACGCAAGGGCCAGGGGCACCGACCGCATGTGCTCGTTCGGCGACTGGGTCGCCCTGTCCGAGCCCTGCGACAGGACCACCGCCCTCATGATCAAGAGAGAGGTGTCAGACGGAGTCATTGCCCCGGGTTACGATCCCGAGGCGCTCGAGATACTGAGATCAAAGCGCAAAGGCGGATACAACATAGTAAAGATCGACCCCTCTTACGTTCCCGAGGAGAAGGAGCGCAAGCAGGTGTTCGGAATAACCTTCGAGCAGGGCAGGAACAACTTCAAGATCGGCCGCGAGCTGCTGGGCAACATCGTCACCGCGAACAGAGAGCTTCCCGAGGCTGCCGTCAGGGACCTCATAGTCTCCCTGATCACGCTGAAGTACACCCAGTCGAACTCCGTGTGCTACGCCGTCGACGGCCAGGCCATCGGAGTCGGCGCCGGCCAGCAGTCGAGGATCCACTGCACCCGCCTGGCGGGCAGCAAGGCTGATACCTGGTTCCTGCGTCAGAGCGACAAGGTGCTGGAGCTTCCGTTCCTCCCGACCATAGGCAGGCCCGACCGGGACAACGTCATTGACGGCTATATCAATCAGAACGAGGAGGACGTCTGCGCCGACGGAGTCTGGCAGAAGTACTTCTCGCGCAGGCCCGAGCCCTTCACGAAGGAAGAGCAGAAGGCTTACCTTGCGACCGTCGACGGCGTCTCTCTCGGCTCCGATGCCTTCTTCCCGTTCAGCGACAACATCGAGCGGGCCAGGCGCAGCGGCGTGAAGTACGTCGCGGAGCCCGGCGGCTCCATCCGCGACGACGCGGTCATCGACTGCTGCGACAAATACGGCATGGTCATGGCCTTCACCGGCATGAGGCTGTTCCACCACTGATATAACGGCACTTGACATCATTCTTCGAAGGTGTATTGATATGACTCTGATGGTAGTAGGCGGCGGGGGCCGCGAGCACGCCATAATCAAAAAACTGAAAGAGAACAGGGAGGCGGAGAAGATCTACGCCCTGCCCGGCAACGGAGGCATCGCCGCCGACGCCGAGTGCGTCCCGATAAACGCGAAGGACATCGAGGCCGTCGCGGACTTTGCCGTCTCTCACGGCGTCGACTACGCCGTGGTGGCGCCCGACGATCCCCTCGTCCTCGGGGCAGTCGATCTGCTCGAGTCCAGAGGCATCCCGTGCTTCGGACCCGTCTCCGCTGCCGCCGCCATCGAGGGCAGCAAGGTCTTTGCCAAGAACCTCATGAAGAAGTACGGCATACCCACGGCCGCCTTCGAGACCTTCGACGACATGGACTCCGCTCTTGCTTATCTGAAGACCGCCCCCGTGCCGACAGTCGTAAAGGCCGACGGGCTGGCCCTCGGCAAGGGGGTCATTATAGCCGCCACCCGAGATGAGGCCGAGGCGGCGGTCAGATACATGATGGCGGATCACGCCTTCGGAAAGAGCGGCGACCGCATCGTCATCGAAGAGTATCTGGAGGGCCCGGAGGTCTCCGTGCTGGCCTTCACCGACGGAAAATGCATAAAGCCCATGGTCTCCTCCATGGACCATAAGCGCGCTCTGGACGGCGACCTGGGCCCCAACACCGGCGGCATGGGCACCGTTGCCCCGAATCCCTACTATACCGACGAAGCGGCACGCAGATGCATGGATGAGATCTTCCTGCCCACCGTGGCCGCCATGAACGCCGAGGGCAGGACTTTCAAAGGCTGCCTCTACTTCGGTCTTATGATCACCAAAGACGGCCCCAAAGTCATAGAATACAACTGCCGCTTCGGCGACCCGGAGACCCAGGTCGTCCTTCCTCTTATGAGGTCCGACCTGCTGACCGTTATGCGTGCCGTCACCGAGGGCAGGCTTGCCGAGACGCCCGTGGAGTTTTACGGCGGCTCCGCCTGCTGCGTCGTCATGGCCTCCTCAGGCTATCCAAAGAAGTACGACAAGGGCTTCCCGATCGATGTTCCGGCCGACGTTCTGCCGTATGTGTTCTTTGCCGGAGCGGCCGCGGGTAAAGACTCCCTGGTCACCTCCGGAGGCAGGGTGCTCGGGGTCGTCGACGTTGCCCCGACGCTTGCCGGGGCCGTAAGCGGCGCATACGCCAAGGCCGGCAGGATAAGCTTTGCAAACGCGTACTACCGCAAGGACATAGGCAGGAGGGCCCTTCTCGCGTCCCGCAATGCGGCCGCTTCCCCCGCGTGTTCCGGGCCGGTGACGGGATCCGCCCGCGAATGCGGGTCCGGCCGGGAGGTGTAAGCGTGGTCTACCGTATATTTGTCGAAAAAAAGCCCGGCCTCGACAACGAGGCGGCCGCCCTGCGCTCCGAGCTCACCGAGATGCTTGGCATCCGCGGCATCACCGGAGTCAGGCTGTTCATCCGCTACGACGCGGAGAACATCTCCCCCGAACTGTTCGACAGGGCAGTGGGAGCCGTCTTCTCCGAGCCTCCGCTCGACAACGCCTCGCGCGAGCTGCCCGTCACCGGCGGTTGCGTGTTTGCCGTCGAGTATCTCCCCGGCCAGTTCGACCAGAGGGCAGATTCTGCGGCCCAGTGCATACAGATCCTGTCCATGGGCGAGCGCCCCTCTGTAAGGACCGCCAAGGTCTACGCCATATCGGGCGATCTGTCGGACGCCGACGTCGCCGCGATAAAGAAATACGTCATAAATCCCGTCGACTCGAGGGAGGCCTCGCCCGAACTGCCGCAGACCCTCGAGCAGCGTCAGGTCCCGCCTCCGCCCGTGGCTGTCCTTGACGGCTTCAGGGAGCTCGGAAGCGAGGCCATAGCCGGCTTTGTCTCTGAGTACGGCCTTGCCATGGACGCGGACGATCTCGAATTCTGCCGCAGGTACTTTGTCTCAGAGGGCCGCGATCCAACACTTACAGAGATACGAATGATCGACACCTACTGGTCCGATCACTGCAGGCACACCACGTTCAACACGCGCATCGACCGCGCATCGATCTCTGATCCCGAGGTCGCAAGGGCCTACGACATGTACCTGGCGACCCGGGAGGAACTCGGCCGCGACAAGCCGGTGAGCCTTATGGATATTGGGACCCTGGCAGCCAGGGCACTTAAGGCCCGAGGCATGCTCAGCGGCCTCGACGAGTCCGAGGAGATCAACGCCTGCACCGTACGCACGACCGTCACCGTCGACGGCAGACCGGAGCCCTGGCTGCTCCTGTTCAAGAACGAGACACACAACCACCCGACCGAGATAGAGCCCTTCGGCGGTGCCGCCACATGCATAGGCGGAGCCATAAGGGATCCTCTGTCCGGCAGGGCATACGTCTATGCCGCGATGAGGGTCACCGGCGCAGCCGATCCCACAGCGCCCGTATCGTCGACACTGCCCGGCAAGCTGCCGCAGCGTCAGATAGTAAGGACCGCGGCTGCCGGCTACTCCTCCTACGGCAACCAGATCGGCCTTGCAACCGGACAGGTGAGCGAGGTATATCACCCCGGCTACGCCGCCAAGCACATGGAGATCGGCGCGGTCATTGCCGCGGCTCCCGCGCGCAACGTTCGCAGAGAAAGGCCGACCGAGGGCGACGCCGTGATCCTGCTGGGCGGCCGGACGGGACGCGACGGCATAGGAGGCGCCACGGGCTCCTCCAAGGCCCACAACAAGCAGTCAGTGAGCACCTGCGGGGCCGAGGTCCAGAAGGGCAACGCCCCCGAGGAGCGCAAACTTCAGCGCCTGTTCCGCGATCCCGAGGCGGCCCGTATGATAAAGAAATGCAACGACTTCGGCGCGGGCGGAGTCTCCGTCGCCGTGGGCGAGCTTGCCGACGGACTTATGATAGAGCTTGACCGCGTGCCGAAGAAATACGACGGTCTCGACGGGACCGAGCTGGCCATCAGCGAGTCCCAGGAGCGCATGGCCGTAGTAGTCGACGCCGCCGACGCCGGCCGGTTCATCGAACTTGCCGCCTCCGAGAACCTCGAGGCCACAAGGATAGCCACCGTGACGTCCGACGGAAGACTGCGCATGGTCTGGAGAGGCCAGACCGTAGTCGACATCTCCCGCGACTTCCTTGACACGAACGGAGCCGCGAAACATATCGAGGTCGAGGCGGCGCCCTGCCGCGACGCGGGCCGGCCCGTTCCCGCCGGCTTCCGCGAGGGCTACCTTGCTCTCGTTTCCGATCTCAACGTATGCTCTCAGAGGGGACTGTGCGAAAGGTTCGACTCCACCATCGGAGCCGGCTCCGTCCTCATGCCCTTCGGAGGCAGGCTGCAAAGATCGCCGGTCCAGGCAATGGTCAACAAGATATCCTGCGAGCGCGGCCACACTGACGACTGCTCGTTCATGGCCTGGGGCTTCGATCCCGAACTCACCGAGGCCAGCCCCTTCCACGGAGCCTATCTTGCCGTGGTGGAAAGCCTCTGCAAGCTCATTGCCACCGGCGCCTCATACAGCGACGTCTACCTCTCCTTCCAGGAGTACTTCGAGAAGCCCGGCCGCGACCCGCGCCGCTGGGGCAAGCCTTTCTCGGCGCTGCTCGGAGCCTTCAGGGCGCAGATGGACTACGGCATCGCCGCCATCGGAGGAAAGGACTCTATGAGCGGATCTTACGAGGATCTCGACGTTCCTCCCACGCTCGTCTCCTTTGCCGTGACGACAGGCAGGACCTCCGAGGTCGTGTCGCCCGAGTTCAAGTCCGCCGGTAGCAGAGTCATCCTTGTGTGCCCCGAATACGGCGGCGACGGCCTGCCGGTCCCCGGATCTCTCATATCGAACATTGCTCTCGTGACCGGCCTTATGAGGGCCGGAAGGGTGAGCTCCTGCCGCACGGCCGGCTACGGCGGCGTCGCCGAGGCCGTGTACAAGATGAGCATAGGCAACGGCTTCGGCTTTTGCTTCGAGCCCGGCATCGCGAACGGCGTCCTGTTCGGCCGCTCTTACGGCTCGTTCGTCCTCGAGCTCTCCGGGGACGCCGGCGACATCCCGTGCGGCATCGCCCTCGGCCGTGTCAGCCTCGAGAAGAGGTTCGTCCGCGGCGGCGAGAGCGTATCGCTTGCCGATCTCGACAGGCAGTACGAGGGGCGGCTCGAGTCCGTCTACCCGGTGCTTCCCGCCGTCAGCCCGCACACTTACGAGGCCTTCTCGACTGCCGCCGGCCGCAGGAGGGCTCCCTCGGTGCGCGCCGCCAGGCCGGCCGTCCTGATACCCGTATTCCCGGGCACCAACTGCGAATACGATTCGGCCAGGGCCTGCCTCGACGCCGGCGCCGAGCCCAGGATCTTCGTCATCAACAACCTGTCCGCCGAATCCGTTGCCCGCAGCGTGGACGGCTTCGCCTCCGCGATAGACGCGGCCCAGGCGGTCTTCATCCCCGGCGGCTTTTCCGGCGGCGACGAGCCGGACGGCTCCGCAAAG
>JAEEJM010000004.1 GCA_016281895.1 Clostridiales bacterium
GAGGTCTTTGTGCCGGCCTTGCCGACCTCAACGGCCGTCCATTCGGCCTCGGAGAAGCCGCCGGCCGTCATTGCCGCGTAGGGCCTCGAGACCTTCGTGAAGTTGCAGTCGCCGCTGACGGTAACGGGGATGTCGCCGTACTCGGCGCGGATCGCCGCGACCTTCCCGAGGACCTGGCGCACGTTGTCCTCGCGCCACTTGCCGGCGACCTCGTTGCGCTCGTCGGCGGTCTTGTTCTCGTAGCCCTTGTACGTGGCCAGTATGACCGCGCCGTGGAGGTTGAGGCAGGCGAATCTTCTTCCGTCCGGACGGTCGAACACCGCCCAGGCGAGGGACTTCGTATATGTGCCCGGAAAATGCGCGTCCAGCATCTCGACGCCCGTCGAGACCAGGATCAGCCTGTCGGAGTTGTAGAGGATGGGCGTGTAGTTCGTGGTCGAGTCCGCGTGCGCAGACAGTGCGCACTTCATGACTCCGAAGGAGTTCTCTGTTATCTTCGTAACGATGTTCTTATATACGGTCGGGTTGCACTCCTGCAGCGTGAGGATGTCCGCCTGCAGTCCGTCCAGCACGTCGAGCACGTCCTGCTTTGAGCCGACGCCGGCGCCGAGGTTCCAGCTGACGAGTCTCAGGCTCTCGCCGCCCGCCTGCTTCTCCCGTTTTGCCCTCACCGAGAAGTCCGCCGGGAAGGAGATGCTGTCGGCCGGCTCGCCCGACAGGTAGGTGTCGATGAAGACCGTCACCGCGTACGCCGTAACGGCGTCAGTGGCGCCCGTAATGAGGAGCTTGTTCCCTACGGCCTTGAAGGCGTACTCGTCGTCGCCGAGCGAGTCCGCGAGCTCGACGCTCTCGCGCCGGTTGCACCTGCCGAGGACTATCTCCGGCTCGCCGTTCTCCGTGAGGTCTCCGCGGTTCCAGCCCTGATACCAGTCGTCGCTGATAGACGAGCCCCAGGCCGGACATTTTGCGGCCAGCGCCTTGTTGAGCGACGTCCCTGCCCTGGTCAGGGCGTCCGGCGCGTCCATTATCCTGATTATCGTATAGCGCACAGGGCCTCCGGCTATGACCAGGTCCGGAGCAGCCGTCTGCTCCTCCGGGCCGGAGCTCAGCGGCGCTCCGGGGTCCGTCTGCCCGCCGCAGGCGCACAGCAGGGCCGCGCATAGCAGCGCCGCCATTGCAAAGGCCGCCGGGCGCAGAGCGGCGTAACGCCTCCGGCCGGATGCCTCGGGCCTTATGTGGGATCTTTTCCCGCGAACAGTCATGTCTTTCACCGTCACGAGACAGGGCCGACGCTCATGTCGGCAGTGACAGGCACGTGGTCGGAGCCGACGGAGGCCTCGTCGCTGTTCAGCACGTCGTACCTGTCGAAGACGAGGCCGTCGATGCCGAAGATGTGGTCGATGCTGTTCCCCGTGCCGGGCTTCGTGCCGTAGCTCGCGTAGGTCTTGTATCCGCTCTTGACGATGATCTTCGCGGTGAGCTCGGCCTCGTAAAAGCCGGCCTCGGACAGCATGGAATAGGGGACGCTTGTCTTAGTGAAGTTGCAGTCGCCGCATATGGACAGGGGGATGGAGCCGTATTTTTCGTTGATCCTGCGCTTGAGATCTATGAGCTGGCGGGCGTTGTCGCGCCTCCATGTGTCGGCCTGCGCGTTGCGCTCCGCGGCGGTCATGTTCTCGTAGCCCTTATAGTTGGCCAGGCAGACGGCGCCGTGAAAGTTTAGACAGGCGTATCTGTTGCCGTACCTGTCGTCGAACACGGCCCAGGCCACGCACTTGGAGTTGGTGTTCGGGTAGCGGCCGTCGAGCATCTCCGAGCCCGCCTCGACGAGGGTGAGCTTCTCGGAGTTGTAGACTATCGGGGTGTAGATCAGGGTCGACGTCCCGGCGTGGTAGGTCATGGCGTATTTGAGCTTGCCGGCCGAGGCCTTTATGACCTTGGATATGACCTGCGAATGGACGGCGGCGTTGGCCTCCTGGATGCAGATGAGGTCGGCCATGACGGTCTCGATAAGGTTGACCGCGACGGTCTCGTCGCCGACTCCGCCTCCGAGGTTCCAGCTGACGAGCCTCAGCTGCCCCTCGCCGGGCAGGCCCGTGACCTTTCCCTTGAGGGAGAACGACGCGGGCACCGTCACACGGTCGGTCTTGTCGCCGGAAAGCACGGCCTCTATGAAGGCGCCGACGGCAAAGTATGTGGCAAGATCGGAGCCGCCCACGATGAGCAGCTTTCTGCCCCTCACCTCGATGGAATAATCATACTCGCCGAGGGTCTCCGAGATGTCGGCGCTCTCCTTGCGGTTGCACCTGCCGACGACGATTTCAGGGCTGTCGTTCTCGAGCAGGTCTCCCCTGTTCCAGCCCGCGTACCAGTCCTCGCTGATGCGCGAGCCCCAGGCGTCGCACTTGTCCCGGAGGGCGCGGTTGAGCTTCACTCCCGCGGAGGCGATGAGCTCCGGCGCGTCCATTATCCTGATTATGGTGTACTCCTCGTCTCCGCCGGCTATGACGAGCTCGGTCGGAGGGACGTTCTCTGCGCCGGTGTCCGGCTCGCCGGCCGGCGTCCCGCCGGAGGCCGTCCCGGTCTCAGGGCCGCCGCTCCCGGCGCACGCCGAAAAGACCGCCGCCAGCGCGAGCAGAAGGGCGGCGGCGCAAAGGCACGAAGCCGCCCTGACAAGAGGCGACGCCGGGCCGCAAAGCTTTCTCTGGTGGTTCATAAGGATCCTCCGTTTCTTACCGTTCCGCATCAGTCCCGGGCTCCGCATACGGAGCACACCCTGGTCTTTCCGGCCTCCTCAGCCTCCTCCCGGGTCCCTTGCAGGATCTCGGGCGACGACGACAGCGACGGACAAGACGGGCTGACGTGGCAGACCTTTCCGCCGGGCGTCCAGAAGTAAACGACGTTGCCGGATGAGTCGGTCTGCTCGGGGTATTTTTCTGTGTCGGCTGCGGCAAGCCTGGCCGCGTAAGCCTCCAGCTGCTCGTCTGAGATCGTCTCCCCGGCGTAGAAGCCGGAATCGCCGCTGCCCGAGCACGACGACGCGGTGAGCGCCGCCGCGAGGCAGAGCGCGAGGGCCGCTGCCCTCAAGGCAGACTGTACCCGGGCCATCACGCCTCCGTTCTGTAAGGCTGGCGCAGGAAGCGCTCGAGCATGCTGGCCCTTACCGACGAGTATTCGTAGGCGGTCCTGAAGTCCTCGAGCTCCCTCGAGCAGTTCTCCATGTCGGTGAAGACGAGATAGAGCATTGGCGCCGGGACGGGCGACGGCAGCGAGAGTATCCTCCGCATGAGGACCAGCGCTTCGGCGCAGCCTCCGGCCTTCATCTTCTCCCTGGCCTGCAGGTGGAGCGAGTAAATGTCGTCGCCGCCGTCGGGGCCCGGTTCGAAGGCCTCCTCGCCGAGGCAGCGCCTGTAATAGGCGCAGAAGGGGTCGATCTCGGACACGGGAGGCAGGGACGCCGGCAGCTCGACAGACGTGTCGAGCGACGGCGATATGTCGGTAATGCACATGAGATAGGCGGTGGCGCAGCCCGCGGCCCAGCCGGTGGGATAGACCGTATCACGGCAGAGCGAGCAGGTCCGCTCGAAGCCCGACAGCGCGCTGCGGAGATTGCCGGCCGAGAACTCCTCGCGGGCGGAATTGTAAGCGCAGAGCGCGGTTATAAGGGCGGTCTCGTCGTCGCGCCCGGGCAGACCGCGGCAGAGGTCCGAGCAGATGGCCCAGTCCCCGGCTGCAAAGGCCTTTAGTATGCCCGGCATGGCGGCCGATTTGCGGTAGAAGAACTCCTCGTCGGCGCCGGCAAGCAGAAAGCCGGCGGGGACGCCGAGCCTCGAGGCCAGATAGACGAGAGTCTGTACCGATGGCGTCGCGAAGCCGTTCTCTATGCGGCTGAGCATGTTGCGTGTGATCTCCTCGCCGGCAAGTTCCGACTGAGTCATCATCTTGGCGGTGCGGAGCTCCTTTATCCTGGCGCCTATGTTCATGATTCGGAGCCGTCCGAGGCGCGGCGCAGATCGAGCCTGAGGCCGCTGACCTCCTCCTCGAGTGTGGCTATGCGCAGCTCCTTTCTGGCGATGACGGCCGCGTAGCCCTCTATGAGATCGCTCTGCTCTTTCAGCTGGGCGCGGAGCTTTCCGAGCGTGTCGGTCATCTCTGCGGCCGTCCCCTCGGCTTCGGCGCCGCGGCTCTCGGCCTCGTCGGCCCTGGCGCGCTCGCGCCCGAGGGCGGCCTCGGCGTCGGCGGACTGTTTGCGAAGCTCGGCGAGACCGAGCTGCAGCTCGGCTATCTTCTTTTTCCCGTTCTCGATCTGCTCTGCCGCAGCCGAGGCCAGGGCAAGCGCCTCGTCGGCTGCTCTGCGCTCTTCCTCGGCGCGCGCTTCCGCCTCCGCCGCCCTGGCCTCCGCGGCCGCGGCGGCCTCCTTCAGGCGCTCAGCCTCGGCGCGCAGCGCTTCCGCCTGATCGGCGGCGGCCTTTTCCTTTTCAGCGGCAAGGCTGTCGTATTTGGCTATGAAGGCGTTGACTTCCTTCTTGCTGTATCCGCTGAGGACCGTGGAGAAGCCCCCGCGGTAGTCCCTGTCGTTCGATGACGCCATCTCAGGCCTCCGTAAAATGATCTTCGGTCTAATTTTATCATAAACCGGGAGGTTTATCAACCGTTTGCCGAAATTTCGCGCGCGCACTTTACTCCCGGCTCCTTTTGATGTATAATTGAAAAAACGGCGCCGCCGGCGAAAGGCAGGTCAATGAACATGGAACTTCTCAAGGAACGCATCGCCCGTGAGGCAGTGGTACGCCCGGGCGGGGTGATCATCGTCTCCGGTTTTCTCAACCACCGCATGGACATAGGACTCATCGACGAGATAGGAAAGGAGTTCTACAGGCTGTTCAGGGACACGCGACCGGACCTCATCCTTACGGCCGAGGCATCAGGCATAGGCATCGCCTGCCTCGCGGCCAGGTACTTCGGAGTGAACGTGGTCTTCGCAAAAAAGTCCCGCTCCTCCAACATGGGTGATGACACACTGACGTCGACCGTGCGCTCGTTCACCAGGGGCAGCGTGTTCGAGTACAGGGTCGACCGGCGCTTCATTTCCCCGGGGCAGCGGGTCCTCATAATCGACGACTTCCTTGCCGACGGCCAGGCGCTCTCCGGGCTGATCGACATAGTTGCCAAGGCCGGCGCCGAGACGGTCGGCGCGGGCATCTGCATAGAAAAGGCCTTCCAGCCAGGCGGCAGGAAGATCCGCGAGGCCGGAGTCAATCTCCGCTCGCTCGTCATCGTCGACTCAGACGGGGACGGCCGCCTGGTCTTCCGGGACTGAGAGGCCGCGCATATTATAAGACAGGGCTCCGGCCGCCTGCGCGGCCGGAGCCCTGTCTTATGACGTCACATTCTGCGTCTGCCGGCGCGGACGAGAAGGATAGACAGCACCGACATGATCCCGGCAAGGCCGAAGATCGACAGCACCGTGTAGATCCCCTGCCCGCTGAAACGGACTTCGTCGGCGCCGCCGCCGTCTCCGGAGGTCTCATCCGGATCTGAAGGATCGGGGTCGCCGGGTCCGAACGGATCGGGGTCGCCGGGTCCGAACGGATCGGGGTCGTCAGGACCGAAGGGGTCCGGATCGTCCGGACCGTAAGGATCGTCCGGGACGTAAGAGTCGTCCGTGCCGGAACCGGCCGGACCGCTCTCCGGACCGCTCTGGTCAGGACCGGTCTCTGCGCCGGTGCCGTCGGGATTCCCGGTGCCGGGCTGCGGGCCGGGCTCTCCGGTGGCGGACGAGGTGTCACTTGAGGCCGTGTAAGGGACCAGGGCCGAGAGCGGGACGAAGCCGGTCTTGCCGGACACGTCGACCCGGCCGCGAGAGCCGGCGAAGCTCAGCAGTTCGAGCAGCTCTCCCCTGCGCGCCTCGGCCAGCTTCTCGCCGCCCGTGCTGTCCTTGTATATCGTCACCGAATCGGCGGCGACCTCGTAAGTCCCCGTCCTGCCGTCGGTGAGCTCCGGCACCGAGTCGTAGGTGCCGGCGGGACTGGTGTAAGCGGGAACTCCGTAGGCGTAGATGTAGCTGTCGTCGGGGCGGTAGCGGCGGACGTTGACGCGGTTGTCGCCGTCGCCCTCGACGGTGTAGATCCACTCGTCCGTTACGCAGACCACGATGCCGTATATGGACGGCGAGCCCGTGTTTGTGTTGGCGAAGAAGACGATATCGCCACCGGCCGGGACGTACCCGGATCCCTTCTCGCGCAGGCCGCCGTCCTCGCGGAAGTTGGAGACCAGCTTCGAGCACGAGAGGCTGGGCCGGTAGGCCTTTGACGGCACGCCGGCATGCATCATGCACCAGTAGACGAACGAGCCGCACCACGCGTAGGCGTAGGAATCGCCGATCTTTCCGTAGAAGCGGTTGTATTCGGCGTAGTTGCCCGTGCCCGAGGGGTTCGAGCCGTCGAGCTCGCCCTCGGAGTCCCCCTCGCGGTAGCCGGCCTGCGAGAGCGCCACGTTAATGACGTCCCTGCGCTGGTCGCCGGTCAGCTCCACGGCCAGAAGCGCCGCGCAGTAGGAGCTGTTCCTGTAAGCGGAGCTCGGCGAGTACCGCAGATCCGCAGCCGACGCCCCGACGCCAGATAGCGCCCCCAGGGCCACGGCAAGAGCCAGACACAGCAGCGCCGTACGGAGGGCAAGGTCCTTGTTCTTCATGTTGCAGCCTCCTCCGCGGGTTCGAAAGTCACGAATATCAGTTCTCTCGGGTTGCCGAAGCGCGGAGCGGGGGCGTTGTTGGCGAGGCCGCGGCTGACAATGAGCCTGCCCTCGTGAAAGCCCTGCGCGTACTTCGGGAACAGCGCCTGGTCGGGCGCGAAGACCGGTCTGCCGAATATCCTCCACTGACCCCCGTGGGCGTGTCCGGACAGGATAAGA
>JAEEJM010000055.1 GCA_016281895.1 Clostridiales bacterium
ACACAAAAAGGCTGTCTCCTCTCTCCTTTTTCATTTCTGCGCTTATCGCCTCCCCCTGTTTTTTCGCCGCGCTCTGCTCCCCGCGGGGAGCAGAGCCTTTTTTTCTACCTAAATCTCCCAGTATTATTTTACACCAACCGCGCCTCCGCCGGGAGCGGAGCGATTTTTTTTTCGAAACCTCCCGGTTTTTTGAAAAACCTTGCCGCGGACAGGCTTGAGGGCCGTCCTGTACCGGCCGGATTTTTGTTGCGAAAAATTAAATAAATTATTGACTTTTTGTGAACTGCGCGGTATAATAGGTTCAGGAGGGCCGCGCCGTCCCCGCTCCGGCCGCGGCCCCGGGGCCGTCTTTTCTGTTGACACCCGAATCAAAAAAAGGTACAATATATAAGGCGTACCGTGTGCCGGCAGGGCTGCGGTCCGCGAAATCTGATACAGACAAGAAAGGCAGACCCCATGAAAGTCAACGACCTGATACACGGCTTTCGTGTCAAATCCGCGACAAAGATCGACGAGATCGGCGCCGTCATGTGGCGCATGGAATACGAAAAGAACGGGGCCGACCTGATCTGGCTCGACCGCGAGGACGAGGGCGGAAACAAGGTCTTCGGCATCGGTTTCAAGACCGTACCGTCCGACAGTACGGGCATCTTTCACATCATCGAGCACTCGGTGCTGTGCGGCTCCGAAAAGTATCCGACGCGCGAACCGTTCGTCGAGCTGATAAAGAGCTCGCTCCACACCTTCCTCAACGCCATCACCTACCCCGACAGGACGGTGTATCCCATCGCCAGCCGCAACGACAGGGATTTCCTGAACCTGACCGACGTATATCTCGACGCCGTGCTCCACCCGCTGAGCGTAAGATCGCCCCTGGCCTTCCGCCAGGAGGGCTGGCATTACGAGCTCGACGCCGACACCGACACCGTCACCTGCAACGGCGTGGTCTACAACGAGATGAAGGGCGCTTACGCGTCGCCCGACCGCAGGCTCGGAGCCGCTCTTGAGGAGCGCCTCTTCCCCGACAACTGCTACGGCTTCTCGTCCGGCGGAGACCCGGCTCACATCCCCGAGCTCACCTTCGAGCAGTATAAGGAGGGGCACCGCAGGTTCTACTCGCCGTCCAACGCGCGCATCTTCCTCGACGGAAAGATCCCGTTCGAGGAGACCTTTGAAAAGCTCGACTCCTATCTCCGCGAATTCGACCGCACCGAGGTCGACTCGGACATCCCGCTCCAGGCGCCCGTCGCCCCCGAAGAATATGTCGGCGAATACGCGGTCGGCCAGGGTGAGCAGACCGGGAACCGCGCGCTGCTTGCGGAAGGCAGGGTCTACGGCGACTACACCGACACCGAGAAGACCATTGCCCTCAGCGTGATCGCGGACGTTCTGGCCGGATCCAACGAGGCCCCCCTGTCGAAGGCCATAATAGGGGGCGGGCTGGCAGAGGACGTCTCGCTCAGCGTCGACAACGGCCTGCTGCAGGAATACGTGACCCTTACCGTCCGCAACGCCGACCCCGACAGGCGCGGCGAGATCTGGGACGCCGTCGCGAAAGTCATAGATCAGCAGATCCGCGACGGGATAGACCGCGACGAGCTCTTCGCGACGCTCAACTCCTACGAGTTCAGCAGCCGCGAAAAGGACTTCGGCTCCACGCCTAAGGGGCTCGTTTACGGGCTCTCGACCTTCGACAGCTGGCTTTACGGCGGAGATCCCGCAGCCCCGCTCCGCGAAGAGGAGCATTTCCGCGTGCTTCGCGCCCGCATAAACGACGGAAGCGGCTACTTCGAGAACCTCCTCAAAGAGGTGTTCGTCGACTGCCGGCACGTCGCCAGGGTCTGCCTCGTTCCGTCCGCCGACCTTGCCGAGCGCACGCTGGCCGAGGAGGCAGAGCGGTGCGAAAAGGCAAAGCTCGGCTGGTCCGATGCCGACCGCAGGCGCGTCGTCGACGAGCTTGCCGAACTTCGCGCCTTCCAGAACACCCCGGACACTCCCGAGCAGCTGGCCACCATACCCATGCTCAGGCTCACTGACATCAACGACGCCGTGAAGCCCGCCAGGATGCGCGTCTCCGAAGCCGCCGGCAGGCCCCTGCTGCTTCATCCTCAGGACACGAACGGCATCGTCTACGGCAGACTGTATTTCGACATAAGCGATCTGTCCGACGAGGAGCTCCACACGGCCGACCTGCTTCAGTCCGTCCTCGGCGAGCTCGCCACGGCGGACCACACCGCGCTCGAGATAATGAACATCACGAAGGCCTGGCTGGGCGCGTTCTCCCCGTCGGTATCCGTGAGGCCCGACGCCGCCGACGGCGGCCGCGTCACCGTGACCTTCGACGTGATGTTCAGCGCGCTGGAATCGAACGCCGCCAGGATCCCCGGCATCGTCTCCGAGATCCTGAACAGGACGCAGTACACGGCGGAGGACGAGATCGCCGCCATGCTGCGCCAGTCGCTGCTCGGCCAGGAGAGGGCCATAACCATGAGGGGCAACGGCTACGCCTCCCGCCGCGCCGCCGCGTCCAGCGTGCTTTCGGCCGCCGTCGAGGAGACCGTGTCGGGCTTCTCGCAGCTCCGCTGGAAGCAGGCCGCCGTAAAGGCCGCCGAAAGCGGCGGTATGGCGGACATATGCAGGGCCCTTGCCGGTCTCGCGGCCAGGATCTTCGTCCGCGAGAGGGCCGTCCTCAGCATAACCGGCAACGTGCCCGAGGGCTGGGCCGGGGAGCTGCTCGGCTGCCTTGCCGCCTCGCCCGCACCGGTCGGACCCGCAAGGAGCTTCGGGCTCCTGCCCAAGGAGAACATCGGCATCGTCATCCCCGCGGACACCTCGTTCGCGTGTAAGGCCGGCAACTTCAAGACCAAGGGCTACGGCTTCTCGGGTGTGCTCTCCGTCGCCGACCAGTTCCTCACCTACGACTGGCTCTGGCTGCAGGTCAGGGTCAACGGCGGCGCCTACGGCACGGGCCTGCGATTCCGCAGATGCGGCCAGGTCGCGTTCACATCGTACCGCGACCCGCAGGCGGCGCGCTCGCTCGGCGTATATGACAGGTCCGGCGACCACATCCGCGAGGCCGTCGGAGCGGGCGAGAACTTCGAAAAATACATCATCTCCACCCTCTCCAAGACCGAGCCCCTGCTCACGCCCAAGACCGAGAGCGCCCGCGACGACGGCTACTGGTTCTGCAACGTTCCGCTCGACGCCCCGCAGACGCTCCGCGCCGAGATCCTTGCCGTGACGCCCGAAAAGCTGCTCGCGGCCGCCGATCTGCTCGACGCCGTATGCGCCGACGCGGCTGTGTGCGTCGTCGGCAGCGAGGAGAAGATAAAGGCCTGCGGCGGCATCATCACCCGCACGGAGCCGCTCAAATAAGCAAAAAAAGCCGCGGGAGGAAGTCCTCCCGCGGCGGCAGAGACCGCTCGCTCAGAATATCAGTCCCGCCAGCAGCCCGCCGGCCAGACCGAACGCGACAAGCGCCCCGCATATGGCCAGGTTGCCCGGCAGCCGGTCCTTCCCGCGGTTTATGCGGAACAGGACCAGAAGCCCGGCGCCGCCGTTCGTAAGCAGGCCCGCCATTGCCGGACCGGCTCCTATGACGCCGCTCAGGTACAGGTTCGTAAGGGCCACGGACACCGAACAGTTCGGTATCAGGCCGAACAGGGCGGCGGTGAGCTCCGCGACCACCGGAATGCCGCTTCCCAGGGAGGCCAGCCTCTCGAGGCCCAGGAACTCCATAGCCAGTCCTATCAGGACGGAAAAGGCAAAGATCAGGCCTCCGACCTTGAGCGTATGGATGAGCGCCGCGAGCCAAATCCTGTGCCCGCGGTGCCCGTCCCGGTCCTCCGGTCCGCCGCCGTGCTCGTGGCCGCAGTTGCAGCCTTCCCGCTTGCAGATCGAGCAGATCTCGCCCGCGCCCGCGCCGCCGAAGTCCTTTGCGAACTCGGTCCATTTCCGGCGCACGAAGAGCCTCGACAGCCCGTCGGCGGCAAAGCCGGCGGCAACGCCGTATACCAGTTTGAAGCCGATGAAGCCGGCCAGTTCGGCCACCCTTCCCCCGGCCAGCATCACGGGGAGCATCTCGTCGGAGGTGGACAGCACCGCGGCAATGAACGCCCCGGCCGTTATTACGCCGCCCGCGTAGAGGCTCGCCACGCCGCCCGCCACGCCGCATTCGGGAATGACTCCGAGGATGCCGCCGGCCAGCGGGCCCCAGCCCTTCGCCTTTCTGAGAAAGCCGAGGGTCTTCTCGCCCGCCACGTGCTCCAGCAGCTCCATAAGATAATACGTGACGAACAGCACCGGCAGGATCAGACAGAGATCCTTCAGTGCGTCCAAAAGCACTTCCCCTATCGTTGCAAGGATCATGGCGTTCCCCCCCCGGACTGGAATTACCCCAGTATTATACAACAAAAATCCGACGATATCAAGTTTTCGACGAAAGAAGGTGGCTGATGCTATCTACAGTCTTCAGCGCCGGCCTGTCCGGGATAGACGGCTACATCGTCTCGGTCGAGGTCGACGGCTACCCCGCGATCCCCGATTTTCACCTCGTCGGCCTGCCCGATTCCTCCGTCAAAGAGGCCGGCGAGCGCATACGCAGCGCCTGTTTCAACTCGGGTTATCGCTTTCCCGAGCTCGCCCTCACCGTGAATCTGGCTCCGGCCGACCGGAGAAAGGAAGGGACCTCGTTCGACGTCCCCATGCTCCTGGGGATACTCAGGACCGAGGGGGCGCTCAGAAGGGACGCCGATCTTTCCTGCCGCGTGTTTACCGGCGAGCTCTCCCTCACCGGCTCGCTGCGGGGAGTGCGGGGCGCGCTGTGCATGTGCGCCGCCGCCAGGGACGCCGGCTTCCGCGAGTTTTACGCCCCGGCCTGCAATGCCGGCGAGGCCGCCGCCGTCGAGGGCATCACGGTCTTTGCCGTTGACAGCGTAAGACAGCTGATAGACCATCTCAACGGCACCTGCCTTATGGCCCCGTTCCGCGGAGAGCCCGCGGAGCCCGCCCCGATGTCGCCCGGACCCGATTTTGCCGACGTCAGAGGACAGGGCGCGGCCAGGAGGGCCATGGAGATCGCCGCCGCAGGAGGGCACAACGTGCTGCTGATAGGACCGCCCGGCACCGGGAAATCCATGCTGGCGGGCCGAATGGCCTCCATCCTGCCGCCCATGACGTTCGACGAGGCCATCGAGACCACAAAGATACATTCCGTGGCGGGAACGCTGCCGCAGAACGTCTCCCTTATGAGACAGAGGCCGTTCCGCGCCCCTCACCATACCATGTCCGCCGCTTCGCTCGTCGGCGGCGGCTCGAACCCGGTCCCGGGTGAGATCTCCCTTGCCCACAACGGCGTTCTGTTCCTCGACGAGCTCCCGGAGTTCCCGAGGCAGGTCATCGACACGCTCAGACAGCCGCTCGAGGACCGCAAAGTCACCATAACCCGGGCGCTTGGCAGGATAACCTACCCGTGCTCGTTCACGCTCGTGGCCGCCATGAACCCGTGCAGATGCGGGTATTTCGGCCACCCGGAAAAGAAATGCACCTGCTCCCCGGCTGAGATCAACCGCTACATATCGAAGATAAGCGGTCCGCTTTTGGACAGGATAGATATAGAAGTCGAGCTCCCCTCCCTCTCATACGACGAACTCGTCTCGGACGGCAGCGCGGCCGAAAGCTCGGCCGTCATACGCGGGAGAGTCGTCGCCGCCCGGGAATTCATGACCGAACGGCTCCGCAGGGAGAGTGAGAAGGGCGTGCCCCTTGCCGGTGTGCGGTGTAACGCCCAGCTCGACTGCGCCGCCGTAAGGCGCACCTGCGTGCCGACCGCCGGAGCGGAACTTTTGCTCCGCGCCGCGTACGAGCGCCTCGGCCTGTCGGCCCGGGGCTACGACCGCATACTTAGGCTGGCCCGGACAGTGGCCGATCTCGACGGATCGGAAATGATCGAAGAAGCGCACATCGCCCAGGCCGTCGGCCTTCGCAGCCTGGACCGGAAATACTGGCCGCACTGAGCGGCGCCAAAGAAAAGAGCCCCGCGTTTCGCGGGGCGGAAGGACGCGTATCATGGCAGAAAAAGGAAGATTCATAGTGCTGGAGGGCATCGACGGCTGCGGAAAGACGACGCACGCCGAACTGCTCAGCAGGGAGCTCGCGCGCCGGACCGGCGGAAAATGCATAGTCGAGCGGGAGCCCGACTCGCGCGACATCATAGGCGCCATCATACGCTCCGCCCTGTACGGCAGCGTGAGGATCTCGCCCGAGGCCATGGCCTATCTGCACGTGGCGGACAGGCTTGAGCACATCGCCTACATGCAGCCCATTCTTGCGCAGGGCACGTCCATAATATGCGACAGGTATTTCGTATCCAACATGGCCTACAACGCCTCGGACACGCTGTCCGTGGAGCGCATATACGAGCTGAACCGCCCCTGCTTCGAGAAACTGCGTCCCGACGCCGTCGTTTTCCTCGACGTCCCGCCTCAGGAGACGGCCCGCCGCCGGGCCGCGGAGCGCTCGGACGAGGAGATCTACGACCGCATGGAGCGGCAGATCCGGATCTACGAAAACTATATGCGGGCCCTCGAGATCATCGCCGCCGACGGCATGAAGGTGGTCAGGGTCGATGCCACCGGTCCGTCCGAAAGGGTCTCGGCCGAGATCGTAAGGGGCCTCGGGATCTGACCGCGCCAGAGCGTCAATAATCCGGCAGTCAGCGCTCCGGCAGTCAGTTCATCGATGGTCAGGGCATCTGCCGTCAGTGATACGGCAGTCAGCGCTCCGGCTTCTCGGTTACGATCAGCGAGTCGAACAGCGGCCTTATGAGGTCCTCCATGGGGCGCTCAAGGTCGGCCGGGTGGTTGATCATCTCGAGCCCGTCCTCCTTGCGCACGATGAAGGTGGACGAGCCTCCCCCGTCCGTGTTCATGGCGGTGACGGCTCCGTTCTCGAGCATGAGCATGGCCAGTTCGGTCAGAGACGCGCCGTTCGACCAGGCCGGCCTGCGGCCGTCCACGACCATAAGTATGACCCTGCCGCGGCCGTCGATGCCGAACGCCGTGCGGGGATGGGGCGTATCGCCGAAGGATTCGAGCGGCGCCGTGGCCCCGATCCTGCCGTCCTTCACAATGACCTCGCGGCCGCCGACCGCCTCGCGCAGACGGCTTATGTCGAACTCGCGCGGCGTCGATATGACCGGCTCGCCGTCCTCGGTGATACCGAAGAACGCGTTCCCGGACTCGGGATTGGCCACGACGGTGCCTCCGCTCACGCAGAGCCCGGACGGGTGGCCGTCGCCGAACATGTCGAAAAAGTCGGCGTTGGTCGCGCAGAGCACCTTTCTTCCGGTGCGCGCCTCCTTTGCAAGGGCCTCGTCCATGACCGTCTGTATGAAATCCGGACGGAACTCGGGCTCCGCTCCGGGCGTACCCGCATACACCGAGGTCAGCCGCGGGTCGGCAAACGCCGTAAAGACCTCGACCGGCGCGCCTTCCGGCGTCCTGTATAACTCGTTTTTCCATTCGAAGCCGTTCGCCCCTCCGGAGGCGCACAGCTTTTCTTTTTTCATTCCCCGGACCGAGCGGTTGAGCGCCTGGCCGAAGGATATGACCGCCCCGGGATCGAAGGCGATGTGAAGGTCCAGCACGGTTTCGTCCCCAGCGAAGAACTCGCTCGGGCGCTTCAGCCTGCGGGCAAGCGTGACGTCGAAGGCGCCCAGGGCGCGCAGCTGCGCGGCCGGGAAGTCGAACGTGTGCAGGCGGAAGTCGTAAGGCTCCCTCTGGTTCCCGGTCTCAGGGTACCCGGTCCCGCCGAGCACGGCCCTGCCGTTCGTCTTCTCCCAGACCCTGACGTATGCCGTGAGCAGCTCGCCCCTCTCCAGATATTCGACCGATCTTAAAATGCTCTTCTCTTCGTTTTCCATGGACTGCCTCCCGTGTTTGGTCTGTTTATGATGTCGTTGTTTTCCTCGCCGCCCTCGTCGAAGAGGCCGTCGGAAAACACCGAGCTCTCTCCTTTGAAGGAAAAGACGTACAGCCGGTCGACGGCTCGGGTCACGGCGACGTAAAACAGCCTCCGCTCCTCCTCGTACAGCTTGACCCGGCGGTCGTATACCGGCAGCGACGGCGCGTCCCTGCCCAGCCTTCGGATCTCATCGCGCGCGGCTTCGAGATCCGCGTCCGACGGCACCTCCGACGGAAATATCCCGTCGAGGACGTCGGCGATGTAAACGTTTTTGAACTCCAGCCCCTTGGCCGAGTGCACGGTCGTAAGGATCAGCTCGGCCGAATCCGGCACTCCGCGGCCCGGTGTCTGCGCCGGGCTCCCGCCCGATGCGCCGTCCTGTTCCGCACCGTCGGGCACTCCCGGTCCGCGGCGGGCGGGATCGCCGCCTTCGCGGCCCTTGAGCAGGGCCTCCAGCTCGTCCAGGCGTCTGGCGAGGCCGAGCGCGCTGTTCTCATGCCGGGCAATGAGCTCCAGCGTCTGAAGGCAGGCGACGCTCTGGCTGCCGCGCTTCATTCGCTCGCCGTACCCGAGCTCCCTCACGATGCGGACAAGGGCGGCCGGCGCGCGGTCGCGGGTCAGCCTTGCCAACTGCCGCCTAATGACGGCGCAGGCGTCGCGCACCCCGTCGTCGAGGCCGTCCACGCGCAGCAGTGCGTCGGTGACCGGACACTTCCGCCTCCCGGCAAGTTCGCAGGCCGCCTCGGCCTCGGCGCGGCTGAGGCCCGTCCTAAGGCGCGAATAGATCTTCATGAAGCTCCGCGCGTCGGACGTGTCGTGCGCGAAGCGGATAATGTTCCTGATGTCTGTGACGGTCCTGCCGGAGAAAAAGGCGTAGTCCCCGCCTCTGATGCGGAACGGAATGCCCTCGCGGTCAAGGAGGTCGACGAGAGGCACCGCGCTCGCGTTGTCGCGGTAGAGGACCGCGGTCTGCTCCTTTGCCGTCCTGGCGGCCTCCAGCAGCATCCTGTACTGCTCTCCCCTGTCTCGGACGGCGATCCTCACCGGCTCCGCCACCGCCGGCCGGTCCGCCGTCATCTTTTTATCGTAGCGGCGCATGTTGCTGCCTATGAACCGGTCCGCGCAGGCGACGATGTTGGCGTCCGAGCGGTAATTCCGGTCCATGACCAGTATCCTGGCCCCAGGATGGTCGCGGCCGAAGGTCATCAGGGCCTCGGGATATGCGGCCCTGAAGCCGTAAATACTCTGGTCTTCATCGCCGACCATGAAAAGATTTCCGCCGTCTCCGGCAAGCAGCCGGATTATTTCATGCTGGATCTTCGAGGTGTCCTGAGCCTCGTCGACGCAGACGTAGGGATAGGTCCTCCTCCAGTGCTCGAGGACCGCCGGGCGCCTGCGCAGGATCTCCAGGGCGTAGGCGAGCTGGTCGTCGTAGTCCATGAGGCCCTCGGCGCGCAGCCTTGCACGGTATTCGCGGGCGATGTCGCCGAAAGGAAGGTCTCCGCATTCAAGGGCGTCCGCCTCGGCGTCGCTCAGCATCATGTTTCTCGCGTAGGCAAGCTTCGTGCGAACCTCGACGACGTCGTTGTCGGTAGGCCCGGCGCCAAGCTTTTCGCGGCAGATGTCGCGGACCAGGGCCGAGGCACGGCCGTCGTCGGCGATGTCGAAGATCTTCCTCCCCTCGGTGCGGGCGTAGTACATTATGATCTTCTCGCACACGCCGTTTATGGTCCTGAACTCGACCCTGTCGGCGTGCTCCGTGCCGAAGAAGCTCGTAAACCGCCGCTTCATGTCCTTTGTGGCGGCAACCGTATACGTCATCGTCAGTATCGACTCGGGCGGGATGCCGAGGCCGTAGATCATGTAGCCGAGCCTGGATATGAGCACGGTCGTCTTCCCGCTTCCGGGCACGGCCAGAAGCAGCACGGGGCCTTTGATCGAGCATACCGCGGCGCACTGCTGCGGGCTCAGTTCCCTGCCGAGGCGCCGTGAGAAAGCGATGAATGATTCGGGATAGCCGTCTATGATTCCGTCTCCTGACCGGGGCGGCATCCTCCGGGGCCGCAGTGCCGCGGACCGTCCGCCCTGAACGGCCTTTTCGGCCGCTCTTATATTTTACCACGGCCGGCCTCCGTAATCAATGCCGAATCCGTCCTGAGAGCGGTTTTTTTCGCCGCGGATCGCGAGCGCGAAACGGCCCCCGGCGATTGACACCGGGGGCCGCTGATGGTATAATATGAAAGGCGCGCCGCGCTCTTGCGCGACCGAAAAGACGACCGAGGAGGCCAATAATGAGAAAGTATCTTCTCCCGGAAAAAGGAACGTTTTACAAAGCCAATCTTCACTGCCACACCGTGCTGTCCGACGGCATGCTGACGCCGCTCCAGGTCCGCGAGCTCTACAGGAGCCGCGGATACTCCGTCGTCGCGTTCACCGACCACAACGCCATGCTGCCGCATCCGGAGCTGCGCACTCCCGACTTCCTGCCGCTGACCGGCTACGAACTGAACGTAAACGGCCCCGCCAGAAAGACAGCGCACTTCAACTTCATTGCCATGGACGAGGACAACGACGTCCAGCCGGTCCTCTTCCGCGACAACCTCAAGAAGGGCGCCGTCGAGACTATTGAGAAGTGCCGCCTGGCCCCCGAGGCCGAGACTTACGTAGCGGAGTACTCGCCGGAGAACATAACGAAACTCATGCGCACCGGCCGCGAGAAAGGCTTTTTCGTCATCTACAACCACCCGGACTGGTCGCTCGAGGTGTTCGGCGATTACGGCGGCTACCACGGCATGCACGCCATGGAGATAGTCAACTACGGCTGCGTCATGAGCGGCTACGACGACGTGAACTACCGCGTCTACGACGAGTTCCTTCACGCCGGCGAGCGCATCTTCTGCGTTGCCGCCGACGACAACCACAACAAGCTCCCCCTCGACGACCCGAGGAGCGATTCCTGCGGCGGCTGGACCATGATCAAGGCCCCGGCGCTCGAGTATTCCGCCGTTACCTCGGCCCTGGCGGCCGGCGACTGTTACGCGTCGACCGGCCCCGAGATCCGCGAGCTGTGGATCGAGGACGGCCGGGTCCACATAGGCACCTCCGACGCGGCGTTCATCAACGCGAAATTCGGCGTAAGGGGAGCCGCGGCCGTGTCAGCCGGGCCCGCAGGCGCCGTCAATTCGCTCGATTTCAACTTCCCGTACGAGAAGAAGTGGTTCCGCATCACCGTCAGGGACGCCCGCGGCTTCCGGGCATGGACCCGCGCCTACTTCGCGGACGAGCTGCCTCCCCTGGCCTGAACCGGAGCGGCTCATACGCCGCTGCTGCCGCCCGAGCCCCGCAGGCTCATACGCGCCGGCATCCCTGCCGGACCGGGCCGGGCTCGGGCGGCGCCGGCTGTCTCACCTGGCTCCCAGCTCTTTCAGGACCCCTATGGCCTTTGCCGGATCGTTGCAGGTGAACATCGACACCCCGTATTCGATGCCGGTCTGCATCGTTTCGGGCGACTCCCACCCGCACACGCAGGGCTCGCATCCCAGGACCTTTTTTACGTCCTCGAAATCCCTGCGCCGCTCCTCGCGGCTCTTGTCCGGGGACCAGTTCACGCTGCCGTCCTCGCGCCTGACGCAGTTGAACATGCACACGTAGGTCAGTATCGGGAATATGTCCTCCTCGGGGCTCTGCATGATAAAGCCCGGATGGAAGCCGTGCAGCGGGTATCTGTCGCCGTACCTGTCGTGAACGTACTTCAGGATCTGCCAGGAGAAGCTGTTGATCATCACCCGGTCGGCGAGACCGGCGCTCTCGACGGCCGCTATGACTTTGTCCGCGGTCACATATGCCATCTCGCCCACGTCGCGCGGGTAGTCCTTGAGCTCCAGGTTCAGAAGAAGGTCCCGGTGCGGCTTTGCGAACTCCAGCAGCTCCCCGAGCGTCGGCACACGCGTGCCGGCGTACTCCTCCGAGAACCAGCTTCCCGCGTCAAGGCTCTTGATCTGCTCAAGCGTCATCTCGCGGATGAGGCCTCTCGAGTCCGTGGTGCGATCGACCTTTCCGTCGTGCATAAGCACCAGCTTCCCGTCGGCCGTCTGATGGATGTCGGTCTCTATGCAGTCGACGCCCGCCTCGACGGCCGCGGCGAAGGACGGCATCGTATTTTCGGGCCTGCACGATTTTGCTCCCCTGTGCCCGGCTACTATGATCCTGCCGGCGGCGATCGATTCCAGATATTTGTTCATCCTGTTCTCCTTTTCTGCGGCAGTTCCGCCGGTGCGGCCCGCCGTTTTAATCTTGCGATCTTTTTTGTCATAGTTTTTGCGGACGCCGCGCGTCCGCTCGGCGGCCCGGGCGGGATCGTCCCGCAGGACCTCCGGGAAAGGCGGTATGTTAATGGCAGACGACAGCCGGCACGCCGGGACGGGGAAACTGGTCTTCCTCCTGACCTTCGGCGCGTACATGTTCTCATATTTCGGCCGGAACACCTTTGCCTCGTGCATCACCGAGATGCAGGGCGAGGGCCTTCTTCCGGTTGGCTTCGACAGCTGGATCTCCGCGGCCTTCCTGGTCTGTTACGGCGCCGGTCAGTTCATAAACGGCCGGCTGGTCGCGCGGTCCGATCCCCGACGGTTCATGGCCGCGGGCCTTTGCGCGTCGGGCCTGTGCAACGTCCTTATGGCCGTTGCAGGCAACCGCTTCCTTATGCTGGCGCTCTGGGCGCTCAACGGCTATGCGACTTCCATGCTGTGGCCCACGGTCATCCGGGTGTTTTCAGAGTGGCTCGACGACGGCGAGCGTGCCCGCGCGGGCGCCGACGTCAGCGTCTCCATCCCCGCCGGCATGATCGTCTGCTATCTCATCTGCTCGGCGATGCTTCCCGTCGGATGGAGATTCGCCTTCATACTGGCCGGCCTGCTGCTCGTCGCCGGCGCCGCCGCATGGTTCTTCTCTGTGGGAGCGCTAGGCGGGAGGATCCGGCAAAAGGTCGAGGCCTGCCGCGTTTCCGCTCCGGACGGAGCGTCCGGCGCCGCCGGCGGAGGCGGCAGGAAGGGCTCGCTCACCCTGTCGCTGTTCTTCGCCTGCGGACTTGGGGTCATGATACCGGCCGCGCTGTTCAACGGCGCCCTGAAGGAGGGCGTTGCCTCCTGGATCCCGAAGCTCCTTGCCGCGGATTACGGCTTTGTGCCGTCGGCGGCCTCCATGGTCGCGGTCGTGATACCGGCTGTCAGCATCGCCGGCCCGTATGCGGCGGTCGCGCTGACGCGCAGGGTCTTCCGCAACGAGTGTATTACGATGGCCGTTCTGTTCGCCGTCAGCGCCCTGTGCGGCCTCGGGCTGTACCTCATTAGCGGCAGCGGACGCGCCGTGCCGGCGCTCATCCTGCTTGCCGTCGAAGCCGCGTGCATGTGGGGCGTCAACAGCCAGCTCATGTCATACGTGGCGTTCCACTTCCGCGGACTCGGCCTGTCGTCGGCCGTCTCCGGGACGCTCAACGCTATTCTCTTTGCCGGTTCCTCCTCGTTCACCGTCCTGTACGGCAGGATGGCCGACGCTTCCGGCGGCTGGCGCGCGCCGGCGATCGCCTGGACGGCGGTCGGCCTTGCCGCGGCCGTCTGCTGCCTGGCCGGCGCTCGGTCCTGGGCCCGCAGACGCCCCGGAGCGCGGGAGGAAGAGGGCAACTGATACCTGCTCTCTCGGAGGCCGGACCTGCCTGTCAGCCGGCCTCCTTTATCCATACCCATTCGGAGCCCGAGGGCTCCTCGATCACGGCGGTGAAGCCGCCTCTCATAAGTTCCTCTCCCGTCATGATCGCGTTCTGTTCCGGCCGGTCGTGGAACTCGAGCAGATACCGCCGGCCGGGATCGAGCCCCTTCAGCACCACGGTCTTCGACGGGCCTTCGGCGTCGCTCGGCTTCCAGAGCATCACTATGCCGGCGTATTCACCGGACGCGAGCGGATCGA
>JAEEJM010000056.1 GCA_016281895.1 Clostridiales bacterium
GAGATCGACGGCGCAGGCTTTCAGCGCACCGGATATCTCCACGAAGCCGTCGACGTTCTGCGTCGAGTCGATGAGATCGTCCGCCTTTCTGAGAGCCACCCCCGTCTGCTCCGAGAGGACGCGGGTTATGTTTTTCAGATATAGCGGCTTTACGTTGATGGCGGTGCCGATCGCGGTGCCGCCCATATTTATCGTGTGGAGGCCCTCGGCGCACCTGTCGATGCGCTTCATGTCGCGGGCGACCATGGAGGCGAACGCCCCGAATATCTGGCCTAGCCTTACGGGGACGGCGTCCTCGAGCTGGGTCCTTCCCACCGTCACTATTCCGTCGAAGGCCTCCGCCTTATCGAGCAGGGCCGCGCGCAGCCCTCCGAGCGCGGTCTCCAGATCGGCGGCCATCCCTATGACGGTCAGCTTTCCGGATGTCGGGATGACGTCGTTCGTGGACTGGTGCATGTTGACGTGATCGTTCGGATGAACTATGGAATAGTCGCCGTATCTGCCGCCCAGCAGCCTGATCGCCCTGTTGGCGACGACCTCGTTCACGTTCATGTTGGCCGATGTCCCTGCCCCGCCCTGTATGGCGTCGACGATGAAATCCGACATGTCGTCACCGGAGAGGATCTCGTCGCAGGCCGCGATCACGGCGTCGGCGATGCTGCGGGGCAGGTAGCCGGCGTCGCCGTTTACCGTGGCGGCGGCTTTTTTTATCAAAGTAATATTGCGTATCCAGCGCGGGTCCATTTTCCGCCCCGTGATCGGAAAATTCTCCTTTGCCCGCAGGCTCTGTATTCCGTAGCGGACGTCTTCGGGAAGCTCCGCGAAGCCTACGGCGTCGCGTTCCTTGCGTGTGCCCATGCCGATCCTCCGATTTTTCAGTGCCGAACCCTTTGCGCCGCGGTGTCGCGGCGTTTTTTTGTACGGCGATCTCTTACTGCGTTTTTCCGGCGCTTTTTGTACGGTGTAATTTGGCGTTTTTTTCGGCGATTGTTTACGACGGCTTGATTATACATCAACTTCGTGCTATAATCAAATATATATTCAAGTATACGTTTCATAAATTATTTTTATAGGTGCGCCATGCTGAGGGAAAAAGACTACATATACGAGGTTTACCGCGAGAAAAGCTTCACGAAGGCCGCGAAAAAGCTGTTCGTGACGCAGCCGGCCCTGTCGGCGTCCGTAAAGAAGGCCGAGCTGGAGCTCGGAGCGGAGATCTTCGACCGCCGCTCCTCGGAGATACGGCTCACCGAGGCCGGAAGAGCCGTTATCGACGCCATAGAAAAGATAAACGCCGCCGAGGAGGAACTTCAGAACCGGCTCAGCGAAATAAACGAGCTCAAGACCGGAACCATAAGCGTTGGCGCCCCGAACTCGGTCTTCACATGCGTCCTGCCGCAGATACTCACCGCGTTCAGGGCGGCCTATCCCGGCATCGAGCTGCGGTTCCTGGAGGCCAGCTCCGCCGAGCTCAAGGAGGCCGCGGCTTCGGGTCTGATTGACGTATGTCTCGACTACGACTTCGACGAGAGGCTGTTCCGAAGCACGCCGCTGAAGAGCGAGACGATCTACCTCTGCGCCGGTACCGGAACCGCCTTTGCCGCGGAGCACGCGGATCTGGCCCTCTCCGTCGACGATATCTCCGGCAAAAAAAAGACCGGTGTCCCGGCAATAGATCTCTCCGTCTGCCGGGGCTCCGATCTCATTCTTCTGAAAAAGGGCAACGATATGTGCTCGCGCGCCGAGGCCATGCTCGGCGAGGCCGGCGTGTCAGAATTCAGCGCGATGCGCTTGGACCAGCTGATGACCGCTTACAGCCTGGCCTGCAGGGGCCTCGGGATCACATTCGTGACGGACACGGTCATATGCTCGGTCCGGCGCGAGGCCGCCTATTTCAGGCTGTCGTCCCCGAAGTCAAAAAGGCTTTTGTGCCTCGGACAGCGCAGGAACGCACTGATAACCGGCAGGGTGACGGGGTTCATAGCCACGGCCGCCGGTATCAATTCCGGACTCTTATGATTCGGTACCGCTTTGTCCGAGGCTCTCCAGATACTGTTTTCTGCCTATCTCGTAGAGGTTGTTTCCCAGGCTGTCGATGATCACCACTGCCGGGAAGTCCTCGACGGTCAGCCGCCTCACGGCCTCCGCGCCCAGGTCTTCGTAGCACACGATCTCCGCCTTTTTTACGCAGCGCGAGAGCAGAGCTCCGCAGCCGCCGGTGGCTCCGAAATAAACGGCGCCGTACTCCCTCATTGCCGAGACCACCTCTTCGCCTCTCTTCCCCTTGCCTATCATACCGGTCTGTCCGAGCCTTATCAGAGCGGGGCTGTAGGCGTCCATGCGGTATGAGGTCGTGGGACCGGCCGATCCGATCGGTCTTCCTGCGGGGGCGGGCGTAGGACCCACGAAATAGATCACTGCGTCACGGATATCGAACGGCAGGGGTCGGCCCTCAGCTATGAGCGCGCACAGGCGCTTGTGAGCGGCGTCCCTTGCGGTGTATATCGTCCCCGATATGAGGACGCTGTCTCCGGCCCTGAGTTCCGCGGCCGCTTCGCGGGAGAGCGGGGCCGTTATCCTTTTTTCCATCAGAGCACCTCCGTTACGTGTCTTGTCACGTGGCAGTTGATGTTTACCGCGACCGGAAGACCGGCTATGTGGGTTGGCATCGTATTGATCTTGACCGCGAGCGCGGTGGTCCTCCCTCCGAGTCCCTGAGGTCCTATCCCCAGGGCGTTTATGCGCTCAAGAAGCTCCCTCTCCATGGCAGCGTAATACGGATCGGGATTCTCGTCGGACAGAGGTCTTGTGAGAGCCTCCTTTGCCATCGTCGCGCAGCGGTCGAATGTGCCGCCGATCCCCACTCCGACCACTATAGGCGGACAGGGATTGGGGCCCGCATCCTCCACAGCGCCGACTACGAAAGCCTTGACGCCTTCCTCGCCGTCGGACGGCCTCAGCATTTTTATCCTGCTCATGTTCTCGCTGCCGAAGCCCTTCGGGGCCACGGTGATGCGGAGCCTGTCGCCCTCCGTCAGTCTGTAATAGATGACCGCCGGAGTGTTGTCGCCGGTGTTGACCCTGCGCAGAGGATCCCTGACGACCGATTTGCGCAGAAGCCCCTCGGTGTACCCTCGCCTTACTCCTTCGTTCACAGCGTCCTCTATGCTGCCGTTCACGTGCAGATCCTGTCCTATCTCGAGAAAAACGCAGGCCATGCCGGTGTCCTGACACACAGGAATGCCGGTCCGCTCTGCCGTAAGATAGTTCTCCTCGATCTGAGCGAGGATGTTCGCAGCCGTCCCCCAGGTCTCTTCGGCCTTTTTTTCGGCGATGCGCTCCCTTACATCGGCCGGAAGTATCCTGTTCGCGGCTATGCACATATCTTTTATCTTATCTGTTATGAGCGCGCTGTCTATCTCCCTCATTATTTTTCCCTCTTTTTTCACAATTAATACGCATTTGCCTTCTTCAGCGGCTTCTATTGTAACATAATCCTTACGGCAAATCAACTCCGACTTTAATGCAAATGACGGCGCCTTTCCCCTCTTGTTCAGATCCGTACCGGTCCGGCACGCCCGACAGGTCCTTACACGTTCTGCGCCGACTTTTTTTGCAAAGTTCCACACCCGGCTGTTGATTATCGCCCCGCGCCGGTGAATAAGTCCGTACGTCCCTAAGTCCTCCGGAAACCTGTTGAAAACTCTGTTGAAAAAGTGGAAAACCCCGCAAAAAACTTGTTGCGATCACGTTTTTTCCACAAAAAACATCAAAAAAAGCAATGCGCGGCCCCCGGTGACAGGTCGACGACCGTCCTTCGGACCGCGCA
>JAEEJM010000057.1 GCA_016281895.1 Clostridiales bacterium
ACCGAATTCCACAGACGTGAGATGGCTCTGGTTCTTGAAAGTGGCTTCGCCTATAAGGGCGAGGGCGTTGCTCGTGCCGAAGTCGACGGATTCCAGGCAGTTGGCGGCGAGATTCAGCGGATCGGTATGCGGCTGTGCGTCATTTCCGTCGATGCCCATAAAATTATAGTTTATGCTCTGGAGACTGTTGGTCTCGGGAAAGACGACGCTCCTTACGCGGGCGTACTTGAAAGCAGTATCCTCGATGTAGGTGAGGTGCGCGGGGAAGAGGAGCTCGTCGACGCAGGCGTTGAGCGCCGTATCGTCGCCGTCATCCACCTGCAGGGCGTTGTTGTTCATGGCGGCGAAGGCGTTGCCGTCTATCCTCAGGGAAGCGGAGACAGGATCCTCGCCGAAATCAAGGGACGACAGGTGGGTCTGGTTCTTGAAGGCGGCCTCGCCGATGCGGGTAAGGGAGTTGCCGTCGCCAAAGTCTACGCTCTCGAGCACGTTGCAGGCCTTGGCCGTCGCGGCGGCCGTGAAGGCGTAGGGCTTACTGAGTCTCTTGAAGACCCTGGTGATGAAATTGAACGTCGAGCTGGCCTCGGTATCGGTGCCGGGATGACCCTCCTTGCCTTCGGCGGCAAGGAAACCTTTGGGAATCTCGGTCAGCTTGCTGCCGTCCTCAAGGCTGAAATGCACGACCGGCATGCCGTGGAACGCGCCCTGGCCCAGGACCTGGAGGCTCGCCGGGAGCGTTAGGTACTCGACGGTCGCGGGAACGGTGCCCTCGCCGATGTTCCAGTTGGAGAACGCCGCTTCACCTATCGTGGAGAGCTGCGAGCCGGCCTCGAAGGTGACGGAGGTCAGGCCCGGGCAGTTGCAGAAGGACGTGGCGCCGACGGTCACCACGCAGGAGGGGACCGTCACTCCGGTCAGGCGCGGGCAGCTGATGAAGGAGGAATAGACTGAGGTCAGCTTTCCGCCGGAGCCGAAGTCCACGGACACGAGGTCCGGACAGTCGATGAAGCAGGAATGGAGAGTGCTGATCTTGGAGTCCGAGGCGAACGTCACCGTCTTCAGGCCCCCGCACTGATAGAAGGAGCCGGCTTTGACGGAGGTAACGTTCTTGTCGCCCGCGGTTCCGGGGATAACTATGCTCTCGGTGCCATCGGCGCAGCCAGTGACGGTAAGACCGCCGCTGCCGTCATCGATGTAGATGAGCGGATCGCCCTCGAAGGTCACTGTCTCCGCGCGGGCGCTTATGGCCAGCACGCCGAGGAACAGAGCCGCGATGATGAGTATGCTCAGCAGTGAGATGCCGAGCCGTTTTCTGGACGCAACTGACATGTAAAAACCCCTCTCGTTTTGCTGTACCGGCGTACGGCTCAGCCGCATGCCGGCCGTCCTGAACGGACGCATGTATATTACTTCTATATTTATTTGTTGCGTATTTTCCGTTTTTTTCTCACCCTTTTTTTAAATATTTGCGAATTGTCACGGGTTATTGCATAAAAATGGGAGCGGACCGTTCAGGTCCGCTCCCATTGGCGTTAACGGGATGATACTTTATTCCGCGGCGCCGCGGTAGAGGAAGGTGACTATCTGGGACCTCAGGCAGTCGGCGCCGGGCTCGAAGGTCGTGGCGGAGGTGCCGTTGGTGACGCCCTTCTCCACGGCCCAGAGGACCGCGTCGTAATACCAGGCGCCTTCCTCGACGTCGCCGAACGGATTCTCCGCGGCGGAGACCGCGGGCTTTCCGGCCGCGCGCCAGATGAAGGTCACGGCCTGCGCGCGGGTCACGGTACCTTCAGGCTCGAAGGTGGTCTCCGTCGTGCCCGTGGTTATGCCTTTTTCGTAGGCCCACAGGACGGCCTTGAAGTAGAAGGCGCCGGCGTCCACATCGGTGAACGGGCATTCCTTCGTTTCGGGCTCGGGCTCGCCTGCGGCGCGCCAGAGGAAGGTCACCGTCTGGCCTCTGGTGCAGGGATCATCGGGACTGAAGTGGTTCTCATCGGTGCCGGTGGTGATGCCGTTTCCGACTGCCCACACGACGGGCTCGTAGAACCAGTCGTCGGCGTCTACGTCCACGAAGAAGCCGGTGTCTTTCTTGAAGACGGCTTCCACCGTGACGTCGGCCTCGGGCATGGTGAACGTGTACTTTCCGCCGCCGTTGTCGGTCAGCGTGACTTCGCGTCCGTACGCGGTCTTGACGGAGAGGGTGCCGAGTTTGTAGCCCTCGTCCGGGGTGACGGTCACTATAACGTCGGAGCCGGCGTAGACGTCGCCGGCGGGGCTGGCTTCGACCTTGCCGTTATCCGCGGGCTTTACGGTCACTGTGTACCAGTAGCTGACCGCGGGAGCTATGTCTTCCTCGATCCTCCATTTGTCCTCCGCGAACGTGAGGCCGGCCGCGGTGAGGGACGTTACGTAGGCGTCCTTGTCGGCGCCTTCGGGAACGTACACTATGCCGGCTTCGCCGAGGAACTGGAAGACTCCGTCTGTGAAGGTGTATCCGGACGGGTCGTCAGCCGCGAAATGCAGCTCGTTGACCGCGGAGCATCCGTAGAACGGGCATTTCTCTTCGTCGGTGGTATCGGCCCACTCAACGGACTGCAGGCCGGCGGGGAAGACGATCTTCCTGAGCTTCGGGTTCTCCTTGAGGGAGTCGCCGACGACAGTGATCCTGCTGCTGAGCAGATCCACCTCTGTCAGCTCGGCGCACTTGGAGAACACGCCGCCCTCGAGCGCGGTCAGCTGGTTGTTGCCGTCTATCCTGAGGACCGTCATTTTCGTGAGGCCCTGGAAGGCGCCCTCGGTGATGGTCTCGAGGGTGGACGGCAGTTTCAGAGTGGTGATGCCGCAGTCGTTGAACGCGCCGTAGGAGATGGTCTTTACTTTCGTCTTCGAGAGGTCGAGGACCTTCAGGTCGCCGCAGCCGGCGAACGAGCCGTAGGTTATGGCCTCGACCGCGGAGCCGGTGCCGAAGTCCACGGTGCGAAGCACGGGGGCGTCCTCGGCGTCGTTGTAGTCCTTCGTCATGAAGCCGTTTTCAAGGTCGGTCATGGTGAAGCCGTCCCCGAAGACGAGGTTCTTTATCTTCGCCTTCTTGAAAGCGCCGGTGTTGAAAGTGGCGTAGGAGGGGATCGTGAACGTATCGATCTCCATGCCGGCGAACGCGTCGGCCTGAATGACCAGCGCGGAGCCGTTGGCGCGGGTGCCGAAGTCGAAGCTCTTCATATGGGTCTGGTTCTTGAACGCGCAGCTACGTATCTCGGTGAAGGAGTTGTTCTTTCCCAGAGTGACGGTCTCGAGGCAGTCTGCGCCCCTCACTCCGGCGTCCGTGTAGGCGTGGCCGTCAGCGCCCTCAACTCCCATGAAGTGATACGGTATGGCCTCGATGGGGGAGTTGTCGCTGAACACGAGGTTCTTTACGCGCGCGAGATGGAAGGCGGTCGGCTCCATCCCGGCCAGCGCCGCGGGCAGTGTGAGTGTGACTATGCCGTCGCTGAGCTCGTTTTCGATGCCGGCGGCCACGAGAGACGCGTTGTTGCCGGCGCCGGCGAAGGTGACTGCTCCGAGGTTAAGGCTGCCGGAAGGCGTGCCGAAATCTATGACCTTCAGGTGGCTCTGGTTCCGGACCGTGGCTGAATCGATCCTGGAGATGTCGGTGGTCCCTTCGAAGACGAACGACTCGAGGCAGTTGGCCGCGAGATTGGCCGCGTCGGTGTAGGGATTGGCGTCGGAACCCTCGACGCACAGGAACTGGGTCGGGATCGTCGTCAGACGGCAGCCCTCGCTGAAGACCACGTTCTTTATCCTGGCCTGGCGGAAGGCGGTGGGCTGTATGGAGGTGAGATTTGCGGGGAAGCGGAGCGTTTCTATGCCTTCGTTCAGTTCATTGTCGTAGCCGCCCTGCACGAGAGATGCGTTGTTGCCCGCGGCCGTGAAGGTGACCGAGCCTATGGTAAGGCTGCCGGACGGCGTGCCGAAGTCTATGACCTTCAGGTGGCTCTGGTTTCTGAGAGTGGCGTCCTGAATGAAGGAAAGGCCGTTGCTGCCCTCGAAGACGAACGATTCGAGGCAGTTGGCCGCGAGACTGACGGAGTCCGTGTTGGGATGGGCGTCGGAACCCTGGATGCAGAGGAAGCACGTCGGGACAGTCCCCAGACGGCAGCCCTCGCTGAAGACGACGTTCTTTATCCTGGCGATATAAAAGGCGTGCGGACGGAGCTCCGTCAGCGCGGCGGGGAAGCGGAGCGTTTCTATGCCGTCGCTGAGCTTCTCGTCGTAGCCTGCGGCCACGAGCGCGGCGTTGTTGCCCGCGCCTATGAATGCCTGGGAGCCGATGTGCAGATCGCCGGACGGCGTGCCGAAGTCGATGGTCGTGAGATGGCTCTGGTTCCTTACCGAGGAGGCGCTTATGGTCGTGATGGAGCTGGAGCCTTCGAAGACGAAGGACTCGAGGCTGTTGGCCGCGACGCTGGCCGCGTCCGTATAGGGCCATCCGTCGCTGCCTTCAATGCAGAGGAAGTCGCCCCCGATGGATCCGAGACGGCAGCCCTCGCTGAACACCAGGTTCTTTATCCTTGCCATGTGGAAGGCGTACGGAGCGAGATTAGTAAGGTTGGCGGGGAGACGGACGGTCTCCAGACCTTCGCAGAGC
>JAEEJM010000058.1 GCA_016281895.1 Clostridiales bacterium
GATCAGATTCTCATAAATGTCCATTTTTCCGGCGCGGACTTCCTTCCTGCGATAGATGGGATGTACTTCAGATACTTCCGGTGCCCTCGCATCTATGGTACCATAAATCCCGCGCCAAATCAATTGCCGCGCCGCAAAAACCGCAAAAACCGGGTTGGTGTAAAATAATACTGGGAGATTTAGGTAGAAAAAAAGGCTCTGCTCCCCGCGGGGAGCAGAGCGCGGCGAAAAAACAGGGGGAGGCGATAAGCGCAGAAATGAAAAAGGAGAGAGGAGACAGCCTTTTTGTGTTATAATTTTTTTACCACAAAAAACCAAAACGAAAGGAGTCTCCTCATGGATACTATTATAGCACAGAGTGCAAGTGAAGTGGTAGGGAAAATTGTAAAATATATAGCTGAAAAAGGGATATCTTCGGTAGGAGAGACCGCGGAAGGTCTAATGGAGATCTTAAAAGAAGGGGCGCTGGAGATTCTTGCCCAGACGATCCAAGTGGTCGACGAAGCCATGCTCAGGGCCAAGAAGGACAGAAAGGCCGACGGACTCACAGTAAAGGCAAGAAACGTCGAGCGAGTGTATATAACGGAAATAGGCGAGCTCAGATACCGCAGGACATATTACCAGTGTTCTGACAAAACGAAGATATATCCTGTAGATCATCTCATAGGCGTCGAGCCTTTTGAGAGGATAAGTAAAGAGTTCTGCGCAAAGCTTGTAGGGAATGCGGCGAGCTGTTCGATGGCGAAGGCAGCCGAGGCCTACGGAGGGACGGTAAGCCGGCAGTCGGTCAACAACAAGATCCTTGCGATGAAGGACGTTGTGAGTGACATAAGCAGAGTGGAAGAGACTCCGGAAGAACTGCATTTGTTTGCCGATGAGGATCATGTGCACATGAGACCGAAAGGAAGCGTGATGGTCCCTCTGGTAACCGTTACCGAGGGAATCGATACTACTAACGAAAAGAGACACAAAACCATACGCGCGACCCATTTTCAGGGATACGGAGTAAGCAACGAGGCATTTGTGGAGAACGTTATGGCGGCGATATATGAGCGTTACGATGTTGAAAAGATTAGGAACATATATATTCATGCCGACGGGGGAAACTGGATCAGGAGGCTGACTGAACTGCTTCCGAACGCTGTGCCCGTAATGGATGGATTCCATGCGGAAAGACAGTTGAAAACACTTCTGGGGCTCAAAGATGCAGCCTGCTATGCAAATGCGCTGAGGCTGGCTCTCAAAAAGAATGACAGAGACGCTTTCCTGAGACACTGCGAATCCTTGCTTCAACGGCAGGATAAAGAAGAGAGCCAGAAAAAGCTTGTAGAGCTTGCCGTGTATTTTAATAACAACTGGAGATCAGTAGCTGAGAGATACAGCGGACGGCACTGCGGAAGCTGCACCGAACCCCTGGTAGGACATATGCTGTCCGAACGGCTCAGCAGGAATCCGCTAGCGTGGAGCAAGGAAGGTCTGGCCAAAATGGCTATGCTCCGTGTTTACGTCAAGAATGGAAATACGGTCAAAGCAGGACATATTCGTATATCCAGAAACAAGGCCGAAAGAAACCGCGACTTTAAAACTCGCAAATGCGGACTTGAAAAGTACAACGGATATGCCGAAAAACAGATCCGGGAATTCTTCAGCGGCAAATATGACTGGAGTGTTTTCGAATCTTCTTCACAACTCCCTGGCCTTACTAACGGAAAATTAACCGGAACGGCTGTTCTTCTTCAAACCCTCTCTCACCTCCCGGCCTGCGCTTCCTAAAAATCCCAGAACAACTTGACACGATCGCGTGGCGCGCGGCGATTGACACCCGGGCGCGGCTGTGATATAATGGCTGTGATCCGATACACATTCGTTCGCGCGGCTATGCCGCGGGGAAGGACAGGTCCGAAATGCATTTCTATCCCGCAGACATACTGCTCCCCGACTTCGGTCCGGGCGCGACCGACGGCACCCGCTGGGCCACGGTCGCCTGCGACCAGTACACATCCGAGCCAGCCTACTGGAAGAGGGTCGCCGATTTCGTCGGCGACGCCCCGTCGACCCTCAGGCTCATGCTGCCCGAGATCTATCTCGCCGACAGCGCGGAACTCGTGCCGCGCATCCGGGGGGCCATGTACTCGTACCTTGACGGCGGGATACTCCGAGAGCACCTCGGCTGCGGGATCTTCCTGGAACGGACGCTCGGGGACGGGCGCGTTCGGCGAGGCGTCGTAGGGTGCATCGACCTCGAGGAGTACGATTTCACTCCCGGGTCAAACTCCCCCGTCAGGTCGACGGAGAAGACCGTGACCGAGCGCATCCCGCCGAGGCTCGCCGTGCGGCGCGGGGCGCCTGTCGAGCTGCCTCACGTTCTGCTGCTTACCGACGACCCGGAGGACACCGTCATAGGGCCGCTGCGGGGCAGGGAGGCCGACGCATACTCGTTCCCGCTCATGGAAGGCGGTGGGAGCGTCGCCGGCTCCTTCATAGGCGGGGACGACTTCGTTCGCATGAACGCCGCTCTCGACCGCCTGGCCGAAGGCAGGGACGACCCCATCGTGTTCGCCGTCGGCGACGGGAACCACTCGCTGGCCACCGCCAAGGCCGCGTATGAGGAACTCAAGGCCGCCCGCGGGGAGGAGTTCGCCTCGGGCCACCCGTCAAGATTCGCCCTTGTCGAGGTCGTCAACGTCCACGACCCGTCCATCGAATTCGAGCCCATCTACAGGCTGTGCGCGACCCCCGATCCGGCAGCCCTCTTGTCGGCCTTTGCCGCCTGCCTGTCGGACCTCCGCGGGGGCGCGGCCCCGCAGAAGTTCACCGTCATTACGGCCGCGGGACGGACGGAGCTCACAGCCCCGGCGCCCGAGCTCACCCTGCCCGTCGCCACGCTGCAGGCCTTCCTTGACGGCTACTCGGCCGGCCACCCCGAAGTCTCGACCGATTACATACACGGGGCGCGGACGCTCGAGCGCCTGGCCTCGGAGGACGGCTTCTGCGGCTTCCTCTTCGAGGGCATGTCAAAGTCCGAGCTGTTCCCGGCCGTCGAGCGCGACGGCAACCTCCCTCGCAAGACCTTTTCCATGGGCCGGGCGGAGGACAAGCGGTTCTACATCGAGGCAAGAAAAATAGTATGAGTCGCGCTTCGAGCTAATGAAGCTGCCGCTTCGCGGCAAATGAAGACGCGGGCTGCGCCCGCTTATGAAGTTGCTCTTTATTCCTTCATTGCCGGCCGCGGGCCGGCACTTCATTTGCGCGCCATGCGCGCAACTTCATTGCCGCCGCAGGCGGCACTTCATTAGCGCGGCTCCGCCGAGCGACTTCATTTTAAAAAACCTAAAAAAACTCTTGCATTTTTGCCGGTTCTGTGATACAATAGCAAGGCATGCGGCCCGGACGGCAAAATCCGTCCCAAATCTGCGCCGAGAAAGGTTTTTTGCTATGAAAGAGGGTATCCATCCCAAATATGAAGAGGTGATCATCCGCTGCGCCTGCGGCGAAGCCGTGACCACCCGTTCCACCAATCCCAAGGGCGGCAAAGAGATCAGAGTCGAGATCTGCTCCAAGTGCCATCCTTTCTTCACCGGCAAGCAGAAGCTCGTCGACGTCGGAGGAAGGGTCGACAGGTTCAAGCAGAGGCTCGAGGCCGCCAAAAAGTAAGCCGTTCCGCAGCCGGTTAGCCGGTCCGCGGACAAAGGAAAGAGGGCAGGAGGAACTCTCCGCCCTTTTCCTTTTACCGTTGCCGCCGCTCGGCGGCAGGGAGGATCGATTGAAAGCAGACGGAAAGATAGAAGCCGGACGGGTCGTCGCAGTCGGCGTAGACACGGACGATATGAGAGAGGGGGAGTGCGACGTCTCCCTGGCCGAGCTGCGCCGCCTCGTGGAGACGGCCGGCGGCGAGGTCGCCGCGGAACTCGTTCAGTCGCGGTGCACGCCCGACGCGCGCACCTACATAGGCTCGGGCAAGCTGCGTGAGCTCGCCGAGCTATGCAGGACGGAGGAGATCGACCTCGCGGTCTTCGACTGCGAGCTCACCCCGTCGCAGATACGCAACATAGAGGACGAGCTCGACGGAGTGCGCGTCATCGACCGCTCCATGCTCATCCTCGACATCTTCGCGCTCCACGCGGTAACCGCCGAGGGCAAGCTCCAGGTAGAGCTCGCCCAGCTGAAGTACACGGCTCCGAGGCTCGTCGGCAAGGGCACGTCTATGTCCAGGCTCGGAGGCGGCATCGGCACGAGGGGCCCGGGCGAGTCCAAGCTCGAGTCCGACCGCAGGCACATAAAGCGCAGGATAGCTGCGCTCGAGGCCGAACTTGACGCCGTCGCCGGCCGCAGGAAGACGCTCAGATCCGCAAGGGAGCGCGGCGGCCTGCCGAAGATAGCCATCGTCGGCTACACAAACGCGGGCAAGTCCACGCTGCTGAACGCCCTCACGGACGCCGGGATACTGGCCGAGGACAAGCTTTTCGCCACCCTCGACCCGACCACAAGAAAGTTTACGCTCCCGGGAGGCGAGGACGTTCTTCTCACCGACACGGTCGGCTTCATCAGGAGGCTGCCCACGCATCTGATCAAGGCCTTCAGGTCGACGCTCGACGAGGCCGTCTTCGCCGACATGCTGATGATAGTCGTCGACGCCTCCGACCCGGAGTACCCGTCGCAGCTCGAGGTCACGGAGAACCTTCTCTCCGAGCTCGGAGCCGGCGACAAGCCCGCGGTGATAGTTTACAACAAGTGCGACCGCGAGGCCGCGGAGGCGATCCCCGCGCCAAGGGCAGAGACGTCGCCCGACCGCAGGTCTGTGTGCATATCCGCGCTCACCGGCCGGGGCCTCGGCGACCTTGCTGACGCGGTGAGCGGACTGCTGAGGGCGGGCAGGAGCCGTGTCAGGTTCGTCATACCCAACAGCGACGCCGGCCAGCTGAACCTGCTGTACGGCAGCGCATCGGTTGAGTCGGTCGAGTACGGCGACAGTTCCGCGACCGTCGTGGCAACCGTCGACGCCCGGGTGCGCGGCATGCTTTCCGCGTACGATCACGGTGACGTGAAATGAGCGACGTCATAACGCTCCGCGGCCCCGGCACCGGGACCGTCGAGGACAGGCGCTCTGAATTCATAGGCTTCGCCCGGCCGGTCGCGGACGAGGATGCCGCTCAGGAGTTCGTGAAGTCGGTGAGGAAGGCCCATCCCGCGGCCAGGCACACGGTCTACGCGTACGTCCTCGGGGGCGGCTCGCTCAAGCGATACTCCGACGACGGCGAGCCCCAGGGCAGCGCCGGGAGGCCGGTGCTCGACGTAATTGAAAAGAACGGCCTCGACGGCGCCGCGGTGGCCGTCGTAAGGTATTTCGGCGGGATACTGCTCGGAACAGGCGGCCTCGTCAGGGCCTATTCCGGTGCGGCGGCCGCCGCGATCCGGGACGCCGGCACCGTCAGACTGACCGAGTGCCGCCTCGTCGAGATCAGGCTCTCGTACAACGACTACGCGAAGCTCGGCGTCGAACGCGGCATCCCCGGCGCCGTGTGCTCCGGGACCGATTTCGGCGAGGAGGTCACGCTGCGCCTGTCGGTGAGGCTTTGCGACCTCGGACGCACGCTGAAGCGCGTCACCGAGGCGACCTCCGGCAGGGCGGCCGTCGCCGAACTCGGGACCGTGTTGATACCGGATCCCGGGGAGGGCGGGGATGACCGCCGCTCCTGACCGCGCGACGGGACTGTGACAGCTATGGGAAAAAGGACAAGACTTGCTGACAGGAAGCTCCCTGACTATACCAGGGGCGAGGAGATAACCAACGCCGTCACCCACATAGCCGGCGGGGCTTTCGGCATTGCCGCGCTCGTTCTGTGCGTGGTCTTCGCGGCCATCCGCGGCGACGCCTTCCGCGTCGTCGGCGCGGCCGTCTACGGCGTGTCCCTCACGGCGCTCTACACGATATCGAGCGTCTACCACGCCCTGCGCCCGGGGACCGGAAAAAAGGTGCTCCAGGTGCTCGACCACTGCACCATATACTTTCTCATCGGGGGCACCTACACCCCGGTGGTATTCGGCCCCGTTCACGACCGCTTTCCGGCGGTGTCCTGGGTCATCTTTGGTCTGGTCTGGGGCCTCTGCTGCTTCGCCACCGTGTTCACGGCCATCGATCATAAGAAGTACGCGGTCCTGTCCATGACCTGCTACATCCTGATAGGCTGGATCATCATCTTCTTCTGCGGACAGACCGTGAGTTCGCTCGGCCTCAGGGGCTTTCTCTGGCTGCTCGCGGGGGGCGTCGCCTACACTGCCGGCGTGGTCTTCTACGCCATAGGCGGGCTCCGCAAGGTCAGATACATGCATTCGGTCTTTCACGTCTTCGTGCTGCTCGGGACCGTCCTGCAGTTCGTGGCCGTGTTCGTATACTGCATCCTCAACTGACAGTCGAGGGGAACAAAGAAAGTAAATTTTAACGGCGGGATCCGGAAGAAAAAAGTATTTTCCGGGTCGCCGCCGTATATTATATACGGAGCGAAAAAGAAAGGGGAGGCCGAAATGATACCGCGCGAGGTGATCGAGGAAGTCATACGCAGGAACGACATAGAGCAGGTCATCGGCCGCTATGTCGAACTGCGCCGCGCCGGTTCGAATCTCGTCGGTCTGTGCCCCTTCCACTCCGAGAAGACTCCCTCGTTCACGGTCTTCCGCAACACCGACTCGTTCTACTGCTTCGGCTGCTCGGCCGGAGGGAACGTCATAACCTTCGTCCAGAAGATCGAGAACCTGGATTACGTGTCCGCGGTGACCCTGCTCGCGAAGAACGCGGGCGTCGAGATCCCCGATGACAGGTCCGGGGACGACCGCGGGCCGTCGCGCGACCGGGTCCTGCGGATGAACGTTGACGCGGCAAAGTTCTTCCGCGCCTGCCTCCTGGAGGGGGACGATGCCGCCCCGGCGCGCGCTTATCTCGAAAAGCGCGAGCTCTCCGGGGCCACGCAGCAGCATTTTTACATAGGTTACGCCCCGGGCCGCGACAGGCTGGTCTCACATCTGAAGGGCCTCGGCTATAGCGAGGACGAGATGTGCGCCGCCTTCCTCGCCTCCAGGACGTCAAAGGGGCGCATATACGACCTGTTTTTCAACCGCGTCATCTTTCCGATAGTCGACACCTCCAGAAACATCATCGCCTTCGGCGGCAGGGTGCTCGACGACTCGAAGCCGAAATATCTCAACACGTCCAACACCGCGGCCTTCAGGAAGAGCCGCAGTCTGTTCGCCCTGAACTACGCCCGCGGCCACTGCGCCGAGAGGCTGCTCGTCTGCGAGGGCTACATGGACGTGGTGACCCTGCACCAGGCCGGGATCGAGAACGCCGTGGCCACCCTCGGCACCTCCATAACGGAGGAGCACGCCAGGCTTCTCTCCAGATACACGAAGCGCGTGATCCTGTCCTACGACTCGGACGAGGCCGGCGTCAGGGCCACGAGCCGTGCTATGTCCATCCTCGACGGCGTCGGACTCGAGGTCAGGGTGCTTACCATGAGCGGCGCAAAGGACCCCGACGAGTACGTTAAGAAGTTCGGCGCCGACGCCTTCCGCCGCCTGCTCGAGGACAGCTCCACCGGCTTCGAATACAAGCTGTCGGCGGCGCTGTCCCGCTACAATCTCGCCGATACCGCCGAGAAGATCCGCGCGGTACGCGAGGCGACCGAGATCATCGCCGAGTATCCGTCGAGCGTCGAGCGCGACATATACACCTCCAGGGCCGCCGCCAGGCTCGAGGTCTCGGCGCAGTCGCTCTCCGAGGACGTTGAGAAGCAGAGAAGGGCCATCGTAAGGAAATACGCGGCCGGAGAGATGAGCGAGGCCAGATCCGTCGCCGCCCGCTACGGCGACCGCATTAACACCGAGGCTGTCTCCAACGTTAAGGCCGTATCCGCCGAGGAGGCTGTGCTGGGCCTGATGCTCATATACCAGGAGTACCGCGACGAGGTCGCCCGCGGAGGAGTCGAGCTCTCGTCCGGCGATTTCCGCACCTCGTTCTCGAGGAAGGTCTTCGACAGGATCATGGACCTGAACGCGTCGGAGGGAGGCTTCTCGACGCCGCTGCTCGGCGAGTTCTTCACGCCCGACGAGATGGGGCGCATTGAGAGCATGGAGATGCGGCGGCGGGAGCTCACCGGCAACGGCATGGATGTGTTCCGCTCCGCGGTCGGGGCTCTGAAGTCCGCCGGCCGGGAAGACGGAGGCGCGGAGGGGTCCCTCAGCGATCTCATCGCCGAGAAACGCCGCAGGCTGGACGAGGAGAGGCGCAAGCGCGGCCTCGGACGCTGACAAATACCGAAAATATACATCGCGGCTCTGCCGCGCGGAGGAAGATATGAACGACAAAAAAGAGATCGACGTGAACGAGATACTGGAGAGCGAGAAGGGCCTTGACTTTGCCAACGCCATCGACGACATAGACCTCGTTCCGCTCGACAAGGACGACGATTACTTCGGCAGTCTCGACGAGCCAGTCGACGGCGACGTGCCGGCCGGCGAGATGAGCAAGCTCGAGAGCGAGGTCGAAAAGCTCGGCGACGCCGACGAGATGGAGCGCATGCTCGAGCAGGAGGGCCTGGCCATAGACGACCCCGTGAGGATGTACCTCAAGGAGATCGGCCTCGTGGAGCTGCTCGACCCGAACACCGAGTGCGAGCTCGCCAGAAAGATGAACGACCCCGCCTACAGCGAGGCCGAGAGGGACGCCGCAAAGGAAAAACTCGTCGTGGCCAACCTGAGGCTGGTCGTCAGCATAGCCAAGAGGTACGTGGGGAAGGGCATGTTCTTCCTTGACCTCATCCAGGAGGGCAACCTCGGCCTTATGAAGGCCGTCGACAAGTTTGATTACAGCAAGGGCTTCAAGTTCTCCACATACGCGACCTGGTGGATCCGCCAGGCCATCAACAGGGCCATCGCCGACCAGGCCAGGACCATAAGGATTCCCGTCCACATGGTCGAGACCATACACAAGGTCGCCCGCTACCAGCGCCAGATGCTTCAGGAGCTCGGGCGCGAGCCCACCGCCGAGGAGATCGGCCAGAAGATGGGTATGGGCTCCGACAAGGTGCGCGACATTCTCAAGATCGCACAGGAGCCGGTCTCGCTCGAGACCCCCATCGGCGAGGAGGAGGACAGCCATCTCGGCGACTTCATCCCCGACGACGAGACCCCGGCGCCGGCGGAGGCCGCGAGCGCGACCATCCTGCGCGAGGTCATCGAGCGCCAGCTCCACACCCTGACGCCCAGGGAGGAGACCGTCATAAAGCTCCGCTTCGGCCTGTACGACGGGCGCAGCCGCACCCTTGAGGAGGTCGGAAAGGAATTCGACATCACAAGGGAGCGCATCCGCCAGATCGAGGCCAAGGCCCTGCGCAAGCTCCGCCATCCCAGCCGCGCCCGCCAGCTCAAAGGCTTTATCGAATGAGCGGCGCCGCGCCTGTGCCGGACCTGGCCGCTCTCCGTCCGGAGGCCGCCTGACCCCGCGCCCGGCGCATGTAAAAACCTCTTGACAACGCGAAAGATTTGATATACAATATCTATGTATATCCGTGTAAGTACGCGTACGCGGCGTACGGCATTCCCGCAAGGAGGAAACAATTAGCATGAACAAAAGAATCCTGAGCTTTCTGCTGGCTGCGGTCATCATCGTGAGCGTCCTTCTGACAGGCTGTTCCAGCGACAAGACGTCGGAAGAGGCCGAGCAAAACGTCAACAAAGAGGCCTCGTCTTCCACCAAGACCATTTCCATGTACGTCGTCACCGAGAACGAGGTCTCCGAAAAGGATCAGAGGCTCGTCAGCGCGGCTTTCAACACCATCACGAAAGCAAAGTTCAAAACTCAGGTCGTCATTCATTTCCTGACATACGAGAATTACTATCCTACTATCGAAGGCCTGATCGAGGCCAACCTCAGATACCAGGAGCTCCGCGACGAGCACGCGTCCGTGCTTAAGGACGCCCAGAAGCGCGCAAAGGCTTCCGGCATCACCACCGACCTCGAGTGGTTCGACAAGTTCTACGCCGAGCATCCCCAGTACGCCGACTTCCGCGAGACCGAGGAGCTCACCGGCGAGGACACCACCGCCGAAGAGACCGTCCTCGTCACCATCGAAGGTATCGAAGGCGTTACGCTCTCCGAGATCAAGTATCCCGACGAGCGCGCCAACCAGCTCGACATCCTCTGGATCGACAGCTACGACACCTATATGAAGTACATCGACAACGAGTGGCTCAGCCGCCTCGACGACGAGCTCACCAGCTCCTCCAAGAAGATCAAGGAGTACATTCAGCCCTCGCTCCTCGCGTGGGCCAAGTGGGCCGGCTCCGGCACGTACGGCATCCCCAACAACCACGCCATCGGCAGCTACACCTATCTGTTGCTCAACAGGGAACTCATAGACAAGTACCACTACGATGTCAACGACATGAACAGCCTCGCCAAGTGTGAGAACTATCTCAACGACATCGCGAAGTACGAGAACGACGTTCAGCTCATCGTCGGCGACCTCCCCGTGACCGGCACCTTCTACTGGACCTACGACGCCGAAGGGCGCAAGATCCTTCACGACGAGTTCTCGCTCATCGGCAACACCTTCTCCCTCGACAAGACCCTCGATCCCACCTCCTCCACCAACTCCTACATAGGCGCCAAGAACATATTCACCGTCCTCGAGTACACGAACCAGCTCAAGGCCATCCAGAAGTACAAGGATGCCGGCTACATCTCCGAGACCGCCGCCGATGGCAAAAAGATCGCGCTGCAGGTCGTTAAGGGCGGAGCCGAGCTCCAGGCCAAGTACCGCGACGAGTATTACATGGTCGCCCTCGAGACTCCCCGCATCGAGGAGGAGGACGTGTTCGGCAGCATGTTTGCGGTCAGCTACTTCACCAGGAGCCTCTCCCGCAGCATGGAAGTCATCACCTACCTCAACACCAACTCCGATCTGCGCAACGTTCTCCAGTACGGCGTCAAGGGCGTGCATTACGACCTCAACCCCGACGGAACGCTCTACCGTCTCAACAACGACTATATGATGGACATCCGCAAGACCGGCAACGCCTTCGTGGCCTATCCCGAAGAGGGCTCCGATCCCGATGTTTGGACCTACGGCAAGGTCCAGAACAGTTCCCTCAGGGGCGGTCTCATCAACTGCTTCAGAGTCACCGACGACGATCTCAATCCCTCCGACCAGGAGAAGGACGCGCTCAACGTCAACGACCTCGTTACGCTTCGCAACGAGAGCGCCGAGATCTACCGCAAGCTTCAGGCCGTCAACAGCTACGAGGAGCTCGAGGCCTTCATAGCCGAGTATTCCACCTATCTCTCGACCATAGTCAAGAACAACACGAACATGAACAAGACCTCCGGCATCTACGGCGTCTACTCGTCTTGGCTGACCGACAAGGGTCTGTACGTGGCCGAAGAGTAAACGCAAAACGGGGCATCCCCCGCACCCAGACACGACCGTCCGGCATCTGATGCCGGCGCACCCCGGCCGCCGCACGGCGGCCGGGCTTTTTTCCGTCCCGGCCGGCGGCCGGTTTTTTCGGCCGCCGCACGGCGACCGTGCTTTTTCGGTCCCGCACGGCGGCTGTGGCATTTTCGGCCGTTGCACGGCGGCCGTGCTTTTTCGGTCCCGCACGGGCCGCTCCGCAGCTCACGCATATAATGCTGTCTTTTGTATTGTTCTTTTTATACATATATTCAACCATTATCACCCATTATTATTGTATATATGAAACGAGTTGATGATTCTCCCCGAAAATCCCCAAAAAAACGCAAAAAACCGCTTGACAAGGAGAGACGGAAGTGGTATAATATGCAGGCTGTCGCGAAGAAGAGGCCCCGGGAAAGGGCTGAAACGGAGCGCCGGAAGGTCATTGAAAATTGAACAACAGACGAGGAAGTACAAGCACGCAAGTGCGAAGGAAACTCGGTCAAGAAC
>JAEEJM010000059.1 GCA_016281895.1 Clostridiales bacterium
GAAACAGTCTGTCGACATTTTCCGCCAGATCGGCCGAGACGTCCAGAGCCTCGATCCCCAGCGCCGCCGACACTGCGTCCGCGAGCTTTTTCGTGTTGCCTTTTTTGGATTTCGTGAAGTATCTGATCTCGATTTTCATGGTTGCTCCTTCATTATTTTATTTGATTTATCAAAGACGTTCATTTGCCTTCCTCCTTATGTTTTCAAGTCGTCTCCGTCATATTCTTCGCCCGTCGCCCAATGGGCAAGACGGTGCAGGATCGGCCACAGCTCGCGTCCGCGATCCGTAAGGGTGTACTCCACTCTCGGCGGGATTTCTTCATACTGCCGGCGCGTTACGATGCCGTCCGCTTCAAGCTCCTTGAGAGAGGAGGAAAGCATCGCGTTCGTCACACCGGATGTTTTACGCACGAGGTCGTTGTAACGCTGCGTTCCGTCCACGTAGAGTGTGCAGATGATCCGCATTTTCCATCTTCCACCGATCACCCTCAGCGATTCGCCGATGGGGCAGGGAGAAACGCAGGGGCATACTCCGTTGCAGGCGATGGTATCTGTGTTTCTGCTCATTCTTTCGCTCCTTGTCAATTCAAATAATCCTGATCGCTTAGGTTCGTTCGGTATTATATCACATATCTTCTTCAGAGTCAATATGAATTTCATACCTACATAGAAAGTTTACACTTTTGTTCGCAAAATGCCACAAAGCACAGGGGCTATAAAAAAAGTCCCGAAAAAAAGAAGATAACGACATCATCAGCACTATTGTGCTCCTTGAGTTTCGGAAGGCAGTCAATGAGGGTGGCTATTCAACTTCTGAGATAATCGGGACGACACAGTCTCTTATGTGTTTCCGAAACCGTGACGGAATGGTTACTGTTGAAACACCCGGGAAAAGGTCAGGCAGTACTATAAACTTGCCGGAATTGACATCCCTGCTCACGTGGATACAGCGCGATTCATTAAGAACATCTTAAACAAAAAATGTAGTTCTACTATTTCGCGGATCTACAGTTTATTCTGCACTTTTCACCATTTGTGTTGACAAATCCTAAAAGAAAAGCACTCAAGCGCCAATCTAACGATCATAGCTTGAGTGCTTCTGTTTTTTAGGACTTTTTTTACAGCCCCTTATGTCAGCCTTTGTGGACCTCGTCCCAGGTCTCGCGCAGAGCCCTCAGCAGCTCCTCGGCGGCGGCCTCTGGATCGGGGGCCCTCATGACGCCGCTGGTGCAGCCGGTGGCCTCTGCCCCGGCCCGGATCACCCGGGCGACATCGCCGGGACCCGAGATGCCGGCGCCCTGGAGCACCATTATGGACGGGTCGATGCTCCTGACCGTCTCGATGGTCTCGCGAACGTAGGAGAGGTCGCTGGCAACTCCGGTCCCTATGAGTTCCGTCGGCTCGGCCACGATGAGATTCGGCGACAGCCCTGCCACCCGGCGGATCTCGTCGACGCTGTCGGCGCAGACGATGGTGGCCAGTCCGACCTCGTCCGCCCTGGCGACCGTCGCGGCAAGCACGTCCGGATCGAGCTTCCGCTCGGCGTGGTTGAGCATCACTCCTACGGCTCCCGCGTCGCGGACCGCCTCGGGGAGCACTGAGCCGAGGCCTCGCCCCGGCCTGAGCGGATCCATGTGCTGAGCGTAGACGTGTATGTATCTCGTGTTCTCGGCCAGCAGGCGGATGTCCGAATACTGGGGGGTGACTATAACGTCGAGGTCGTACCTGCGCGCTATGTCGTCGATCCTCAGCGCAAGGCGGAGCATGCGCTCGCCCCACATGTAGCACTTAGGCCCGATCTCGAAAAAGGGCGCGCGGATCTTATACTTGCCGTACATTGCCGTTTTCCTTTCGTTTTCCGTTGAGGATGGCGTCGAGCTCGCGGAAGCGGGCGTGGCCTGCGGAGTAGTCGGCTCCCGACGGCTCGAAGGTCCTGCCGGGAACGACAAGTTTTGCCGCGGCCTCGGCGGCCGAGCCGAACGCGCCCGAGCCCACGGCCGCGAAGATGGCGGCTCCGAGGCAGGCGGTCTCGCTCTCGGAGACGGTGCGGATCGTCCGGCCGGTGACGTCGGCCTTCATCTGCAGCCACAGCGGGCTCGAGGCCCCTCCTCCGGTGGCGCGGATCTCGCGGACGTCGCCGCCTATGTACTCAAGGTCGTCCAGCAGCAGATAGGCGATGGATTCCATAATGGCCCGCGCGAAGTGGCCCCTGGTGTGCCCGAGCGTCACTCCGAGGAAGGCCGCCCTGGCGTCGGGGTCGTATCTGGGCATGGTCGAGCCGGTGAAGTAGGGGAGTGCGGTCATGCCGTCGCATCCGGGCGGGATCCCGGCGGCAAGACCGTCGAGCTCGCGGAACGAGAATGACTCGGAGAAGTTGTTTCTGAACCACTTGAGCGCCATGCCCGCGGTCCCGGTCCAAAGGATGCGGCAGTATTTGCCGTCTATCGCGTGAATGTGGCACGGGACGATGCTTTCCTGGTCGTATGGAGGCACGGAGCCGGTCATGGCGCAGATGGCCATGATGGTGCCGGTCATCTCGCTGACGGCGGTACCGTCCGTGACCCCGCAGCCCACCGTCCCGGCAAGCTGGTCGAGGGCTCCGGTGACGACGGGTATGCCGAGGTATTCGCCGACGGGCTCCATGCTCCGGCAGATCCGCGGCAGCATGGACTCCCGGACGCCTATGAAGCCGAGCATCTCGGGCCACCAGCTCCGGGTGTTGATGTCGAAGTACACGGACGACGACTGTATGGTCGGCTCGGTGACGAACCGCCCGGTCAGCCTGTACAGGATCCAGTCCTCGAGCAGGAAGATCTTTTCCGTCTTGGCGAAGACGTCCGGCCGGTTCCGGCGGAACCACAGCAGCTTGGCGGCCGGCCAGCCGGCTGTCATCTCCGGCTGTCCCGTCGCCTCATAGATGCGGCGGTTTCCGAAAGCCGCGCGTATGTCTTCGGCCTCGGCCGAGGCCCTGTTGTCGAGCCAGACCACGGCGGGGCAGAGGGGCGTTCCGGAGGCGTCCGCCAAAATAAGCGTCTCGCCCTGCGTGTCGACGGAGAGGGCGTCCGGACTGCCGCACTCGCCGACGAGGCCGTCGATGGCGCCCGTGCAGGCGCGGACGTATTCCTCGGCGTCGAACTCGATAAAGCCGGTGGCGGGGTCCGTCGAGAGGGTGTAGTCGACCGAGCGGAAGCCGAGTCTGCTGCCGTCCTCCCCGAACACCGCGGCCTTGAGCGAGGTCGTGCCTATGTCGATACCCAGGAACTTCCTCACGTCAGATCTCCTGATACTCTATGCCGAGGATGCGGCAAAGGTCGCGGATGGCGGCCCTGTTGTCTCCGTACGTGACTATGTAATGCTGGCAGGCGACCTTCTCAGCGAACGCCTCGACGCTGCCGATCCCGATCTCGAGGGCGGACAGCTGAGGCGCGGGCTTGTCCCAGCCGCATTCCTCCCACGCGGGCGGAGTCTTGCCGAGGCCGCGTAGCGCCTGCATCGTGTATTGACCGCCGCGGCAGACGAGCCTCGAGAGGGTGAGCTCGCCGGTCCGGACCTTCGATACGTTGAGTATGCCCTGGTCGAGCAGGCCGAAGGCGGCGGGCATGACAGTGTAGGCGTCGCCGTCCACCATGTCGGCGGCAATGAAGTCCGGCACTCCGGCCAGGACGCTGTTCTCGAAGAACTCGTAGAATTCAAGATAGCCGGCCAGCTGCCCGGTCAGCCTGTTCATCATGAGCTGCGTCACGGCGCCGAGGCTGTCGTTCTCGGGCACCGTCGTGTAGCCGTCCTCGGACAGCAGCATGAACACCGGAGCCGGCGGGAAGCCGCAGAGCTTCTTCATGCCGTCGACGTCCTTTATCGAGATGGAGGCGTAATGCCTCTCCCCGGCTATCTGCCTGACGGCAAGGTAGTAGCCGGCGGCCTTCATCATGGACTCGGGCTTCGCGGGGCTGAGGAAGTGCCACTTCATTATGCGGTCCTCGACGACGCGGCGCTTTTCGTCCTCGCCGAGCCTGTCGAAGCGCTGCTGCATCTCCAGCATCTCGAAGGTCTCGATCTCGACGCCTGTGCAACGCTTCAGCGACACGCCGTCGTACAGCGTGCCGTAGAGGTTCATGTCGCGGTAGCCGGCCATGCCGACCTTTGAGGAGCGGAGAGAGCGGGCTGCCGAGGCCGCCCTGCAGAAGGAGGCGACGTCTGCGCTGCGGCTCTTGCGGCCGACGACGTCATAGACATATTTGAACGTGTATCCTAGGTCCTCGAAGACGGCCCGCAGGCCCGAGGTCCCCGCCTGATCGGCGGTGGTGACGAGCCGTCCGTCCTCGTACCAGCCGCAGAGGCCCCAGAGCACCATGGGCAGATGGCGGAATTGCTCTGTGACCTTGACAACGGCGTGGGTCGGGATCCAGCCGGCGACGCACAAGACAAGAGCGTCGAGGTCCTGCCCGGCGAGCTGTGCGACGGCCGCACGGACCTGAGTCTCTGCGCTGTCGTCGGCCACGGGGAAGACGGTTAACAGATCCAGGCCTTCGGCGGCAAGCGCCCTTGCGGCGTCGCCGCATTTTTTCTCGATGACGGAGACGGGGGTGTTGACCTCTCCGAATCCGACGAAACCGATTCTTGACATGGCAGTCTCCTTCTTCAGATCATTTCGGGTGGCCCCGGCGGCTCAGTCACCGTCGCCGGCAAACAGTCCGGCGATGCTGTCGAGCGAGGCGTCGACGAGCAGGGAACCGCCCTCGTGGCCGACGTAGCCGCTCGAGACGTAGGCGCTGTAATGGCCGTGCTTCTCGGCGGCCTCCGTGGGCAGATAGCTGAGGCCTCCGTTGGCCAGCTGGATGAGGAAGGTCTGCTGCGCCGCGCTCCTGGCCCTTATAACGTTGCCGTAGTTGAGGAAGAGCTCGAAGGGGTTCGTCGCGAAGACGACGGGCCCGAGTCTGATGAAATGCAGCTCCGCCTCCACGGTGGAGTTGGTCTTCTGGACCTCGTAGCGCCGGATGGTCCCGGCGTGTATGTGCAGGGCGGCGGAGTCCTTGTAGTCGAGGCGGTCGCGGCCCCTGAAGAACTCCCTGAGCGCCTCCCGGGCCTGTTCGTACTCGGTGTCGGTCACGCGGCGCAGGGGCAGCGTCAGGGTCTTCGATTCGTGCAGATGCACCGCGGATGTGACAGGCTCCCCGGCCTCCGCCAGCGCGTCCTCGATCTCGGCAAAGATCCGTTTTCCTATCTTCCAGGTCCCTCCGACGTCGAACATGGATGGGTCGGCCAGGCGGATCCTGGGCGCGGGCCTGACTATGTTGGGATCCTTTATGGGCGTCTCCGGCTCGACCCAGCGGATAAGGTCGCGCGGGCACTGGTCGCCGGCCGCCGAACACAGCGGCAGCAGGTACACGCCGCTGCCGTAGCGGCGCCTCAGCAGGATCTTGACCTTGCCCCAGTAGTCAGACGAAATGACGCTCCGCTGCTCCATTACCTGGGCCGGGCAGGCGACGTTTGCCACGACTCCGGTCAGCACTCCGTCCGCGCCGCGGACGAACAGGAGCTCGATGCCGCTGTCGTTCCCGCCCTCCAGCTCGGTGAAGGTCGGGGTGTCGGTGTCGCCCCACATCCTGGCGGTGCCGTCCGAGTAGCAGACCCTGCGGTTCATGCCCACGGCCGCCCGGCCGAAGCCGGTCGAGAAGCCTCCCGGCGCGCGGCTCTCCCACGCTCGGACGACGGTCCGCGTTATGGCGTCGGCAAGATAGTCGAACGCTTCGTCGGGGTCCATGCAGTCGCCCGACGTCACCTCCGGGATGTACGTGCAGCCCTCGGGCATGTAGCTCCTGATTATGGATACGGTCGTCGACGGGGCCCCGCGCAAGGGGCTCTTGTGTCGGAAGGTGTAAGAGTTGTGGATGTGGACCGCGCAGATGACGATGCTCTCCGGCCGCAGGCCCGTGCCGGCGACCCGCTCCCGGACCGTCTCCGTCAGCTCGGCGCTGATGCTCACGAGGTCGCACGAGCAGATGACCGTCTGCTGTCCGCCGGCCTCGACGGCAAGCGCCGTCACGGTGATAGGGGTCTCGACCTCGTCGGTGGCGCGCTCGAAGAACTCGCCGTCCAGGGCGATCTTCCGCTTCGGTGTTATGTCGGTCTCGGCCCAGCCGAAAAGGATAGGTCCGCTCATGAATAACCTCCGTATCCGCGCTTATGCGCGGCGAAGAACGAAATAATGATTATAATGATCCAAACTCATTATATCACACGATTTAAGAAAAAACAACAGACAGAGGACAGTTTTATGTTGACAAACCCGCGAAGAGTGATATAATAAAATAGATATGGTCTGGAAGGAGGACGGCGCAGTCAGCATGAACAGGACCGATGTGTTCACAAAAGAAAAAAAGCTGTACGGAGCGTTCAGCGTCAGCTGCATCGTCGCGTTCCTGACCGCGGCTTCCGTCATGTGGGCCGTCTTCGGCACGCCTCACGGGAAGGGGCCCGCCGGCATCGGAGCCGAGGCTTTCAAATACTTCACCGTCATATCCAATCTGATGGCCGGCGCGTCTTCGTTCGTCATGGCGCATTACACCGGCACACACATCAACAAAAAACGGGAGATCCGCATACCGGGATGGCTGTACGCTTTCAGGCTTGCCAGCGTCACTTCGGTCATGCTCACGTTTTTCACGGTTCTCTTCGTTCTGGCCCCGACATATCCCACCGGCTTCTTCTCCCTATATACAGGGTGCAATCTGTTCCTTCACGCGGTGATCCCGCTGCTCTCGCTGCTCGGAATGGTGCTGTTCGAGGGTTGCGGCGATCTTGGCTACAGGGCGGTCCCGCTCGCGGCCGCGCCCATGCTCGTCTACGCGCCGTTTTACGCGATCCCGATCTTTTCCGACGTCTCGTCGGGGGGAGCCGTCGCCGAGGGCCACGACTGGTATGGCTTCTGCAAAAACGGACTGTCCGGGCTGTTCGTCTTTTTTGCGGCCGCGCTGCTCGGCTCGCTGCTGTTCGGCGCCCTGCTCATCCTGCTCTGCCGTTTGGCCGAGCGCATACCCGTCAAGTCCGAACTGATCGACATGAGGGCCAGCACCTCCATGGAGAGCGGCGGGTTTACGGCCGACGAGTTCTACAAGACGAGGGTGATCAAGCTCGTCTGCATCCTTGCGCCGTGCGTGGGCGTCTTCTCATCGCTCATCATAACGGTCCTGGCCCTGCTGAACCGCTTCTCGATAAGCTACGGCAACCTGCTGGTCCTCGACGCGTTCTGCCTGACTTACGCCTTCGTCGGCCTGTACCTGTACCGCACCTGCATAGGCGCGGACGGCATGGCCATCAAGACCAAGATCCTCTTCGGCGAACACGCCCTGACGGTCCTGCTCATAATCCACTGGAACATCATATCCTACCTGGCCCCGTTCCGGGAGTTCTGGGCCTTCAGCCTTCTGTTCGTGCTGCTTGCGGCCCTGTTCCTTGACTGCCGGGTGCTGCTCATCAACGAGGGAGCCATTCTGCTCTCCATGGCCCTGTCGTGGATCATCCGGGGCGACAAGCTCCTCCCGGTCCGCGGAGAGAACTTCGTCAACGAGCTCGTGTTCCGCATCGAGGCGGTCCTGCTCGAGTTCCTTTCGGTCTTCGTCATCGTCTTCCTCATCAACCGCCTGCTGCTGAAGGAACTGGACCGGATGTCGGATTACGACGTGCTGACGCACGCCATGAACCGCAGGAAGCTCGCCCGCTACATGGACGCGTTCATACGCAGGCACCATGAGAACGGCACGGCCTTCTCCGTCGCCATCTTCGATCTCGACAACTTCAAGAAGGTCAACGACACTTACGGACACGCGTCGGGCGACATCGTCCTCAAGGAGTTCGTAAGGATAATCTACACCAACACCAAGAGCGACGACATGGTCTTCCGCTTCGGCGGCGAGGAGTTCCTTGTGCTCTTCGCCTGCGATATCGACAAGGCCGAGCGATCCTGCAACCGTATCATAGCGGAGCTCGCGCGAAAGTCCTTCCCGTTCATGGAGGACAAGAGGATCACGGCCACCGCCGGACTTGCCGCCTACACCGAGGGCGTGTCCCGCGAGGAGCTGGTCATCAGGGCCGACCAGCGGCTCTACGCCGGCAAGGCGTCGGGTAAGAACAAGGTCATTTCGGACAAGGTCAGCGAGGAAAATGTCAGCATGTGAGGTCCGCCGCCGGCGGATCCCGCGATGAAAAAGGGCTGTCTGAGGCCGGCATCCGTTCTGCCGGGGCGGCCCTTTTCTCATTTCCCGGCGCGGAACGGGAATATGGACAACCTTTATTTCTTGTGATATAATAATAATTACAATCGCGCGACCGGGCACGCTCCGGCGCGTCAGCCTCAGGCGGACGGAAGATGAACGGAAAAAAAGCTTTCAGACTGACAAAACTGATCACCTGCGCGGTCGCGGCCGCGCTGGCTCTGTCGGCGCTCCCGGCCTTCGCCGGGGCGACGCTGGTCCCGTGGGAGAAGAACTACGACGGCTACTATTACGGCGCCAGCCAGTCGGGAGAGAATCTTACCAGGGCCGAAGGTGTCGTCTGCCGCGGCATCGACGTGTCCAGCTGGAACGGTGACATCAACTGGGAAAAGATCTCCAAGCAGTACAAGGAAGGCACGATCAGCTTCGTCATCATCCGCTGCGGCTTCGGCGGCAACCGGACCGACTACGACGACCCCAAGTGGGAGCGCAACGTCAAGGCCTGCACAAAGTACGGCATACCGTTCGGGGTCTATCTCTACTCCTACGCTGTCACCGTCGAGGACGCTCTCGACGAGGCCGACCACGTGCTGAGGCTCGTCGACGGCTACAAGCCGACCTACCCCATCTATTACGATTTCGAGAACACGAACATATCCTCCGTCCCCGGCACCCAGAAACGCGACATGGTCTACGCCTTCTGCGACCGCATAAGATCCAGGGGCTACGAGGTCGGCTTCTACTCCATGAGGGCCTGGATAACCAACAACAACCACCTGGGCCTCGTCGACTACGAGGGCAGGGGGTACAGCCTCTGGATCGCCGAGTTCAACGCAACGCTCAAGTATACCAAATCCTTTGACATTTGGCAGTGCACCAGCAAGTACAAGCTCGACGGCAACGGCACCGGCGCCGCCTACTGCGACGTCAGCTTCTCGTACATCGAGGAGCGGACCGTCGACCACTGCTACGTCACCTTCGACCTCAACGGGCGGATGGGCGAAGTCCCCGAGCCTATGCACGTCAATAAGGGTACGGTCTTCGGCCATCTTCCCGACGCGGCGACGAACACCGGCGAGCACATCATCGGCTGGTTCACCGAGCCGACCGGCGGGACCGAGGTGACCGACCTGACGGTCCTCATGGAGAACGGCAAGCTCACGCTCTACGCCCACTGGGCCTGCGATTTCGAGCTGACCGCCGAGAACGCGACAGTGGTCTCCGGGCCCGTCAGGCAGACGGTCACGGCCGAGAACAAGTTCCAGCCCGTCAAGATCACCGCGGCCGACGGCTTTTATCTGCCGTCCAGGATCGCCGTGCCCGAGGGCTACACCTACACCCGCAACGACGAGAAGAGCGCAACCGTGACCGGCGATCCTCACCGCGACGCCATGCTCAGCGTCAGAGGCGTTCCCATCGGCGAGCTCGAGCCCCCCGTCGAGACCGACTTTTCCGCCGAGGCCTCGTCTTACGGCGGCAGCGACGGCTCGGTCCGCGGCGTCACGGCGGACATGGAGATCAGCCTCCTTGCCGACCACAGCGACGCGGCCGCGCCTGTCATCGCCAACTCGCGCGTAAGCGGCCTGTCCGGGACCGTATACTTCCGCTACGCCGCGGCCGACGTCAAGAGGGCCAGCGATTGGGTCGCAGTCGTCATCCCCGAAAAGGCGCAGACGCCCACGCTCGACCGGTTCACCGTGAACCAGCCGCTCACGGGCGCGGACGAGGGAAGCATAATATTTCCCGACGGGAACTACGAATACAGCCTTGACGGAGGCCGCACCTACGTGCGGGTGAGCGCAAAGACGCTCACCGCCGAGGAACTGCCGGCATGGAAGAAGGTGTACATAAGGCGCACCCCGGCCGACGGTTACGAGACATCCGAGGCGCTGCCCGTCGAGATCCATCCGTTCGCGGAGGAGGACCGCTACGACTACGCGGGAGAGAAGCTCTGCACCTTCACTCCGCTGACGACGTTCATAATAAACGACTCCGCGGTCAGGTCCGACGCCCTGGGCTTCGTCCCGATATCCGAGAGCTGGTACGGGGCGGAGGTGCGGCTGTATCCGGCCTCGCTGGCCGACGATCCAGACAGGGTGGTCGTAACGTTCGGCTTCGAGGACAGGCCGGCCGCCCCGGACGGGATCACAGTCACGGACGAGTCGATCGGCGGCCGCAGCGACGGGGGCATCTCCGGGCTCGACACCTCCATGCTGTTCAGCACCGACGCGGAGAAGTGGGAGCCCGTCACCGAGGAGATGGCAGACGGGACCTACGCTTTCGAGTACGGACGCACATACTACTTCAGATACGCCTCAAGGGACGGTGAGGACGCGGCGTTCCGGAGCAGGACGGTCAGTTGTGCGATCGGCGCCGGCGCTCCCCTCACCGTGACGTTCATGGACGGCCAGAACGAGGTCGCCCGCGTGTCGGTCGGCTACGGCGGGACGGTCGATGTCCCGGCCCTGCCCGTCAAGGAGGAGTTCGACATGAGCGCCTCGGCCTGGGACAAGGACCTCTCGGGACTGCCTGTAACCGAAGATCTGACCGTGAGAGCGGTCTATGTCAAAAAGGGCTGCGGGTCCGCTTTAGGGGCCGCCGCTCTGCTTCCGGTCCTCGTCCTTTCCGCCGTGATCATCAGGCGCGGAAAGCGGAACGGCGGGCCGGATCCGGAACTTTGAGAGCGCGGCCGCGCGGCCGCCGCAACACGACTGGAGCGGAGAATGAAGATCACAGCTAAACTCGGTCTATTCACAGCTATATGCATGCTCCTGACGGCCGCTTCCGCCCTGTTCGTTTCGGCGGCAGTCCCGTCTGTGAGCGTCGACCTGTCGGGTCCGTCCATGACGGGAAAGACGAAGGGCAGGGTGACAGTCGTCAACAACGGCGACTATCCTCTGACCGGAGCCGCCCTATCCGCCGAGATCAGCTACGCCTCGGGGGAGATGACCGCCGTCGACGTGCCGCTGGCCTCCGTCATCGCCCCCGGCGCCGAAGCCGGAGCGGAGTTCACGGCCTCAAAAGGAGCCGCGGGGAAGACCGTCGTCATCATTACAGTCGCCGCGGTCGCGGCCGTCGCCGCGGCGGCGGTATGCTTCGTTATGATACGTCGAAGGCGCAGGTCGGCTGCGGCAAACATAGCCGTGCTGCTGCTTGCCGCCGCGCTGCTGGCGGCCGGGCCGGCGCCCGCGTCTGCCGCCGACGCCGGGACATCCGACGGCGAGGGCGGGATCTCGTTCGAGCTCGTCGGGGCCGAGATACTGAATGACATAAGCGGACGGCGCGAGGAGATCAGGTTCGTCGCAGTGCTCAAGGACACCCGGGTGAAAGAGTGCCGCACCGTTGCCGACTTCGGGGACTGTTCCGTCAAGCTGACGCTCAGATACTGCACGCTGGACGCCGAGGTCGTCGACCGCGGCTTCAGGATACTGCCGTCTTCCGCCGTAAAGAAGGACGACGACCTCATAAAAGGGCCCGCCGCCGGTCTTTACGGCGCCGAGGCCAAGGAGGTCGAATACGTCTCGCCGGTATGGCTGACGTCCGTCGACGCCGCCTCGGTGCCCGGCCTCGTCTTCTGCGGGGCGTATAACGAGACCGTGAGCGTCGCCAGCTACAAGCTGCCTTTCTCGGCGGCGGCATATGTTACGTTCAACGAGAACGGCGAGAGCCGCACCCTGACCTCCGGAGTGGCACAGGCGACCGTCTACGAAGTCGCCGAGCAGGCCATAGCGGCCCGCGAGGGCGAGCCGGTCGCGGCGGCGCTCAAGGCCCAGGTCATAGACAAGTACGCCGAGCGCCGTTCGGCCGCGGTCTTTGCCGAGGACGGCGAGATCGAGGAGCTCCGCAGCGCCATCGTCGCCAAGATGGACGAGATGGCCGAGGTCGGATGGACGGCCGGAGGAAACGTCGACACCAAGGGGAAGACCTCGTACTCGACGCCCGCCTATAAGAAGGGCGTCAGGTACTACGGCATGATCTACAACGACAACCGCGGCTCGCTCGAGGCCTTCCGCTCAGTGCTCACGCCCGACGGCCTCCTGTCCAACGACTACATCGCCGACATAGACTACTTCTGGAAGACCACCCCGGGAGTTTCGTGCTCGACGTCAATAATCGGCGCCTACACCTATTTCGTCAGCAACATCGACAAAGTCATAGGAGCCGCCATGATGATGCCCGGCAAGGGCAACGGCTTCGGCAAGGTCGGCAGCTACACCGTCCCCTCCGGAGCGGTGACCTCGGACGACGTCCTGAACGCCAACACCAAGGCGACCATGAACCTCGCCTACGCCGAGCTGAAGAAGGGCGACGTCCTGCTGGCGCTCTGGAAGAACTCGTCCGGCACGGTGCTGTCGCACAGCATCATGGTCCACGACGATCCGGTCATAATCAGGAATTCGGACGGCTCGATAAGCGGAGGCACCAGCCGCGTGCAGACGATAGAGCAGAGCTCGTCGCTGCGCGACTACAAGGACGGCCAGACCAGCTGGAAGCGTAAGTCGGTGTCGTTCGACGCGCTCTACAGCGGGAGCGACGCGCTGCGCTTCATCCCCGTCAGGTTCGAGAGGCTCGAGAGCGGCATAAACCAGCCCTGCTACTGCGTGCTCAGGGAACCGAACCCCGGAAGGATAGTCAGGGACGGTCTGAAAGGGACCATCGAGTCGAGCTATGTGATAAAGAACGTCACGGTCACGGTGACCGATTCCCAGGGGCGCACCGCGTATCGCAGCGTGTACTCGTCCGAATACAACAAGACGCTGATACTTGGGGTCCTTCGCACCGTCAACAGCCAGCTGAGGGCGCTCGAGTCCGGCACATACCGCGTGACCCTCTCAGTCAACTGCCGCAACGAGGAGCATGTGCTGCTCGACGTGACCGAGACCAAGTGACGCAGATGCCCGGGACCCGGCACACAATGGCAAAAGCTTATTGACAACCGGCCGGGCTTGATGTATAATAGGTCCCGTCATCTACCCGTGGCACAGCTGGATAGCGCGCAAGACTCCGACTCTTGAGGTCGCAGGTTCAAATCCTGTCGGGTAGGCCGGAAAAAAGCCTCGCTTACGCTATTGTTCTTTAGTGTTATCCCGGCTTCGGAAAGGACGGACAGTCATATGCCCGTCCTTTCCGTTTTTTCTTTTCCGATTGTGAATCATTGTCTTCCTTATGAATCCGTATGAATAATCGGAGAATCAGATTTGTTTTTATTGACTCTGCCGTTTCAAGATGGTATACTGAAATAAAAAAGCGATTTAAAAACAGACCGTGCGAAAGCTAAAACGCAAGAACAAGAGTCCGGCTTTCACTTTTTGCAAACAAAGGAGTCCTTTATAATGAAGAGTTCACCGTTGTTCAGAATTCTCTCTGTGATCGTATCGTTTGCCATTGTCGCTGTTTCGCTTCCGCTTTATGCCTTCGCGGCGGACAACGGCGCAAACGGGGCGGGAACTGAAGGAGACGCCGTCAGTGCTTCATCGAACGCAAAGATAATTGAGGTTAACGAATCCCGCACCGCGACTGAAAAGACGTTCAGGCTCACGGACGGTTCTTTTTATACGGCCCACTACGATACGGATATCCACGAAGAAGACGAAAACGGACGCTATACAGACATAGACAACCGCCTGTACAGAAACGGATCGGTCATCTCCACGTCCAACGGCAGATACTCGTTCCCGTACAAGACCTCCGACGATTCCTCACTGTTCACACTCACCGGGAAAGACAGCAGCGTATCTTTCTCTCTCACAGGTGCCGCTAAAGGCATAAAGGGAGAGATCACAAACACCGAAACCGAATTTGACAAAGACGCAGATCCGCTTGAAGTCCTCACGACTCTGGACAACATCCGCTCGTCGGTCGTATACGAAAACATCCTCCCCGGAACGGACGTCGAATACATCCTGTACGGGAAGAACGTAAAAGAGAACGTTATCGTCAAGGAAAGGGATCCCGGATCAGACTATACCTACACGTTCACACTCTCACTTGAAGGACTTATTCCTGAATTCGCTGAAAACGGTCAGATAGGCCTCGTCGATCCGTCCACCGGAGACACCGTATACTTCCTTCCCGCGCCTTCGATGCGGGACGCGGAATACGAGTTTTCGGATGCTGTATCCTATGACCTTTCCTCCGGGGACGACGGAACGTACGTGCTCACGGTAACTGCCGACGCGGGGTGGATCGAAGACGAGTCCCGCGTCTTTCCCGTCGTCATCGATCCTCCGGTATACAGCACCTCGTCGAACGTGCTGGATACGTATATCTCGTCGGCGTCGCCTGCGGCGTCATATTCCTCAAGCACGTCCCTGCTCGTCGGAACGGGTAACAGAGCCTACTGGAAACTCACGGCCCTGCCCTCGCTGCCGCAGTCGGCGTATATCACGAACGCCAAAATCAGTTTGTTTGCATATGAGGGAAACAGTTCCTTCAGCGGGTACGTCGCCGCGTATGAAGTCACTTCGGACTGGACCGCGTCCCTGACGTGGAATTCCGCCTCTGGGACATCTCCCGCCGGAGCCGTCGCCGCGACCTTTTCGGATTTCAGACACGTTGCTTCGCAGGACTATACCGGACAGCCTCTGTCCGACGATGAGTTCCGCTGGAACATAACGCCAATAGTAAAGAAGTGGTATGACGGAAGCAATTACGGCGTGGCTTTCGCCGCGCCTTCGGGCGCGGGCTTCACCGGCGCCGCAAATTTCTATTCAAACGACTTCGCGTCAGATTACGTCCGCCCCAGCCTCTGCATAACCTATTCGGACATGAAGGGACTTGAGGATTACTGGTCGTTCGCATCCCAGGACGCGGGCTTTGCGGGACAGGCATATATTAACAACGCCACGGGCAACCTCGTCGTGAACATCCCCACGCTCACTACGACCGACGCTCTCATGCCCGTGAGTCCGTCCCTGGTCTTCAATCACTGCATGTATTTCGGCGACTATAAGTATCCGAACGCGCAGACCGCGGACACGGTGTCGTGCACCGCAAAAAGTTTCAAGCTCAGCGTCAACGAGACTCTGCTCAGGAAAGCCTATACCGACTCCGCGGGAAACACCGGCTATTACATCATCTGGGCCGACGGGGACGGGACCGAGCACTATTTCTTCCCCAGAGGCATCAGCACGACCGTATATGAGGACGAGGACGGACTTCATCTGACGCTTGAGATCAAAACCGATCCGCAGGATACAGAAAGAACGCTTGTCGAACTCAAAGATTCCTCTGATACGGTTAAGACCTTTTCGTACAGAGCTGCACCTGATTATTCCGGAATAACCAACGCCTGGTATCTGTCGGAGATCGCGGACAGAAACGGCAACCGCGTCATCTTCACCGCAGGTCAGTCGTCGAACTACTATCCCACGAAGATATCCCTGCTGCCGGTCGAGGACAGCGTGGCCGAACAGCTGTATCTGTCCTACAGCGGAGGGAAGCTGTACGCGGTCTGGAACCCGAATTCAGGCGAGGGCGTGGTGTTCCGCTATTCGAACACGTACAGCGGCTCCGTCGGAACGTCGTACGGCAACTACTTAAGGCAGGTCATCCGCGCGCACGTAAACAGCGTCGGGACCCCGTCGGCCGACTCCGCCAAATGGGCCGCCTTCTACGCGACGAACGGTACCTCAGGTACGGCGGACGTCACGGTCGACGCCACGGCGTCATACAGCTACAACTATCTCGGGATCATAACGAAGATAACCAATAATCTCAGCGGATACAGGCTCGAATACAATCTCTACTCGACGAGCAAAAGAGTTTCCATCTGCAAGGAATACTCGACGGTATCCTCCTCATACGGCCAGAAGCTCGACTACACGTATACGACCTCGGGCACGGTCCTGCGCACAAGCGGCGCGGACGACGTGCTCAACAATTCCGACGACCTGCTCACAACGATCACCTTCGACAGCTGCGGCAGACCCGTCAGCAGCTATACGACGGACGTAGGCAGAACGCAGCTGTACGGGGCGTCGGGAAGGCAGTACGTCGGCGAGAGCGATTTCAGCGATCCTCAGGTGTACAGCGTAAAAGCCAGGAACAGCCTGAAATCGTCCGTACAAACGACACAGCAGTCTTCAAATCATCTGCTCAACGGAGGCTTTGAGACGGGGACTCTGCAGTGCTGGTCGTATACAGGGAGCGCGTGCGCACAGTACGGCATGAGCCGGGACAGCGATTACTCCGCCCGGCTGACGCTGAGCGGAAGCGTGCAGTCATCGTCCGTCTACCAGTACGTCGACCTCGACAAGGGAGACTATTCGCTTTCCCTTGACGTAAACACGATCGGGATACCGTCGGGGGTCAGCTTGTATCTCAAGGCGGAATCGCAGAGCAACTCCGCTCATTCCGTCGTGAAGGAACTGCCCGTCAACGAGTACTATGCGACGGGCGGATACGCTTTCGCGTCTCTGAACTTCACGTCCGATCCGTCTGTCTCCGGAGGTAAGGAAAGGTTCAAGATCTCGCTGCTGATAGCCGGCAGCGTTTCCTCCGAACTGAGCATATACGCAGACAACGTAATGCTTTCCAGGACGACGGGGGCCGCGCCTTACGATCTTACGCAGGCTGGGCATTTCGAGACGTCGTACGGAACGGCGCCGTCGGTCTTCTGGAAACTGCTCTATGATGAGAACACCCCCGTGAGCGTGACCGATTCCGGCGATGCCGTCTTCGGGGACGTCCTTCACGTCAGCTCCGCGTTCGACGAGGCGGAGTTCCCGTATCAGGTGGTCTACCGCGCGACCGACGAGCGGAAGGCGGAGTACGACGCGTCTCCATCGGCCGATCGGACGCTCTTCACGGTGTCGGGATGGGGGAAGGGGACCGGACAGTCGTACTCCCCGGCCTCGAACTTCTGCCTGCACGTGGAAATAAAGTACTACGACGGACCGTCCGCCACTCCCCACACGGAAGACTTCTTTATCGATTTCGACAGGGGCGTCACGGACTGGCAGTTCGTCAGCGAAAGCTTCGCTACCGCGACCGGGTACGGAATGATAGATACGGTAACCGTTATCGTCATGTACACCGGCCACCAGGGCGAGGGGTTCTTTGACGGCATATCCGTCGTCCGTTCCGATTCCGGGTCGGCCGTTTACGAGTACGGTTCCGCCGAAGGCTATCTCAGCCGCTCCCAGACCGGAAGCCGGGTAATGACCTACACTTACGGCGGCAGCGACGCGAGGAAGGTCACCAGGACCGTCGACACCGGAAACAGGACCGTGACCGATTACACCTACGACACGACGGGCAGGCTGCGCACGGAAACGCTCTCCAGATATACGGGCGTTTACGTTCCCGGCTCGTCATCCAATACCGTATACCAGCTGTCCGTAACCACATACACCTACGACAGTTCCGGCTACGGTCTTCTCACCCTGGTCGAAACGGAGGACACGGGCGTCACGCCTCACGTGAAGACGAAGACGTCTTCGACTTACGAGACGGGATCGGGCTCCCATATATTCGGGGTAAAGAAAACCGAGACCGACGCCCTCGGCAACACGACGGTCTACTTTTATGATACCGCGAACGGCAGACTGAAGGCCGTGACCGGTCCCGACGGGAAGGGGACCTGCTACAGCTACGACAGCATCGGCAACCTGACGGAGGTCCTGCCGGCGACGGTGAGCGGCCAGACTTACGCGCCGGTCTCGGGCAGCGCCGACGTCGACTACTCGTACGACTCCGCGACGAAGAGGCTGTCGTCGATAACGACTCATTCGTCGTCATCGCAGACGACGGTATATTCGTTCACTTACGACGCCTTCGGCAACACCGCGGGCATCTCGGCCGGGAACCGCGCGCTTGCGTCCTACACCTACAACGCCGGCAACGGGAAGCTCAATACGCTTGTCTACGGGAACGGACTGAACGTGCGTTACGTTTACGACAGGCTTGAGCGCGTCTCGGAGATACAGTACCGCAACGGGAGCTCCGGGTCCTTTGTCACGGTCTATTCCTACAGTTACGATTCCGCGGGACGTCTTTACTCCGTCACGGACCACGAGAACGGCGAGGTGACCGTTTACGACTACGACCCCACAGGGAAACTGGTCAGGTCCTACGTTTACGACAGCGGAACGAATCTGAACAGAAGCGGTTCAGCCGTCTACTACGATCCGGATACGTCAAGGGTAAGTACGGCGTTCAACAGCTATGACTACACAGGCCCCGCGGGGACCCTTTACGACGACACGGGTTACGCTTATACCTACAGCCCCGTCACGGGGAACGTCTCGGAGCTTGCGACGACGGGAGACTGCATCGCCGGGATCATTTATCCGGAATACGACAACCTTGGCAGATCAAAGTCGCGGACGCTCGATTACGACGTCGGCGGAAGCGACGCGTTCTACAGCAAACTGACTTACGGCTACTATTCGAGCTCCGGCTACACCTCCGGACGCGTCTCCCAGGCGTCCTGCCAGATACGCAAAGGGGCGAACATGGTCGTACTGTCGTCCTCGACGTGCAAATACACTTACGACGCGAACGGAAACATCACCGAGATAAGGGACGCGAACGACGTCATCCAGTACAAATACACCTATGACAGTCTCGGTCAGCTGATCAGGGAGGACAACCGTCCTCTCGACAGGTCTGCCGAATACGATTACGACAGTGCGGGGAATCTACTGCACATCTTCATCTACAATGGCTTCACGACCGGTTATTTTTCCGGAGATTTCGACGACGCTGCGGAGTTCACCTACGGAGACTCCTCCTGGAGGGATCTGCTGACAAACGCGGACGGAGCGGCAGTGACGTACGACGGCGTCGGCAACCCGCTGACGATAGGCTCCGCCTCCCTAACGTGGAGGGGCCGGCAGCTGACGAACTACGCGCTGTCATCAACGAAAAATGTCAGCTACACATACAACGCCGACGGGATCCGGATCTCAAAAACGTTTGTCGACGGTTCGACGACCGTAAGGCACGAATACACACTGAGCGGGTCGCAGATCGTAAAGGAGACGGTGTTCACCGGCAGTACCGAATCCTACACGCTTGTATACCTTTACGACGAGTACGGTTCTCCGATCGGATTCAGATACAGGACTCCGTCCTATTCCGCGGGTGTCTTTGACGGATACTTCTTTGAAAAGAACATACAGGGCGACGTTATCGGCATCTGGGACCAGAACGGAACGAAGGTAGTATCTTACGTCTACGACGCCTGGGGGAACGTGACCGTCAGCGGGACGGGGGCAAGCGGGATCGGCGCGAAGAATCCGTTCAGGTACAGGGGTTACTACTTCGATACCGAAACGGGTCTCTACTATCTGCAGACGAGGTATTACAATCCATCGTGGGGAAGGTTTATTAATGCGGACGGGCAATTCAATGGATGCCTTCTCGGCTTTAATCAGTTTGTCTACTGCAACAATAATCCGGTTAATTTAGTTGATGATCAAGGCGATTCACCGTTCTCGTTCATTTTAAAACTCCTCATACTGGAAGTGGTTGCCGCAATTGTTGTCATCAACATGCCATCAAAGGAGGAGCACTATGCGAGAAATTCAAACCAGGAAGAAACAATTGAATCGTTTGGAATTACAGATGATGAGCGTATAGAGTACATTAAAAGCAATTGGACAGCTCAGGAGAAATCCAAAAATATATATCACATTAATACAAACGGAGTTCAAGGTGAAGAAGCAATAAACAATATCAAATATCTTTCGCCAGATAAAAAAATGGAAGTGGTCATATGCGTATTGGAAAACGATCAAGATTATATAGTATATGATTCATTAAATCGTGGTACGTATAACTTTGGAACTAATTGGTTTGATCATTTTGCTAAAGATATGGTTCCGTATTATCTATGGGGAAATGCCGAAGATGATTCATCATTTGCAGGCTTTCCAAGACGAATCTTGGGAGCCCCAATATCAGATGCTTTGGGGTGGTAACCATGGAGGGTAAAAAAACACTTTCGGGTAATACCCTGTTAATTGGTTTATCAGTTTTTGCAGTTTTGTCTTTAACGGCATCATTGGTCTTTCTTTTTATTATTCCAATAATCAATCATATTCTCTCTTTAAAAGTATGTTCTGACCTTCATAATGGATCTTATTCAAGAACAATGATCGGGAATGGTACGTCATATCCGATCTGGCTTTCACAGTTCCTTCGACCATTGACTCACGGGGATTATTTTGATGCGGAAATACCACTGGTCGAAGCTTGCTGGGAAGGAAATTACACCGCGGTGTGTGATATACTCAACAATGGAGCGGACCCTAATTATTCATATGAAGGATACTGGACCGCAATTGAAGCCACCTATGCTTCTCCGATTAAAGATGGAAATGATTTCAGTCAGAATAATCGATTAATGATAGCCAAGCTTCTGATAGAGAAAGGAGCGGATGTAAAAAAATACGGTTGCTACCGTGAGGCGGTATTTGAAGCCTCCAGATTTCTCAACAGGACGGATTTTGATATTATACCGGATTTATGCTTTTTACTTGATAGCGGTGCATCGTCAACAAATCCAAAAAATGGCTATTCGCTCCTTCACTATGCAGCAATGTATGACAACTGTGCATTCGCTGAATTGTTAGTGAATAATTATGGTTTTAAGATAAATACCGTTTCAAGCGACGGATCAACTCCGTTAATGTGTGCAGCAAAAAAAGGGGCGTCTGATGTTGCGATTTTTTTAATCAAAAGAGGTGCTGACATCAACACCAGAGATAATTGTGATAAAACTGCATATGATTATGCCATCGAAAAGGGATTTAACGAACTTGCTGAACTGATAAAGCCGTAGCATTATTGGGCATGCTCGCTTTCATCAACGAAGAACGTCAGTTACACTTACAATGCCGACGGCATCCGGACCTCAAAAACGTTTGTCGACGGTTCGACGACCGTAAGGCACGAATACACACTGAGCGGGTCGCAGATCGTAAAGGAAACGGTGTTCACCGGCGGCAGTACCTCATCCTATACGCTTGTATACCTTTACGACGAGTACGGTTCTCCGATCGGGTTCAGATACAGGACGCCGTCATATTCCGCGGGCGTCTTTGACGGATACTTCTTTGAAAAGAACATACAGGGCGACGTTATCGGCATCTGGGACCAGAACGGAACGAAGGTAGTATCTTACGTCTACGACGCCTGGGGGAACGTGACCGTCAGCGGGACGGGGGCAACCGGGATCGGCGCGAAGAATCCGTTCAGGTACAGGGGTTACTACTTCGATACCGAAACGGGTCTCTACTATCTGCAGACGAGGTATTACAA
>JAEEJM010000060.1 GCA_016281895.1 Clostridiales bacterium
ACACAAAAAGGCTGTCTCCTCTCTCCTTTTTCATTTCTGCGCTTATCGCCTCCCCCTGTTTTTTCGCCGCGCTCTGCTCCCCGCGGGGAGCAGAGCCTTTTTTTCTACCTAAATCTCCCAGTATTATTTTACACCAACCGCCACGCCGCGCGCCACGCCGCGCGCACAAAAAAAGCTTGCGCCCGGACCCGCGGTGTGTTATAATGAGTTCTGTCAGTACAATTATCACTAGAAGACGGAAGAAGTGATTCTGTTTGTGGTTCGGTCCAGGTCATAACGGATACGAATTCGAGAAGGTGAAGCCGCCGAAAGGGCTGAAGGATCTGCCGAGGTATCTCGACGAGCTGCTCGGAGGGTTCTTCGGCAGGCTGGGCTACACCTTCGCGCTGGTCTGGAAGGCCGACCCGATCATCCTGTTCACCATGCTGTTCATCGCCATATTCGACGGCGTGATGGGCCCCGTCGGCACCATCATATCGGCAAGGGTGATCTCTGAGATGCAGGTCGTCGTCGAGCAGCGCGCAAAGGGCACCATGCCCGAGACGGCAGCCTTCTGGGGCTCGGCCGTCCTGACGATGCTCATAGTCCTCTTCGCCTACCGCATCATAAAGCGGGTGGTCGACCGCATAAGCTCCACGATCATACGCATCGCCGGCGAGAAGGTCACGAAGCAGGTCAAGGTCCAGATCATGGAGAAGGCGAGGTCCATCGACCTGGCCTCGTTCGACAACCCCAAGTTCTACGAGAAGCTCGAGAACGCCAACCGCGAGGCGGGCGGCAGGCCGATACAGACGCTCAACGCGACGTTCTCCATAATGTCCGAGATCATTCAGCTCGTCAGTTATTTCGTGATCCTGGTGACCATACCCAACATGTGGTGGATGCCCATAGGCATCGTCATCATCTCGGTGCCCTCGGCGGTCGTCAACTTCATCTACCGCAAAAAGAACTTCAACTACATGCGCAGCCGCTCCAGCGACCGCAGGCAGATGAACTACTACTCCGACCTGCTCGTCAACAAGGACAACGTCAAGGAGATACGCATATTCAACCTCTCTGACACATTCATAGACCGCTACAACGGGGTCTTCTCGAGGTATTACGCCGGCCTGCGGCGCCTGATCTTCTCCGAGAACGCCTGGATGATAGCCATCGCCGTCGTGTCGGCCGTGGTGAACTGCGTGTTCTACGCGATCATCGCCCGGGGCGTCTTCGTCGGCAGGTTCGACATAGGCGACTATACCAAGTACACGGGGTCGCTGACCAACATCGCCAACAACGTGAGCAGCCTCATCACCACGTCGGCTTCCATCTACGAGGGAACGCTCTTCATAGACAACCTCATAGCCTTCATGCATGAGAAGCAGACCGTAGTGCCCTCGAAGCCCGAGCCCGAGAAGGTCAGCCACGGCGTGCCGCACACGGTGGAGTTCGATCACGTCAGCTTCGCATACCCCGGCAAGGACTACTACGTGCTCCACGACATCTGCACCGTCTTCCGCCCGGGCGAGACCGTCGTCCTGGTCGGCCTCAACGGCGCCGGAAAGACCACGCTCATAAAGCTGCTGACCAGGCTGTACGACCCGACCGAGGGCCGCATCCTGCTCGACGGAAAGGATCTGCGCGAGTACGACGTCAAGGACCTCTACAGCATCTTCGGCATCATCTTCCAGGACTACAACAAGTACGCCGTTTCCGTTCGCGACAACATAACGTTCGGAGACATATCGCGCACGCCGACGGATGAGAAGATAGTCGAGTCCGCCCGCAAGGGCAACGCCGAGGACTACATCCTGGCGCTGAAGGAGGGCTACGACACCCAGCTCATGAGGATCTTCAACCAGGACGGCATCGAGCTTTCCGGCGGACAGTGGCAGAAGCTGGCCATATCCAGGGCCTTCTACCGCGACTCCGACATCATGATCCTCGACGAGCCCACGGCCTCGCTCGACCCGATGGCCGAGCAGGAGATCTTCAATCAGTTCGACTCGCTGCGCGAGGGCAAGATGACCATCTTCGTGTCGCACAGGCTCTCGTCGGCCGTCATAGCCACGAAGATCATCGTGCTGGAGAACGGCCGTATCGTCGAGGAGGGCTCGCACCACGAGCTCATGGAGAAGCGGGGGCAGTATTACACCCTGTTCTCTACCCAGGCCAGGAGGTACATCGAGGGCGGCCGCGACATGGTCGAGGAGGATCTTCGTCCCGAGGGCGAGAGCCCGAGGCGCAGGGGCCGCGACGGCGGTTCCGGGCGCCGGGGCGGCGACACCCTCCCGGACGGGAACGCCCCCGACATGTTCTGATCTTCCACACCGGCCGCTCCGAGCTATGCGGAGGCCGCCGGGCGGTCGCTCATTTATAGCGCAGCAACAGCACAGGCGCCGGTCGAGGCCGGCGCCTGTGCTGTTGTTATGCTCCGGTCCCTTGGGGACCGGCGCTTTTTTCCGCCGGCGGTCAATCCGAAGCCGTTCGGAGGCCGGCGCCCGTTGTTATGCGCAGGTATCGCCTCAGCGGAGCGAGGCGGGACCCGGGTGGAGCCTGCGGAAATCGTCGGCAAGGATCGCGCAGAAGCCGACGTCGCGGTAGCGGTCGCCCTGCAGTATGCCCGCCCGCTTCACGCCCTCGAAGCGCATGCCGATCTTGTCCATCACGCGGCGCGAGGCGTCGTTGCCGATGATGTAGCGGGCCTCGATGCGGTTGAGCTCGAGCTCCCCGAAACCGTATCTCATCACTCTGACGGCGGCCTCGGCGGCGATTCCCCTGCCCCGGAAGGCCGGGTTTATGACATAGCCGATCTCGGCGGAGTTGTTACGGAAGTCGAAGGAGGCGAAGCCGCAGGTCCCGATCATCTTCTGGCGGACCATGCCGTCGCCCCTCCAAATGAGGGCCCAGTCGAAGAAGTCGCCCTCGCGGTACTTGGTCTCGAGGAACTCCAGATAGTCCCTCGTGAAGTCCTCGTTCGGGTGGACCGACCAGGTGAGATACTTCGGGACCTCGGGATCGCCGGCGTATTCGAACATGTCGGCCGCGTCGCAGGGCTTCATGCGGCGCAGCATCAGCCGCTCGGTCATAAGGACCGGCATGGAGGTGAAACACCTCCTTATCTGCTTTTCCTTGAGCACGGTCAGATGCGGTCGCTGCCGTCCCCGGGGATGACCTCTTTTATGGAGGCGATGGCGCACTCGATCATGCCGTCGTCGGGCTCGCGCGTGGTGATGCGCTGCAGCCACATCCCGGGCGCGGACACGACGCGCATGAAGGCGTTGTCGTGCCGGCCGGCGAGCCTGATGAGCTCGTAGCCGAGTCCCATTGTGATCGGGAGCAGCAGCAGGCCTATGCCCGTGCGGGCAAGGACGTTGAGCAGGTTGTTATCCACCAGCTTCGCGGGGATGAACATAGTGACGAATATCGACACGAGCACCGACAGGATGAGGAACGAGGTCCCGCAGCGGGGATGGAAGCGCCTCTGCGCCCTCACGTTGTCCACGGTGAGCTCGAGGCCCTTCTCGTAGCAGAAGATGGTCTTGTGCTCCGCCCCGTGGTAGCTGAACGTGCGCCTGATGTCCTTCATGAGCGACACGGCGGCCATATATCCGACCAGGATCATGACCTTCAGAAGGCCGGTCAGCGCGGCCCGGAGCAGCGAGTGCCCGTAGGTGTTGCCGTCCATGCCCGGGAAGAGCTTCAGCAGGAGCTGATAGATGGATTCCGGAAGGAACTTGAACAGGAAGATGGCCAGGGCGAAGCCCAGGACGACGCCGATGATCATGACGGCGGTCATCTGTCCTGAGGTCAGAGCGCCGGACGTCTCCTTCTCCTTCTTCTTTTCCGCCTCGGGTCCGGGGGCGGGTTCGGCCGCCGGCGCGGCATCAGTTACGGAATCGGCTTCGGCCTTTATATCCGCCGCGGCTTCAGCCTCCGATTCGGCCGATGGTTCGGCCTTTATATCCGCCGCGGCTTCGGCGGCCGGAGCGGTTCCGGTCTGCTCATCCTCCGCGGTCGGTTCGGCCCCGGCGGCCTGTCCGCCGTCTTGCACCGCCTCCGGCGTATCTTCCGGGAAGGCGAGCTCGGCCGAGCGCATCAGCGACTTGTAGCCCTGTATCATCGATTCGGCGAAGGCGAAGATCCCCCTCAGCACGGGGACTTTTTTTATGCCCCGGGCGACGGTCACCGTATCGGTGACCTCCGTGACCGTCGTTCCGTCGGGCCTTCTGACCGTCATCGCGGTCCTGACAGGCCCCCTCATCATTATGCCCTCGATGAGCGCCTGCCCGCCGATCGACGTCTTTATCTTGACTTCGTTCTTGTCCATGTGCGTTCCTCTGTTGTGTTTCCGGCCGCGGATCAGCCGCGCTCCCTTGTCAGCCTTATCAGGCGCACGTCGGTGCCCGTGAAGATCAGCGGGAGATACTCGCCGAAGATCCTGCTTGCGATGCGGTCCGTGTAGCGCGTGCCGATCTCCCTCTGGTTGAGGTTGCAGCTGATGATCGTCGGCCGGCCGGTGTTGATGCGCCGGTTTATTATCTCGTATATGCAGCCGGTGGTGTACTGGTTGACCACCTCGGTCCCGAGGTCGTCGATGACGAGCAGATCGCAGCCGAAGTATCTGTCGGTCGCGTTGCCGCTGGCCGTTCCGTCGGCGCTGCCGAAGCGGGCGCTCTCGAAGTCGGATATCATCCCTATGGCTCCGGTGTATACGGCGTCCCAGCCGGCCTCGACGACGGTCTTGGCGACGGCTACTGACAGGTGGGTCTTCCCGAGGCCCGTGCCGCCGAACAGTATGAGGTTCGGGGACGAGGCAGGGTCGAACCCGTCGGCGTATTCCCTGAGCTTCCGGAAGACCAGGGACATATTATCGTAGGCGCTCCGGTCGGAGCTGTAATACGACAGATCGAAGGATTCGAAGGTGCACTCGCGGACGAGCCTGGAGATGCCCGCAGACCTGTAGCCGGCCTCGGCGAGCTCGCGCTTCATGCAGGCGCACATCTTAAGCCCGTCGTAGCCGCTGTCGCGGCAGATCCCGCACTCGTAGCGCGGATCTGTGTAATCCGCCGGATATCCGCCGGCGACAAGGAGCGCGTCCCGCTCCTTTCTCAGCCGCGTAACGTCCTCTTTGATGCCGTCCACGGTCTCGTCGCTCTTATGCAGCGCGACGTCCATGAGCCTCGGGCCGGTGCGGGCAAGCTCGCGGTCGATGGCGGCTAGCCCCGGTATCCTTGCCTGGAGCTCGGCGCGCCTCGCGTCGGCCTCGCCCTCGGCCTTCAGGTGCTTGGTCGCGTATATCTCCCTCACTCTGGCGAGGTTTTCTCTGTTGTAAGCCATTTGCCTCTCCTTGCGGCCGTCACCGGCCGGTCTTTCCGACGTTGCGCGTATCGGGGCCGCCGCTCTTCGGGACCTCGGGCACCGCGTTTCCGGCGCCGTAACTGTGGGTCAGCGCCGCCCTGAAGAACTCTTCCGTATCGAAGCTCTTCTCCGGATTCTTATTCTTTTTGTCCTTCTTCAGGAACGCCTTCACATCGTCCTCGGTGCGAAGGCCCCTGCCGTACCAGTCGCCCAGTATGGCGTTCATATAGGCAAGCACGGGCTCGCCGATGGAATCGATAGTCTTCTCGTAGGCCAGCCTTATGACCTCGATGCCGTAGCCGTAATCGTCGCCCCAGACGGATATGAAGCCGCGCTCGCGCGAGGTGAGCTCCCTCGTCATGTTCATGCCGACCAGCTGGCGGATCTGGGTCTCGAGCTTTGCGCTCTTCTCGATGCCGAGGAGGTATTCGTTGAGCTGCGGGACCGTTGTGATGCCGCTCCGGCAGAGCGAGGACACCGTGCTCAGGACAAAGCCGACGCTCCGCTTCCCTATCCCCGCGCAGTGGGCGCAGATGAGGACTATGTACTCGGGGTCGAGACTGTAGAACTCGACCGCCGATATAAGCTTGGCCGTCTCGGTCTCGCCGAACACCCTTCCGAGCAGCTCGGTGCACTCGTCGATCATCCGCCCGACGGCCTTGTCGTTCTCGACGATCCGCGACAGCTCGGTCGAGGAGTAGGTGGGGACGGAGACGATTATGTCCTCTGCCGTCTTTTTCGCGGCATGGCCGGTCCGGCCGCTCCGCCCGCCGGAGATGACTCCGGCTCCGCGCCAGAAGGCGACGGCGTTGGAGTAGGCCGCGGGATCGGAGATGCCGAGCCTCGAGCAGATCTCCTCGGGCGACGCCGACGGGTCGTCGAGCAGGCAGAGGAGGATCTTAACGTCGTCTCCGGACGCGTTGGCTGCGGCCGCGACGGCCGAGGCGGGCACGGATACGACACGGTTGCCGAAATCTATGGTCATCGTCCTGCCGGAGCCGGAGCCGTCCGGTCCGGGATCGCTGCTGTTCTTCATCTTTCAGTTCTCTTTCAATAATCAGTCCTCGGCGCTGGCGTTGACGTAAGGGTCGGCGATGTTCCCCGCGAGGAACTCGTACACCCCCTGGGCCGCCACCATGGCCGCGTTGTCGCCGCAGAGGGCGACGGGCGGGACGTAAAAGCCGGCTCCCGCGTCGGCACAGACTTTCGCGGCGGCGGCGCGCAGATGCGAGTTTGCCGCCACGCCTCCGGCCATGACGACCGAGGAGCAGCCTGAGGCGGCAATGGCCGCCCGGAGTTTGGACGCCACCGCCGACGTGAGCGTGCCCACGAAGGCCGAGGCGAAGAGCTCGCGGTCCGTTTCCGCGCCCTTCTGGCGCTCGGAATTGAGGACGTTGAGCGCGGCGGTCTTGACGCCGCTGAAGGAGAGGTCGAGGCTGTCGCCGGGTAGTGCCGGAGACGGGAATCTGTAGGGGTTCGCGCCGCGGCGGACGTCGCCGGCGGCGGCCAGGGCGTCGAGGGCGGCCCCGCCCGGATAAGGCAGGCCTATGACTCTGGCAACCTTGTCGAAGGCCTCGCCCATCGCGTCGTCCCTGGTGCCGCCGAGCTCCTCATAACGGGTGTAGTCGGAGACCAGGTAGAACGAGGTGTGTCCCCCGGACACGACCAGCGACAGGAAGGGCGGTTCCGGCCGCTTGTCGAGAAGATAGGCGGCCGCGGTGTGGGCGTGTACGTGGTTCACGGGCAGCAGGGGCAGGCCGTTCGCGAAGGCCAGGGCCTTGGCGAAGTTGACTCCGACGAGCAGCGCGCCTATCAGGCCGGGCCTCGTCGTGACAGCCACGGCGTCGAGCCTGTCCGCGCTCACTCCGGCCGTGCCGAGCGCGTCGGCGACGACTCCGGTCACGGCCTCGGCGTGGGCCCTCCCGGCGATCTCGGGGACGACTCCGCCGTACAGGCGGTGAGTCCCGACCTGCGAGGCAACAATATTGGACAGGGCCTGCGGAGCCCTCCCGTCGCCGTCCGCGCGGACAACGGCCGCGGAGGTCTCGTCGCAGGACGTTTCGATTCCGAGTATCAGCATTGCGGGACGTCATTCCCTCCGATAGTTTTTCTCATTACGACCGCGTCCTCGGCGGGCAGGCGGTAATAGCCCTTCCGGATCCCGACCGGACGGAAGCCGCGGGACATGTAAAGCGAGGCGGCGGCGGCGTTTGACCTGCGGACCTCGAGCGAGACGATGGTCGCCCCCCGCGCGGCAAGTTCGTCCAGCACGGCGTCGAGCACGGCCGCGGCGCAGCCCATGCGGCGGTATTCCGGATCGGTCGCAAGGTCGATGATCTCGCCATCGCCGGCGACGCAGAAGGCGCCGCCGTAGCTCACGGGCCTCCCCTCGGGCGTTACGCAGGCGAAGGCCGCGACCTCGGGCCTGCAGAGCAGCTCGAGCGAGGCCCGCCCCCAGGGGTCGGTAAAGCAGAGCGCCTCGAGCTCCAGAGCGCGGTCGATGTGCTCCGCCCCGAAAGGCACGAGCCGCAGCGGTCCCGCGGCGGTATCGACCGTGCGGGAGCCGCGCTGCCCGGTACAGGTACTGCCGCCGTGCGCGGAAGCACCGCCGGCACTGCCGCCGTGCGCGCTCACACCGCCGCACCGGCCGTTCGAAAGATCAGTCGTGGTATTCTTCGACATATTCGGGGACGAGCTCTCCGAACAGACCGGTTACATCGACGACGCCGGTCAGGCGCGAGCCCAGATACAGCGCCTCGGGGGTCACGAGCAGGCTCAGCTTGTAATAGAATTCGGGGTAGGCGTCGGACTCGAACAGCACGACGTAAGAGTTGAACTCGTTGAAGTTGTACTCGCGGACCTGGCCGTCCCTGTAGGCCGCCAGGACGGCGACGATGACGTCGGTATCGTCGGAGACGGCAAACGAAGCGGTGACCTCGCTGTTGTAGCACAGATAGAATCTGGACGGCGCGAAGCCGTAAAGATCCGGCAAGGAGACGTCGAGCGAGCAGATGAGATCGCCCACCTCGGAATAGAGCCATTCCTCGGGATCGAGCCCCTGGATCGGGAAGAAATCCACCTTGACCCCGCGGCTCATGACCCAGGTCGTGTAGGCCTCCTTGCTGACCGCCTTGGGGATGTACGGCTCGAGCACGTAATGGTATTTGACGCCGGTGCGGTTGTTCTCGAAGGCGTCGGACGACGCCTTGAACTTCAGCCTGTTACCGCAGGAGACGAAGGAGATGGCCGCCAGCAGCAGCGCCATGAGGAGGGCGACCGCCTTCACAGCGGTCCGGATCTCAGTTTTCACGCGTTTCATATTTTTGACCTCGGGCAGATTACGTTTTTTTAGCGGAGGATCAGTATCCGGTCCTGCCGCCCAGGGAATCGTCGTCGGACACCCAGTCCGCCACGTCCACGACGCGGTATCCGTCGGCCGTGTCGCGTATTATGACGCGGGAGATCCCCGAGTTGATTATGAGTTTTTTGCACATCATGCAGGAACTGGTCCCCGCCATCGGCCTGCCGTCCGCGGGGTCGGTGCAGCACAGGTAAAGCGAGGCCCCCAGCATCTGCTCGCGCGAGGCGGCGATGATAGCGTTTGCCTCGGCGTGGACGGAACGGCACATCTCGTACCTCTCGCCGTGCGGGATGCCGAGCTGCTCGCGGTAGCAGATCCCCCGCTCGTTGCAGTTCTCGCGGCCGCGGGGCGCGCCGTTGTAGCCGGTCGACACTATGACGTCGTTCCTGACTATGATGGCCCCGAACCGCCTGCGCAGGCAGGTGCTGCGCTCGGATACGGTCTGCGCTATGTCCAGATAGTAGTTTTCCTTGGATACCCTGTCGTTCATGGCAGTCTTCCCGTGTTGTTGTGCCGGCGGCCCGCGCTCCGCTCAGAGCTTCGAGGCGAAATCGCGGAGGAAGGCGCTGAACTCTTCTCCGATCTCGGGATGGCGGCAGGCCATGACCATGTTTGCCGTCATGAGGCCGAGCTTGGAGCCGAGGTCGTACCTGACGCCGTCGTAAGCCAGGGCGGTGACTCCCCTGTCGCGGGCTATCTCGGCGATGGCGTCGGTCAGCTGGATCTCGCCGCCGGCGCCCGGGAGGGTGTGCTCGAGCACGTCGAAGATGTCGGGCGTAAGGAGCACCCTTCCGAGGATGGAATAGTTCGAGAAGACCTGCTCGGGGGTCTGGGGCTTCTCTATCATGTCGTCGACGTCGAACTCGCGCTCGGAGCCGGCAATGGGCCTCACCTTGAGCGAGCAGTACTTTTTGATCTGCTCGGCGGAGACCTTGCTGACGCCGCAGACGATCTTGCCGTAGCGGGAGTAGGTGTCGATGAGCTGGGCGGTCACGGGCTTCGAGTCGGAAAACATGATGTCGTCGCCGTAAAGTACGGAGAAGGGCTCGTCGCCGACGAACTCTTTGGCGCAAAGTATGGCGTGGCCGAGTCCCCTGGCCTCCTTCTGGCGGATGAAGTATACGCGGATGCCGCCCGGAGCGGCAGCGCTTCTCATCTCCTCGATGCTCTGCGGCTTGCCCTTGCGGACGAACGCGGCCTCGTATTCGGGAGAATAGTCGAAATAGTCCTCGATCGCGTTCTTGTTGCGCCCGGTGATGACGAGCACGTCCGTGATGCCGCTGGCCGCGCACTCCTCGATGAGATAGGCCATGGCGGGCCTGTCGACGATGGGGAGCATCTCTTTGGGGACTGCGCGGGAGATGGGAAGCATTCTTGTGCCGAGACCGGCTGCCGGAATAACGGCTTTCCTGATGACTCTGTTCTCTGACATTGAAAAAACCTCGCTCTGTCTGGATTTTTGCGCCGGACGCGCGGCCTTCCGCCGGCCGTCCGGGCAATGTGCATATTCAATCAGTATAATTATACTATGGGGGGCCGAATAAATCAAGCGTTTTTCGGCCGCCCCGGGCCCTTTCGCAAAAAAACGTCCCGAAAAGCGAAAGGCGCTTTTCGGGACGCGGGGACCTGTGCGCGGGGCTTGGCGCTCCGCGGGTCCGGGCCTTTATTCGAGAATGTTGGTGGTGAGCTGATCGACGCCCCAGCCGATGAGTCTGGCGGCCGCGTCGGGATCGTCGACGGTCCAGCAGTTGACGGTGATGCCCTTGCTGCGCATAAGGGCTACGTTCTCCTCGGTGAGCGTCTCCCAGTAGGCGTCGATGCCGAAGCCGTTCTCGACGAGCCTGTCGATCTGGGCGACGGGATCCTGCTTGCCGGTGAGGAACTGGGCGGTGCACCCGGGGAGTATCCTGCGCAGATTGAGCAGGGTCTCAAAGGAAAAGGCGATGTAGATCATGCCGTCCAGGTAGTCCTTTTCCTTGATGACGTCGACGAGGCCGCGGCACATCTCCTCGGAGAAGTAATCCTTCAGCTCCAGCACGCATGTCTTCCCGTAAGTCTTGCAGATCTTGACGTACTCGCCGAGTTCCGGGACGATGAGGTCGCCGCGGTCGAAGCTGCCGTCCCTGTCCTTGTATCTGACCCGGCGCAGCTCCTCGAAAGTCGCGCTCTCGGGCGACACCGCCGCGCCGGAGAGGCGTTCGGTGCTGCGGTCGTGAAGAAGTACGTACCTGCCGTCGGACGTCATACGGACGTCGGTCTCGATGCCGAAATAGCTGCGGTTCCCTGCCGCAACATATGCCGAGCAGGTGTTCTCCTGCTCGATGCCCGAGAGGCCCTTGTGGGCGACCATCAGGGTGTGGCCGTGGTCGGCGAGCTTGATAGTGTTTTTCATATGCTGTCTCCTTTCGGGCGCACATGCCGGCTCCGCCGTGCCTGGCTCCCGGCCATTATTATACGACCGCGGCCAAAAAAAGTCAACAATCGCAGCGCAAAAGCCGTCCGTCACGAGGGGAGCACGGTCCTATGGCAGGCCTCCCGGCGACATACTATCCGGACGGAAGGCTTCGTCCGACACACCAGTCGTCGAACAGCGAGCCCCTGACGCTCAGCGCCTCGGACCTGCACCCGGCGCCGATCATTCCTCCCGGCGTCCACACGTCGTAAAAGTACACGTAGACGGCATAGACGCGCGTCCCGTCGGGGTACCATACCGGTATGTAATGTATATGCCCGCCGTCGCGGTCGTCGGGATTCCCTCGGAAGACGAAACGCGGGGAGCCGTCGCCGCAGAGGACCGCCTCGGCGGTCTCGTAGCTGCCGGCCGCGGAGGAGTAGCCGTTCTCCGGGAACAGGATGTCGCAGCCCTGTACCGCGGTGCAGGCTTCCGATGCTCCGTCCGGCCCCGAACAGACAGGCTCCGCCTTAGCCTCGATCGCGAAACCGTAGCCGGATCTCACCGTATAGCCCCCGGCGGACTTTGCTGCCGAGCCGGGCCTGGAGTCCGGGATCAGGGTGATCTCCGGCCGGGCGGCGGATGCCGACGCCGTAACGAACTCGAAGCCGTCGCCGCCGTAGATCCAGTAGGACCAGGACGCCGACGCGGAGACGTCGGGCGGCGAGGCGGGGACGCCGAACCCCGCCGGGGCCGACGGCGCGTAGCCGGCCGAGGAGACGCGGGACGGCTCGGCCGCCGCGACCGTGACGCATAGCGTCCCGAGGCCGTCGGGCTCGCATATGTTTCGGACTATCCCGCCGGTATCGACGACGGCCTCGCACACGAGCTCCGTCCCCGCCGGCACGCCGACCGTCCATTCGAACCACACGAGGGTGCTCTCCTCGGACGGCACGGCAAGCCCGTCGGAGACTCCGCCGGCGACGGTGTTCCCGTCGCCGTCCCTGACAAAGAAGCAGACGCTCATGCCGTCTTCGGGCAGTATGTCGAAGGCCGTTCTGTTGGTCACTCGGAACGAGGTGATCACGGTCCTGCCGGAGCGGTAGTCCGAGTTCGGCGCGACGGCGGCAATGTGAATGTCCCGCTCCTCATAGAGGTCGATGAGCTCGGCGGGCTTCGGCGACAGGAAGCCCATGCCCCAGCCCCCTTCGCGGAGTATCTCGTTGCAGTCTAGGGCCTGCGATCCGTCGCCGCCGTCGCCGGCCGGGAAGCCGAACCAGGGCTCCGTCAGCATCACTGATCTTGGCAGCATGCGGAAAGCCATGCTCTGCATGCACTGGCCCGGCAGCCGACCGGTCTCGTACTGTCTGCCGCCGTAGGTATAGACCGGCCGATCGGCGGATCTGAAGGTGTGCCAGTTGTAGATCGTTCCCTGCGTGAGCGCGTATTCGGTGGCGGTGAAGAACACAGCGCCTCCCTCCCCCAGCCTCGTGTAGATCATGGGCTCGTACACGATCACCCAAGGGATCACGTTGTGCCTGACGTCCGTCGGGGCAAGCATGCGGTAGCCGATCTGCTCCCCCGTCAGGGCGTCGACGTATTCGCGGCCGTCCCTCTTGTGGTGCCAGTAGAACTCGAGTCCGCAAAGGAGGCCGAAAGGCGACTTGCCGTTCTGCTCGGCGATCTTGCCAAGGACCTCGAGCACCAGCGTGTTCTGAAGGAAGTACGCGTTGACGGCGTCGATATCGCCGAGGCACACGGAAGGCGGCGCCGGGCAGTCGAAGGTCCAGAAGGTGGGGGAGGGGTCGGTTTCAAATACTGGATTCAAAAAGTATTGTATTTTGTTATTTGCACCAATTAGTGCGGCACTTGGAGTTTTTAAGCGATGATTATTCATATTGAGCGTCCCAAGGCAATAATAATCATCAATCAGAGATAATTTTTTGCTGTCTTCGTCTGACAAACCTATGTGCTTGCCAGCAAAAACAGTTACTCTCCACCCCCATTCTAAACGATTATATGATGCTGCAACGGCGGCAGTGTGTTGGGTTTCGTCATCGCTCCCACCGTTGCTATCATCGGCACGAACTCTTGATACTAAGCAAAAGCACAGCAAAGAAGCCCCAAAAAGCATTATTATGGCCTTTAGCCTATTATTCGAAAACCGAGTCGTTCTCATCTCTTTTTTTACCACCATGTTCCTGGAGGCACAGTATAGACTTCTTCGTTATGTACAATTCCAGAAATCGGACCAACGGTGTATTCAGGATCCTCGACAAAAGAAACCAATCCCGGTGATATGCACTTATATGTGCCGAATCGAAAAACTCCGTATATGGTGCTATAATACCACCATCTGTATGACTCCCCAAATTGCAGTTCCGGAACATCAGCTTTGAAAAAAATCCTTCCGCTCGCGTTTTTCCACGTCCCCGGCACGAGGTCTCCGTTGGGTGCGACGAGCACCGCTCGGGCGGACTGCCCGAGTTTCAGATCCGGCACTGTGACCCCGGAAGACAGAGGAGCTGTCTCCGGAGACGGCGGTGGCGATGTCTCGGCCGGAGTTATGATCTCCGGCTCCGGCTCGGTCACGGCGGGCTCAGATGACGTCACGTGGAACGGCTCCGTTTGCGGAGTCCGCGCAGTCTCCGGCCTGCGGGTGGTTACGGGCGAACGCGTCGTCTCCGGGGGATATGTTGTAACGGGCGCCCGCGTCGTTACAGGTATACGCGTCGTCTCAGGCGTCCGCGTCGTCTCAGGCGCCCGCGTCGTCTCAGGCACACGTTCGGTAACAGCTGCGGTCAAAACTTCGTTTTGCCCCTGCGTCTGCGCCGGAGTCTCCGGCAGTGTCTCCGGGCTCGTCTCCGGACGAAGTTCCGGAGCACTCTGCGCCGGCGTCTCCGGCAGTGTCTCCGAAATAGCATAAGGAAGTGTCTCAGGCGGACTGTCCGTCCCTTTCTCGGTCCTGGTGAGACCGTCAGGCCGGCCGGGATCCTCCGTCGCATGATCCGGCCCCGTATGAGGCGGCCGGCCGGTGCCGCCTGTGACAGTATCTGAAGCATCCGGCGGCGCCGCCGCAGTTCCCTGCTCCCCCGCGTCGGCCCGGGTCTTCGCGTCGGTGAGGAAATCTTCGTCGGCCCGGGTCACTGTTTCTGCGCGGGTCCGCGCGGCGGCCGGAAGCCGGGCGGTCTCTCCGAAGAGGAGAACGGCGCTCATGGCGGCGACGGCCGCGGCAATGGCCGCGGCAGCGGAAACAAGGCAGATGCGTGCGGCTTTTCCCATCTCGGTCTCCTCCGTTTTTGTCCGAATTGTTAACAATATTTTAACTCTTGATTTCCGATTTGTCAACGA
>JAEEJM010000061.1 GCA_016281895.1 Clostridiales bacterium
ATTATCCGAGATCGCGTACGTCGCGCGCTTCATGTCCGGAGACACGGACACCGGAGAGGATGGAGTATCCGCCTGAGTGTTGCCGGAAGCGGAAGGCGAAGAAGGATCCGCAGACGCGCCGCTATAGACCATGCGCACGTCTGTCGCGCCGTATCTGAGCGAGATGCCGGAGGAAATGACCGAGGGAACGGACGTGACGATATCGTTGTCCGCGGAGACATAATACTCTGCGCCTGCAATCGTTTTCTTCTCAAACTTATTGGTTTTGTCTTTCAGGTTTCCTTCGGAATCGTAGTATTTGACGGGATAATCGTACGTCAGGCATTCGTAGGTTCCGTCCGACTTTGAGAATACGTAAGAAAAAAGGTCCTCTTCGAGCGAAGGGACACGGGCTGTATATCCTGATGAGGCTGCGTCAAGGGAATCTATATTATCCGGGAGGAATTCGGCATTAAGCTCATCCACGGCATTTCTGAATTCGGCGGAGAAGACATACAGAGGCAGAGACAGAAGAGCCGTCAGCACCGAAAGGGGAACGGACAGGCTCTTTATGCCGAAGGAAAAACGATGCTTGGTTGACATAATGACACCTCGTACAGTATTTTTCTACATTATACATTTCAGTACCGCCTTTGTCAAGGGTTGACTTGGGAGATAGAAATCGGGATAGAACTCCGGAAGAAATGACGCTGCCGGCCCGCGGGCCGGCAGCGTCATTTCTTCATTGCCGGCCGCAGCCGGCACTTCATTTGCGAGCGGAGCGCGCAACTTCATAAGCCCGCGCAGCGGGCGTCTTCATTGCCGCCGCGGCGGCAACTTCATTCCTCCTCAGTTCGCCAGCGCCTTTCTTATCTTTGCCTGAGCCTTGAGGCGGTTCTCAGTGTTGAGTATGCGCTTGCGGAGACGGAGAGACTTCGGAGTGACCTCCATGAGCTCGTCGTCGGCGATGTACTCCATCGCCTCCTCGAGACTGAACACGACGGGGGGCGTGAGGATGAGCTTCTCGTCGGCTCCGGTGGAGCGGACGGCGGTGAGGTGTTTTTCCTTGCACGGGTTGAGGGTGATGTCCTCGAACTTCGGGCACTCTCCGACCACCTGTCCCTCGTAGACCGGCTGACCGACGCCTACGAACATGCGGCCCCTGTCCTGACAGTTGTAGAGGCCGTAGGACGTGGTGACGCCGTCCTCGGAAGCCACGAGCGAGCCGGTATACCTCATCTGGATCTCGCCCCTGAACGGCTGATAGGAGTCGAAAATGGTGTTGAGTATGCCTTCGCCTCTCGTGTCGGTCATGAACTTGGACCTGTATCCGAAGAGGCATCTCGTAGGGATGCGGTACTCGAGCCTGGTGCGGGAGCCGTGAGCGTTCATTTCCAGCAGTTCGCCCTTGCGCTGCCCGAGCTTTTCGATGACGGTCCCGACGTATTCGGCGGGAACGTCTATGGTCACCGCCTCGACCGGCTCGCATCTGACTCCGTCGATCTCGCGGTAGAGGACGCGCGGGGTGGAGCAGGCGAGCTCGAAGCCCTCGCGCCGCATCGTCTCGACGAGGATCGACAGATGCATCTCGCCCCTGCCGGAGACGATGAAGTTGTCCGTCGTTTCGCCGTCCCGGACTCTGAGGGACACGTCCTTCAGAAGCTCTTTATAGAGGCGGTCGCGGATCTGGCGGGAGGTGACGTATTTTCCCTCGCGTCCGGCAAAGGGGCTGTCGTTTACGGATATCGTCATCTCGATGGTGGGCTCGCTCACTTTGACGAATTCGAGCGGCTCGGGGCATGTTACTGCGGTCAGCGTGTCGCCGATGGTTATGTCGCTGGCGCCGGAGAAGGCGACGATGTCCCCCATTTTCGCGGTCTCGACGGGGATGCGCTGAAGGCCGTCTATCTGATAAATGGACACTACTCTGGCGCGCTTCGGAGGATTCTGCGAGTGCCAGTTGCAGATCATCACGTCCTGGTTCTGCCTCATGGTCCCGCGCTCGATGCGCCCTATGCCTATGCGCCCGACGTAGTCGTTGTAGTCGATCGACGAGACCAGCACCTGGAGATCGCCGTCGGGATCGCCCTCGGGGGCGGGGATGTAGCTGAGTATGGTGTCGAAGAGCGGCGCAAGGTCCGTGCCCGGGACGTCCGGCGAGAGCGACGCGGTCCCCGCGCGGCCTGAGCAGAAGAGCATGGGGCTGTCCAGCTGCTCGTCGGTCGCGTTGAGGTCGATGAGCAGTTCCAGGACCTCGTCTATCACCTCGTAGACGCGGGCGTCGGGCTTGTCGATCTTGTTGATGACGACGATCACCGGATGGTTCAGCGCCAGCGCCTTCTGAAGCACGAAGCGCGTCTGAGGCATCGGGCCCTCGGCGGCGTCGACAAGAAGCAGAACGCCGTTGACCATCTTGAGGACGCGTTCGACCTCGCCTCCGAAGTCGGCGTGCCCGGGGGTGTCGACTATATTGATCTTCGTGTTCTTGTAGTGGACGGCGGTGTTCTTCGCAAGAATGGTTATTCCGCGCTCCCGCTCGATGTCACCCGAATCCATGACGCAGGTCACGGTCTCCTGGTTTTCCCGGTATATGCCGCCCTGCTTCAGCATCTGGTCGACGAGCGTGGTCTTTCCGTGGTCGACATGGGCTATTATGGCGATATTCCGAAGGTCTTCTCTGACGGTGTTCATGACAGCTCCTCCCGGCCGGGCCCGGATCGGGGGGCCGGCTGAAAAAATACAACGAATGATTATATCATAAAAACGGCCGTTTGTCACCCGCAACCGCAAAAAAAGCGGTGCTTTTCCGGCAAAAAGTCCGAAAAAAACGCCGCGCGCCCGGCCGGGCGCGCGGCGGATGTGCAGTCCGTCATTCGATGTTGCTGTAAACGTAGGCAAGTCTGCCGTACGGTGCGGCGTCGCCGTCAAGGTAGAAAGAACGCACGTCCAGGGTGTCGCAGCCGTCCGTCCATTTGAACGCCAGCGAGATCAGGTCCTCGTCCTCCGACGTCGCCCCGGGAAGTCCCAGCAGCGCGCGCGGCACGGCCACCGTCATCCGGTTGCCGAAGACGGAGTATACTGCCCTGCCGGCGGGCTCCCAGCCGCCGTCCTCTTTTGCACGCTCGACCGTCACGGTGCCGTCGTCGCCGGCCCCGGCGCGGTTGACGGCAAAGGCGAAGCCTCCGGACGACAGGCGGGGGGCGACGCGGCCGCAGTTGCCGGCCTCGGGCCGTATCAGCAGCGTCATGCGGCCCTCGGGCTTTTCGCAGACGGAGTCGCCGGCGACCTCGGCGGAGAAGTACAGATAGTCGCGGTCGCGAAGGACCGCCATGCGGAGAAGATCGTTGACTCCGGCCTCGCTGCGGTACGGTATGCCGCCGAAGCCGACGGAATCGCGCGGGCCGCAGTCGTCCGGGAAGTCCTCGTATACCGCCGGGGCGGCTCCGAAGGCCGCGGCGGCCGCGGCGGGATCTCTGACGTCGACCGTGACATAGCCGCCCGCGTCCACCCTGGGCGCGGTGCCCTTGAAGCGCCGGATGCCCGAGATGAGCTGCATGTAATAGTTGTCCCCGAGAGGACCGTCCATGGGCTCGACGTCCCTGGACGTATCGGGGTCGCAGCAGTCGATGAATCTTACCGGGTACTCCGGAACGGGCGGCTGGCGCTGGGCGACCCACTCGTTCCATCCGGTCACGAACACGTTGCTTACGTTCTGCCTGAGGGCCCATTCCCACTGCTCGGCGAAGTTGTACCCGTACAGCATGGCATTCTCCGACCTGTCGTTGGCGCCGTCGTGGTAGCTGCGCGTGCGGTCGTTCGCACCGTAATACGCGGTTGCGCTCATGGTTATGGTGTCGCTGTGCTGGGCGACGGAGACGTTCAGCATCTCACGCGTACCGCCGGGACCGTAGACCGCCCGGTCCGAGAGCAGCCGGTCGAATTCCATCCACGGGAAGCCGTCGTCCCTGCGCTCTTCGTTCGGCCACTGGCTGAGCTTGATCCTGAAGAAGCCGCGCGCCTCGTCCGAGAGCTCCGGGTCGTCCGTCCTGCCTATTATCACCGGTCTGCCGTCTCTGCGGTACCAGAGGCCGGAATACTCGGGATGGGCTTTGTAAACCGTCTCGTAGATGCGGTTGACGGTCCGCCCTGAATACGAGTTCGTATAGAAGGCTATGCGGGGCACACGGATACCCTTCCTGTCGTACTCGCCGAGGATGCCCATAAGAGCCAGCACCTGCTCGGTGTAAGTCGCGGCGTTTGTGTTGTCGACGACGATGTAATCCACCCCGGCGTCTGTCAGCATCTGGATCTGCCTGCGCATGACCCAGGTATCGTCCGAGGTATAGTAGCCGAACAGGGGCTTTCCCCAGAAGTGCATGGCGCTGATCGGGCCGCCTCCGGCTTCCATCCAGGCCTTTTCGGAAACGGTCGCCCCGGGGACCCGCCCGATGACCGAGTTGTCGTAAGGGCCGGCGGTCCCGTGTCTGCCCTGCCACAGGAAGAAAAACACTCCGACCTCGCGCCCGCCGGGCGGGTCCGCGGTGTCCCGCGGCACGTCCAGGGGCAGCACTCTGCCGAGGGCGTCGGTGGCGGCAAAGGTGCCGTTGACGGCGGAAAAGGGTCCCGCGTATCTGCGAAGACCGGCCGGGCGCGCCTCCGACGGCGACCGGGCGCCGGGGCGGCTGCCGCCGCTTCCTGTTCCGGTTTCTTTGTCCATGATCTCACCTTCCGTAACGGAAATAATCGGTACCCCGGGCCGGACGCGCGTCCGGCCTCCGGGCGCTCCTTTGCGGGCTGCCTCCCGGATACCGCGAACCGGCGTCCGCGATCCGGGACCGCGAACCGGCGTCCGCGATCCGAGACCGCGATCCGAGACCGCGATCCGGCGGCCCGTCCCGCGACTCTAATTGTAACATACCTTTTCCGCCAAATCAACTGTTTGTTTGCCCGCGGACCGCACATGCGCGCAAAAGCCGGATAATACCGCCGCCGCAGGGGAAAAACGGTCGGCATCCGATGACCGAACGGACCGGCCCGTCATCGTCAAAGAGGTAAAAAGCGGCATCGGGTGCATTAAAGAAGGAATTGATTTACCGTAAGGATTATGCTACAATAGAAGAAGTAAAGGCGGATCCTGAGGGATAAACGCCGACGCGCCGAAGGAGGCAGACAATGATCCAGGCAAAAACAGTCTCGTCGCTCGAAAAATGCTTCAGGGACACCGACCTCACGAAGGTCCCCGAATTCAAGGGGACACATATCTTCCGCAACCAGCGCATATCGCTACAGATAGCCATGAACGCCCCGGACCGCGGAACGGACTGGGCCGAGGTCGTATGCCGCGGCATCGACGCCCGCTGCGTCGCCCTCCGGCAGGTCGAATACATCTGGTCGGACATGCCCTGCTGGCCCGGGACCGACGAGCCCGGATACATCCGGACGGGACCGGGGTTCTTTCCCGACCTCCTGGCGCCTCCCGAGCACGGCAGGGCAAAGATCCGCGGCTCCGAGACCCGGTGCGTGTGGATCGACATCGACGCCTCGCTCATGCCCGGTGAGGACCGTCCCGCCGCCTTGTCCGTGCTGCCGCTCACTTTCGAGGTGCGCTGCGGCGGAGAGACCCTGTCGCTCCCCTTTGAGCTCACCTACGTGCCCGCCGACCTTCCGGAGCAGACGATCCGCTTCACGCAGTGGTTCCACTGCGACTGCCTTGCAAACTGGTACGGCGCCGAACCGTGGTCGGAGCGGCACTGGCAGATAGTCGAGAATTTCGCAAGAACAGCCGTGAGGAACGGGATCGATACGCTCCTGACGCCGGTGTTCACGCCGCCCCTCGACACCCGCCCCGGCGGCGAGCGCCGCACAGTGCAGCTCACCGGGGTCAGGCTGTGCCGCAACGGGCGTTACATCTTTGATTTCTCCAGGCTCGACCGCTGGATCGACATGTGCGACCGCGTGGGGATAAAGTATTTCGAGATCTCCCACCTGTTCACCCAGTGGGGCGCCGCGCACGCGCCCAAGATAATGGCCGATACGCCCGACGGATACAGGAGGATCTTCGGCTGGGAGACCGACGCGACCGGGCCCGGATACCGCCGCTTCCTGGACCGCTTCCTTCCGGCGTTCATTGCCCACATGAAGGCCCGCGGCGACGACGGCCGCTGCCTGTTCCACATATCCGACGAGCCGTCGGCGGAGCAGCTGCCGCAGTACCTGAAGTCTCGCGCAGCCGTCGCGAAGCACCTCGAGGGCTACACTGTCATGGATGCGCTCTCGGATATCCGCTTCTACGAATCGGGAGCGGTGAGCACTCCCATCCCGTCGACGGATCACATCGAGCCTTTCATAGAGGCGTTCGGCAGAGAGGGCAGGGGAGGACTCTGGACGTACTACTGCTGCGGCCAGACCAGAGGAGTCTCGAACCGCATGTTCGGAATGTCCGGGGCCCGGACCGCCTTCATAGGCTTTCAGCTTTGGAAGTACGGGATCGAGGGCTTCCTGCAGTGGGGATACAACTTTTACAACAACTGCGGCTCCTGGGACGCCGTCAACCCGTATATCGACTCGACCGGCAGCGGCTGGGTCCCGTCCGGTGACACCTACTCCGTATATCCGGGTATGGACGGACAGGCCCTGGAGTCCGTAAGGCTCTGCCTGTTCCGGGAGGCGCTGGACGACGTCCGCATGCTGCGCCTGTGCGAGTCCGTCGTCGGCCGCGAAAGGACGCTGGCGGCCGCCGAGGAGATCTGCGGTACCATCGTCTTCTCGCGCTGCGTCTGCGACACGGAGACCATGGAGGCTCTGCGGGGGCGAATAGCCTCCCTGATCGCATCCGGCCTCTCCGGCCGCCGGCTCGCTTGACAAAACCCGCCCCCGGTGTTATACTTAACCATAGGTTTTTGTTTTTGCCGGCCGGCACATAACGCGGCCCGCCGCCACTGAGGAGAGACACATGAACATTCCCGAGATCTTCGGCTGCAACGTCTTCGACGACAGCGCAATGAAATCGCGCCTGTCGCGCGGCGTATACGAAGCCATGAAGCGGACCATAGAGGACGGAAGATCGCTCGACCTCGGCATAGCCAACGAGGTTGCCGAGGCCATGAAGGACTGGGCGGTCGAGCGCGGAGCGACCCACTTCACGCACTGGTTCCAGCCCATGACCGGCGTCACCGCGGAAAAGCACGAGAGCTTCATATCCCCCTCGGCAAACGGAAAGATCATAATGGAGTTCTCCGGAAGAGAGCTTGTCCGCGGCGAGTCCGACGCCTCGTCGTTTCCGTCCGGCGGCCTGCGCGCCACATTCGAGGCCCGCGGTTACACCGCCTGGGACCCCACGTCCTACGCCTTCATAAAAGACGACACGCTGTACATACCCACCGCCTTCTGCTCCTACGGCGGAGAGGCGCTCGACAAAAAAACGCCGCTTTTGCGCTCCATGGAGGCTCTGAACCGCCAGTGCATGCGCATACTCCGGCTGTTCGGCGACTCCTCGGTGACGTCCGTCCGCCCGACGGTCGGGGCGGAGCAGGAGTATTTCCTGATCGACGCCGATCTTTACGCCAAAAGGCCCGACCTTATCTTCACCGGGCGCACGCTGTTCGGAGCCAAGCCGCCCAAGGGGGCCGAACTCGACGACCACTATTACGGCACCATAAAGCCCCGGGTCCAGGCCTTTATGAAGGACCTCGACGAGGAGCTGTGGAAGCTTGGCATACTGGCAAAGACAGAGCACAACGAGGCCGCTCCGGCGCAGCACGAGCTGGCGCCGGTGTTCATAGTCGCCAACACCGCGACGGACCAGAACCAGCTCACCATGGAGATGATGCGCAAGGTCGCACGCAGGCACGGTCTCGAGTGCCTGCTCCACGAGAAGCCCTTCCAGGGCGTCTCCGGCTCCGGAAAGCACAACAACTGGTCGATAAACGCGGTCTCCGGGGAGAATCTCCTCAAGCCCGGCAAGACCCCCCGCGACAACGCACGCTTCCTGCTGTTCCTCGTCGCGGTCGTCAAAGCCGTCGACGAGTATCAGGATCTGCTGAGACTTTCGGCCGCGTCGGCCGGCAACGACCACCGCCTCGGCAAGAACGAGGCCCCGCCCGCGATCGTATCCATCTTCCTCGGCGACGAGCTAACCGCCATACTCGACTCGATCGAGTCCAGATCCGAGTACAGCGCGGCCGCCGAAGAGCCCCTGCGTCTCGGCGTCCACGTGCTGCCGAAGCTCCCGCGCGACACCACCGACCGCAACAGGACCTCGCCGTTCGCCTTTACCGGCAACAAGTTCGAGTTCCGCATGGTCGGCTCGTCCGAGTCGCTGGCCTGCACCAACATAATGCTCAACACCGCCGTGGCGGACGCGCTGTGCTCGTTCGCCGACGAGCTGGAAAAGGCCGCGCCCGAAGATTTCAACGGAGCCCTTGACGCTCTCATCCGCAGGACTTACAGCGAGCACAAGCGCATCATTTTCAACGGAAACGGCTACAACGAGGCCTGGATCGCCGAGGCGGAGCGGAGGGGTCTGCTTAACCTTGCCTCCACCCCCGACGCCGTAGTGCGCATGACGGACCGCAAGAATCTGGATCTGTTTGCCAGACACAAGGTCTATTCCGAGGCCGAGGCCCGCTCCCGCAGGGACATCATCCTGGACCACTACTGCAAGATACTCAATATCGAGGCCCAGACCATGGTCTACATGACCAGGCGCCAGTATCTCCCCGCCGTCTGGAAGTACGAGGGGGAGCTTGCCTCATCCGTCAACGCCAAGCAGGCCGGAGCCGTCCCGCTCCCGTGCCGCGGTCAGGAGCAGGTCCTGGCGAAGCTGTCGAGGCTCGCCGACACGGCGTCCTCGCGGTGCGACCGGCTCGAGGCCAGGCTCGGCAAGCTCCGCGCCGACTCCTCCGGCCCCGATGTCAGAGCCTTCAGGTTCAAGGACGAGATCATTCCGGCCATGGAGGCTCTCAGGGAGGCCGTGGACGCGGCCGAGACGGTGATGCCCCTCGACGCGTGGCCGGTGCCCGACTACGGAGCCCTGCTGTTCTGCACCAAATAAAAAAGGGGCCGAGGCCCTGGAAGAACGTCCGGAATCATTGGATCCCGCTGGATGCCATAAGGACATTATTAGTGTTATTCCCGTGGACTGCGCTGAAAAAATGACACCGGATGTATAATGATCGTTTGGGTACAAAAGGAAGGGGAAAGCAATCTTCATCCATCAATTGCCATGCTCCCAATCGGCCGGTTCTCTGATCATCCTTATGAGAACCGGCCTTTTTTCGCCTTTTTTCGCCGTTACGAGTCCGCTCGAGAGAAGCAGTTCTTCATCGAGTTGTACGCCACGTTGAGGACCTGACCGAGCGTGTCGGAGGTCATGGCCTCGGCCGCCGCCGCCATCTCTGAGTTTTTTTCCTCGAGAAAGGCGCAGACGTCCTCCGGGGCGCGTGAGACGAACTCGCGGTCGGTCTCGTTTATGAACCTGTGGCCCTCGGTGAACACTTTCTCGCGGTACCGCTCGATGATCTGTATGGCCCCTCCGTAATGGGCGTCGGCGAGGGCGCCTATGATGCGGCTGTCCCAGTACAGGTTGCCGGTCCGAACGGATCTGCCGGGATCGCCGAGGTAGCCGGGTCCGCGGGTGACGTTGGCGTACAGCGGGACGGAGCAGTTGAAGGCGTTGGAGGCCTCGGAGATCCACTCGAGCGCGCTGATCTCAGCCGGGACGTAGGGCCGCAGCTGCGTTATGGCAAGGAAGCTGGTCCGGTTGATGCCTACCGGGCGGTATTTTCCCGACAGGGCGGGGTCGGTGCGGCTGCCGTATACCGCGTAAGGGGTCTCTTCGTAACAGGAGGACAGGACGTGTTTGACGTCCTCGACCGTTATGAGCTTTTCGGGGACGAGACACCAGGGAATGTCGTCGCTCTCAGGGCCGTAATCGGCCGCCGGGCCGTCCCACTTGTATGTGCCGGGGTTCAGATACCTCTCCATGACCCAGGCCCGGGGGGTGTTGTACAGATGATCCTGATGCGATCGGCTGCCGAACGCCGCCCTGGCGTCGAGGAGCGAATCGCCGCGGGACTCCGCGCCGCCCAGATCCAGGTGGTTGTCCCTTATGAACTCGGCAAGGTCGGCGGAGCACAGGTTCTCGGTCCCGTCGCCCAGCGCGTCGCGGAGATCGAGCATGTCTATGCCGAGCTGGTTCGGCCCCACGGCGTAGCAGTCGTCCGGCACGCGGCGGGCGATCCATCTGTGGCCGCCTATCGTCTCCATCCACCAGATCTCGTCGGCGTCCTGAAAGCCGATACCGTTCATCTCGTAAGTTCCGTACTGCTCCAGCAGCGCGCCGAGTCTCAGGACTCCGGCGCGCGCGCTGTCTATGTAAGGCAGCACTATGGTCAGCATATCCTCCTCGCCGATGCCGGTCCCGACGAGCGGGTCGGCGCCGAGGACCCTCGGGTTGGAGGTGATGGTCTCGGTCGCGGACATGGCGACGTTCAGCGAGTTCACGCCGGCCTCGCCCCAAACACCGCGGTCGTTCTCGGCGTTGGGCATGGAGGTGTAGCGCAGCGGGTCACCGGGCAGCGGGATCTCGACGCCGGAAATGACCGACTTGTACAGCCGGGGCTGTTCGTCGGGATTCACCACCTGAAACTTTTTCGTGCGGAAGCGGCCGGGGCCGCAGTCCTCGTTCCGTCCCATTATGGTCGATCCGTCGTAAGAGGCTTTCTTTCCGACAAGTATCGTTGTGCAGGGCATGACGGTTCTCCTTCCTTTTCCCGTGAAGAAACGTTAACGGCGGACGGCGGGGTCAGCCCCGCTCATCCGACCTTGAAATCGAATTCGGCAAGCACGCACTCGCCGTAACCCACGAACACCGAGGCCCTGAAGCGGTAGGTGCCGGCGGGAAGAGCGGACAGGTCGGTGCTCATCTCTTTTTCGGCAAAGTTGATCCTGAAGCTGACGGTGTCGTTCGCGTAGTCCTTGGCCTGCTCGGACTCGGACACGACGCGGCCGCCGGAGTCGGTCACGGTCAGAAGCGACGACAGTATGCAGAAGTTGGAGCTGACGTTCCCGGAGATCTTCTTTCCGCCTATCGTTTCGGCCGTGGGCAGTCCCGAAACACTGACCGAGAGGTCGTCGAGGCCGCTGTCGAACTCGGCCAGCCGGCAGGGGATGTAGTCGCCCTTGTAAAGCGCGCTGAACGTATATACCTGACCGACCCTCCAGGTGGTGTTGTATTCCGTCTTCTCGTTGAATTTCGACGTCTGTTCTATGACGCTTACGTAGGAGCGCTCGCCGTTGACCGTGCCGTCGGGGTTCCGGCGGACGACCGGCCCGGTCCATACCATCCTGGCGTGGCCCGTGGACGAGTTCCTCGTGGCCAGCACGTCCGCGGGGAGGAGAAGCGCGTACGCCTCGAAGATCGCCTGCTGACTGTTGGCGGCGATCACTTCGGACGTGACGGTCGACGTGCATGTGTAATCCCCGACCCGCACCATGCCGGCGTTTGCCGCGGGGGTTATGGTCGAGCTCCCCGAGCCGCGCGTCCTGAAAGAGACGTTGCGGAAGGAGGTGTAGCAGGCGACCGCGCAGGTCACCCCGGGCATCGACGAGTAAGTCGCGGGGCCCGTGTAATTGCGCTCGGCGTCGAGATAGTTCAGCTCGAAGTATCTGAGGCCGCTGTGGTGGCTGACGTACGGCATGCCGACGTAGGTCTGCCCGGCCCTGTATATGAGCGTCGATGTGTAGCTCTTCTCCTTGGAGAAGTCGATGGTGACCGGGCACTTCCACACGACCGACGACAGTTTTTCCATGTAGTCGAGGACGATGCGCCTGGCCTGGTCCGCGGAAGGCTTCTCCGGCAGCAGCGGATAGACGGCGGCCGGCGCGGCCGAGCTCTCCGCGGCTCCCGCGGAGCCTTCGCCGGAGCCGGACGGGGTCAGGCCGGCAGTCTCCGTCGCCGAGGCGGACGGCTCCGTGCCGGACGGGGGCTGTTGCGCCGGCCGTCCGCAGAATGAGAGGGCGGGTATTGTCAGCAGCGCCAGGATCAGCGCGAGCAGTTTTTTCATCGCAAGACCTTTCTTTTCGGGACGTCGGCTCTCCGCGGCTCCCGCCTATTATTTTACCATTGCCGGGGGAAAGTGTCAACAGATTCCGATATGACAGAGGAACAGTGCCGGCGGGCGGGGGGCGGAACGCGGTCCGGAGCCGCCCCGAGCCTTTTTTCGCCGCCCGGGCCCCCGGGCGGCATTTTTACCGCCGCCACTTTACAAAGCGGGTTTTTTATTGTATACTTAACCTGTATAATTATTGAACTTGCGACGGAGGCGCCATATGAAGCTCAATACGAAGAGAGTCCTTTGCGTAGGCTTCGCTTTTTTCCTGATCTGTACGTTCTGGCAGGCTTACGACACCATAATCCCGAAGATACTCACCGACCGCTTCGGAATGTCTCAGGCCCTTTCCGGCATTATCATGGCCGTGGACAACATCCTGGCCCTCTTCATGCTCCCGCTGTTCGGAGCCCTCTCCGACAAGTGCAGAAGCAGCCGCGGGAAAAGGACCCCGTTCATACTCTGGGGCACGCTGGCCGCGGTGGCGGCGTTCATGCTGCTGACCTGGGCCGACGCCTCTCAGCTCAGGCTGATCTCCGGGGTCACCGAGATCGACAGCCCCGATACGCTCTCGGCGATATATGATCAGGTCTCGGAGGACGAGCTCATAACGCCCGACGGCGACACGTTCAGGCTCGCCGGCCGGTATAAGGACAAGGAGGAGTTTGCCGCGGTCCGCTCGACCATAAGCGAGCTGTCCGTCAAGGCCGGAAGACTCAGGCTGGTCAGGGCCGACGGCTCGGGCGATATCACCATCGAGAGCAAGTACCGCACCCGCATAGTCACCTACGACGGAAAGAACTTCAGGCTGCGCGACCGCGAGACCGAGCTGGACACCGCGATCTCCGAGCTGATCGAGGTCGACGGCGTACAGGTCTCGCTCGAGGCCCTTTACGGAGGCGCGGAGTACGACGGCGTCCCGGCCTTCAGGCAGATGACGAACTCAGAGTACACGAACTTCGTCGTCCCGGCCAGGCAGGCGTACGTGCACGGTATAACCAGGTCCGACCCGTCGCACCTCATCTGGTTCATGATCATTCTTATGGTCGTCCTCGTGGCCATGTCCTCCTTCCGCTCGCCCGCCGTTGCTCTCATGCCCGACGTGGTGGTCAAGCCCCTGCGCTCAAAAGCCAACGCCGTCATCAACCTCATGGGCACGGTCGGCGGAATGACGGTCCTGGTGCTCGGCATGGGCTTCGCATTCGCGAACAGCGCCATTAAGAACACCTTCAGGCCGTGGCTCGGCTTCTTTGCGGTCGTTTCCGGCATCATGCTGGCGGCCCTGGCCATGTTCCTGATCACGGTCAGGGAGCCGAAGTGGAACGCCGAGATGATAGAGGAGTCCGCCGGGCTCGGCGACTCCGGCCCGGACGGCGGCGACGCCACCGCGGCCGGAGCAGACGGCGCCCGGGCCGGGCGAGGGCTCAGCTCCGGCGAGCTCATCTCCCTCGTGTTCATACTGCTGTCCGTCTTCCTCTGGTACTTCGGCTACAACGCCGTAACGTCCAAATACTCGGTCTACGCCACCAACATACTTGACCTCGACTACAGCACGACGCTGCTCATTGCCAACGCCGCCGCCGTGGTCTCCTACCTTCCCGTCGGGATCATCTCCTCCAAGGTCGGGCGCAAGAAGACCATCCTGGCCGGCGTCCTGATGCTTGCCGCGGCCTTCTTCGTGGCCTGCTTCATGAAGGTCGGCTCCCCCGCCGTCATAATGAACATTATGTTCGCGGTGGCCGGCATAGGCTGGGCGACGATCAACGTCAACTCCTTCCCGATGGTCGTCGAGCTGTCCCGGAGCGGCAACATCGGAAAATACACCGGATACTATTACACGGCAAGCATGGCCGCCCAGGCGGTCACCCCGTTCTTCTCGGGCTTCCTTATGGACAGGCTCGGGATGAGGGTGCTCTTCCCGTATGCGACCGTGTTCGTATGCCTTGCCTTCGTTACCATGCTGCTGGTGCGCCACGGCGACTCCAGACCGGTCCCGCCCTCCGGGATCGAGGCACTGGACGTAGACGGCTGACGTCCCCGCGCACCGATACTCCGAAAGGATCCAACGAATGGTTTTTGTGTATATCATTGCCGGCCTGGCCGTGCTGTTCGCGGTCTACGTCATACTGCTGAAGCCGCGGCCGGAGCCCAGGACCTCGGTCGAGCCGCTCAAGGTCGACTACGCCCACAGGGGGCTGTTCGGTCGGAACGAGATCGTCGAGAACACCATCCCGGCCTTCCGCGAGGCCGAGGACGCCGGGTTCGGAATCGAGCTTGACGTAAGACTCAGCGCCGACGGGGAGCTCGTGGTGTTCCACGACGACACCCTGGAGCGCCTCTGCGGCAGGCCCGAGAAGGTGTCGTCGCTCACCGCCTCGGAGCTCAGCTGGGTCGACATCAAAGGAACCTACGAGCGCATACCCCTCTTTACCGACGTACTGGACCGCATCGACCACCGCATCCCGCTATGCATCGAGATCAAGGGCGAGGGCTCGGACACGGCCGTCTGCGAGAAGCTTGCCGCGATCCTTGACGGCTACGACGGCTATTACTCCGTCGAGTCCTTCAACCCCTTCCTCCTCAACTGGTTCCGCAAGAACCGGCCGAGGATCGTCCGCGGCCAGCTCACCACGAACCTGTTCAAGGGCGGGGTCAGGACCAGCCTGTTCAACAAGATCGGCTGCACCACCATGATATTCAACTTCCTGTCGAAGCCGGATTACATCGCCTACGACGTAAAATGTCCCCGCCAGCTTCCGGTGGTCATCTGCGACAGGCTTTATCATGCGCTGATGGTCGCCTGGACCGTCAGGGACGAGCGGACCCTGGCCGAATGCAGGGCCAAGGGCCGCATATGCATCTTCCAGGACTTCATACCGGCTGAGCCGAGGACCGCCGCGGCGGCCGGGGGCGGGCGCCGGTGACTCCTTCGGACGGAAAGAAGGAGAGGCGGAGAAAGACCGCCTCCGTGATATCGGCGCTGCTGTGCGTCCTGTGGTCGGCCCTGTTCTTATGGGTGTTCTTCCTTGACGTGCGGCTGCTGTTCGAAGGGGGCTCCGCCAGGCTGGGCAACGCCGTCGGACAGCTCCTGCTGCTGATCCTGATCACGCCCGCGGCGGTCGTTCTGCTGTTCGCGGACATCGTGCTCCAGCACGCCTCGGTCAGGACGGCCGGGAGGTTCTGGGAGATCGCCTCGCTGTCGGTGACCGTTTTTCTGATCGCCGAGTACCTCTTTCTGTTCTCGGGGTGCTACGTATCGCCGCTGTTCAACGACATTCTTATCACGGCCGGCGCCGCGCTGCCGTGCCTGCTGACCCTCGTCCGCGTTTATTCGGCGGAAAAAAGGCTTGCGGCGCGGAGAAAGGAACGCACAGATGAAAAACAGGAACAAGGACAGGAAGGAGCCCGATAACACGGGCGCCGAAGCGTACGAGTTCAAGTGGGAACTGTCCGGCGGGAACGATCTTGCCGACATTCCGGACGGCGTTCTGAAGACGGCCGAGGCCCTCCTCGGCGCGGGCGATTTCACCATCGGACGCAAGCTCGACGAGGACAAGATGTTCTCGCTGAACTTCCCCTGCTTCTGCTCGGCGGGCGGTCCTGACGGCTCTTACGCCGACAACAGCGTCCAGCTGACCGTGGCCGGACTGAAGGCGGGTAAGAGCGCCCCGGCCAAACGGGGAATGAGCATCTCCAGGGGCTTCCGGCCGACCAGCGTCCCCACGGGCGCCTGCACGGACTGCCCCGCCGACTACTGCCCTTACATAGTCGCCTCCAGGATCAAATATCTGGCGGAGACCGGCGACCGCGACGCCGCCGCGCGAAGCCGCGCGGAAAGGAGCGCGCTCTCCGCGATCTACCGCCCGAGACTTGCCTCCGAATACGATTACGACCCGGTGGAACAGCTCGGAGAGAGCCTCTCCCTGCTGTTCGAGGAGACGGTCGCCGCGGCCGAGCGGCTGACCGACGGACTTCTGCTCTCGGCCAGAAGGAAGCTCGGGACCGATGAGAACGGCAGGCGCTGCATAGTTCTGGACCTGGCCTTCGATCCGGCCTCGCTGGGGCCCGACGGGGAGCCCTCTCCTTCCGGATACGGCTACCGCAGGTACAGTATCGGGCTGCCGGCCGCACTTGCCGGCATGAGCGACGCGGAGAAGATACTGGCCGCCGGAGCGGTGACCAGCTTTGCCCGCGCCACCGGCACCACCTTCGGCGAGCTCACGTCGAAACTGTCCGAGACGGGCGAGCTCATCCGCCGCACCGAGAGGCGTGTGAAGGACTTTTCGCGCGTGGCCGGCCTGGCCGCGGACGGAAAAGCCGGCTTCCTCAGGTGCACGGTCGAGGGCGACCACGAGCGAGGACTTTACGAGACGGTCCGCAGCCTTGCCGCCGTTCTGGCCGGAGTGGGCAGGCTGTCGTCGTCGGAGGTGTTCGAGGTGAGCTTCGGCGAGATCGCCCGCGAGTTCACCGAACTTGCCGAGTCCGGCGACCTCTACGACTCGTCCGACTACCGCTCGCACCACAAGACCTACGCCGGCTACATCTACCGCTCCTTCGAGAAAAAACGCATGTACATGCTGACCGGCCTCGACCGCTTCCTGCTCGACAGGAGCGCGGGAGGCTCGGCTCAGGACATAGATCCCGTCCACATGGACGGTCTTATGAGGGCGCTCGGGACGGTCGAGAACGACACTTACGTCGCCGTCGTCGGCAGCAGCCGCGACATAGAGCGCTTCCTCGGCGCCGATCCCCGCTTCCGCTTCCTCTACGCCCGCAACCGTCTGGTTTATCCGGACCTCACCGCGGACGAGCTGTACGAGAGATACAGGGCCGGGCTGTCCTCGGACGTACTCTCCCGGATCAGGGACGAGGAGGCGTTCAAAAAGCGCTTCACCGAATACATATCGCTGAACGACCGCCTGCTGCCGTTCGACAACGACGAGCTTGCCGACTGGCTGGCCGCCTGCAGCAACAGCGAGCGCAGGCCGGTGTTCCCCGACGGCGGCTACGATCCTAAGAAGACGGCTGACCGGCTGGCGGACATCGTCGGCATGAAGACGGTAAAGGAGAAACTCCGGGAGTTCGAGAGCTTCATCGCCTTCCGTAAGAAGGCCTCCGCCGCCGGCATCAGGCTGCCGGACAGCAATCTGCATATGATCTTCACCGGAAACGCCGGGACGGGCAAGACCATGATCGCCCGGATCATAGCCTCCATGCTCTTCGACATCGGCTTCCTCAGGGAGAACAAGCTCGTCGAGGTCGAAAGAAAGGACCTTGTCGCCGAGTACCTCGGCCAGACCGCGGTCAAGACCGCGAAAAAGATCTCCGAGGCTCTGGGAGGGGTGCTGTTCATAGACGAGGCCTACGCCCTGACCGGCGACCAGTACGGGGGCGAGGCCGTTGCCACCCTGCTGAAGGCCATGGAGGATCATAAGGACGACCTGGTCGTCATCTTTGCCGGCTATGTCGACCGCATGCAGCAGTTCATAGACTCGAACCCCGGCCTGTCGTCCAGGATCGGGTACCGCATACATTTCGACGACTACTCCGAGGAAGAGCTGCTCAAGATGCTCGACCTCAAGGTCAAAAAGGCCTCCATGACCATGGAGCCGGCCGCCCGCGAGAAATGCGGGAACGTGATCTCGTACTTCATCCGCCAGAAGAACTTCGGCAACGGGCGCTTCGTCGACCGGCTGTGGCAGGAGACCCTTATGAACCACGCCTCTGCCTCGGGCGAGCTGTCCCTGATAACTGCCGACGACGTCCCGGGCGTGCGCGAGATGGCCACCCAGCACGACTCGGACAAGAAGGCCCTGAAGCTTGAGAACCTGGTGGGGCTGGCCCAGGTCAAGGAGCAGGTGCGGAGGTTCCGCAACCGCGTGTCGTTCGAGAAGAAGGGACGCGAGTACGGGATCGACATCCCTCGCGGCAACTCCCATATGATGTTCCTCGGCAACGCCGGGACCGGCAAGACCACCGTCGCCAGGATCCTCGTAGACGAGCTGTTCGCCGCAGGGCTCATAGTGGAGCGCAAGCTGACAGAGGTCACCGCAAAGGACCTCATAGCCGAGTACGTCGGGCAGACCTCGCCGAAGACCCAGGCCGTGATAGACCGCTCCATGGGCGGGGTGCTGTTCATAGACGAGGCCTATCAGCTCGCAGACGGGGGCGGGCGCAACAGCTACGGCCAGGACGCCGTCGCCACCCTGATCAAGGCCATGGAGGACTGCAAGGACCGCTTCGTGGTGATCTTCGCGGGATACGAGAAGGAGATGCAGGCGTTCCTCGACATGAACACCGGCATCGCCTCCAGGATAGGATACACCTTCCACTTCGACGACTACAACGCGGACGAGCTCGTCGCCATCTTCAAGATGAAGATAGAGGGCGCGGGCCTCAAGCTCTCCGGCCGCGCGGCGGCAAACCGGGTAAAGGCCGTGATGCAGTACTTCCAGTCCGTGCCGAACTTCGGAAACGGGCGCTTCGCGGAGAAGGTCGCCAACGCGGTCTACGAGATCCACGCCGAGCGCTGCCTCGACCTGACGGCCCCGTCCGAGCTCGTATCCGTGACCGCCGAAGACATCCCAACGGTGGAGCACATGATCGCCCTGATGCCCGACAGCGGCCTTCTGAAGCCGTCCGAGCTCACCGAGCGGGAGAACGAGCGCACGGCCTTCCACGAGCTGGGCCACGCGCTGCTGACATCGCTCCTGTTCCCCGACAGCAGTATAGAGCGCATCACGATATCCGCAGAGGGCAGCGGTGCGCTGGGCTACGTCTCGCACCGGGGGCTGACCGGGGTCAGCAGCACGGCCGCCGAGCTCCGCGACTGCATAGCCGTCCTTATGGCCGGCATAGCCTCCGAGGAGGTCTTCCTCGGCTCTTACGCGAACGGCGGCACATCCGATCTCGAGAGGGCCACCGACATAGCGTGGAGGATGATCTCAAGCTTCGGGATGTCCGGCAGCGGCTTTGCCGTGAGGGACAGGCGCGACGCCGAAGCCGACCGCGAGATCAACTCCATCCTCGGAGAAGGCTTCGACCGCGCAAAGCGGATCTGCTCCGAACACGCCTGCGAGCTGCGCCGCGCAAAGGAGAAGCTCATCGCCGACAAGACGCTGTCGTCCGAAGAGTTCCTGGCGCTGATATCGGGCGAGCCCGCGCCGGCCGGCGGAGAAGAGGTCCGCCCGGAACGCGCGGAGGCCATGGCAATGAAAAAACAAAAAAAGGCATACATAAAAAAGGAGATCTGACATGCTGAAGATCGACAGGAAAGTAGAGAACGGCACCGCCGTTATCGCCCCCGAAGGAAGACTCGACACCGTGACCGCCCCCGAGATGGAGGCCGCCGTCAGAGACATCCTCCCCGAGATCACGGAGCTCATCCTGGATTTCGGGAAGCTCGAGTACATCTCCTCCGCGGGCCTCAGGGTGCTGCTTTCCTCCCAGAAGGCTATGAACGGCCGCGGAACGATGAAGGTCCGCAACGTCAACGAGACCATAGGCGAGGTGTTCGAGATCACGGGCTTTTCCGACATCCTCAACATAGAGTGAGTGCGTGACAGAGACCTGATGACCGCCGCGCGGCGAGGAGGAGAATCAACTATGGAAAACCAGAACAGGGGAGGTGTCCCGGTCGTCAGACTGTCCGGCAGGATAGACTCCGGAAACGCGGCCGAGACCGAACAGGCGGTCTTCGCCCGGCTGGCGGGCACCGGGGCCACCGGGGCCGATCTCGACGCCTGCGACCTGGATTACATCTCCAGCGCGGGTCTGAGGATGATCCTGAGGCTGAAGAAGAACTATCCCGATCTCCGGATACTGAACGTAAAGCCCGAGGTGTACGAGGTCTTCGACATGACCGGCTTCGCGGAGATGATGCCCGTGGAGAAGGCATACCGCGTCGTCTCCGTCGAGGGCTGCGAGGTCATCGGAGAGGGCTTCAACGGCAAGGTATACAGAATTGACAGCGACAACGTCGTCAAGGTGTACAAGAACAGCAACGCCCTGCCGGAGATCCAACACGAGCGCGAGGTCGCGAGGCTGGCGCTGGTACTCGGCGTCCCGACGGCCATTTCTTACGACGTGGTCAGGGTGGGCGACAGCTACGGCTCCGTCTTCGAGCTGCTGAACTCGAGATCCTTTGCCAAACTTCTGGCAAACGAGCCCGACCGCTACGGCTTCTGCGTCGACGAGTATGTCAAGATGCTGAAGAAGATACACTCGATCAGGGTCCCCGAAGGCAGGCTCCCGTCCAAGAAGGAGAAGATGCTGAAGATCGTGGACAGCGTGAAGGACCTCATCCCCGGCGGCCTCGGAGACAAGCTTGCCGAGATGACCTCGCGCATCCCCGACAGCGACCGCATGATCCACGGCGACTTCCACACGAAAAACATCGTCCTGGCCGGCGACGAAGTGCTGACCATAGACATGGACACGCTTTCGGTCGGCCATCCGATCCTGGAGCTCGTCCACATGTACAACGCGTACATAGGCTATTACGAGAACGACAGGGACGCGGTCCTGGCCTTCCAGGGCTACGGCCCCGACATAGCCGACCGCTTCTGGCACGACAGCCTTGCCGCCTATCTCGGCACGTCGGACGAGGCCCGCATGCGCGAGATCGAGGACAAGGTCCGCTGCCTGTCTTACGCCTATCTTATCGACTGGGGCAGAAGGCACTTTCCCGACGACGCAAAGTCTGCGCAGACCATAGGCGTCTGGATGTCCGGGCTCGTCGAGGTCCTCGGACGCGTCGACTCCCTCGACTTCGACACCGAGCCAGATACGGCCCCCGACCCCAACGAGGCCGAGTTCGACGCCGTCGCCGAGAACCTCGACGCGGTCACCGAATTCGTAAACTCCCGCCTCTCGGCCGCCGGCTGCCCGGCCCGCTCCGTCATGCAGATCGATATAGCCGTCGAGGAGGTGTTCGTGAACATCGCCCGGTACGCCTACCCGCAGGGCAGGGGGACCGCCCTCGTGCGCGTGGAGATCGACGGCGAGCCGCCCCTCGCGCGGATCACCTTCCGCGACCGCGGCACGCCGTACAACCCGCTCGAGAGGGAGGACCCCGACGTGACCCTCTCCGCGGAGGACCGCGAGATAGGCGGGCTCGGCATCTTCATGACCAAAAAGATATCCGACAACGTCTCGTACGAATACAGGAACGGGCAGAACGTTCTGACGCTGGAAAAACTGCTGTAAGGGGCGCCCGTCCAATGGTTAAAGATCCGGGTCTCAAGATAGACCTGCATATGCACACCACCGTCTCGGACGGCACCGACACTCCGGAACGGATCCTCGGCCTGGTCAGAGAGGCCGGCATAGGGGTGTTCTCCGTCACAGACCACGACGCGGTCAGGGCGGCCGGGATCATCCGTCCGCTGCTGGGCCCCGGCGATCCGCGCTTCATCCCGGGCGCCGAGTTCTCGTGCAGGGACGGCGAGGGCAAGTACCACATCCTGGGCTACGGCTTCGATCCCGCGTCCGCTCCGATCCTTGAGCTCGTCGGCAGGAGCCACGCGCTCAGGATGAGAAAGGTGACGGCCAGACTCGACTTCCTCAGGACCGAGTTCGGCTTCACGTTCCCGGACGACGAGATCGGGCGGCTGCTCTCCATGGACAACCCGGGCAAGCCGCACATCGGCAACCTCATGGTGAGATACGGCTATGCCGCGACGAAGGAGCAGGCCATAAAGGAGTATATCGACCGGGCCAGCGTCCGCGAGGGCTTCATTCGGCCCGAGGAGGCCGTGTCGGCCATCGCCGCCGGAGGGGGCATACCTGTGCTGGCCCACCCGTTCTACGGGAGCGGCGACGAGCTCATCCTCGGCGGCGACATGGAACGGCGTCTGAAGCGCCTCGAGAGCTTCGGCCTGCGCGGCATCGAGGCCTGCTATTCCGGCTTCACCGCAAAGCTTCGCGAGACGGCCCTGGCCCTCGCGCGCTCGCACGGGCTGCTCGTTACCGCGGGCAGCGACTACCACGGCTCGAACAAGCTCGTAAGGCTCGGCGACACCGGACTCGGCGACTCGCCGCTCCCCCCCGAGGTGACGGAGTTCACGGACATCTGCCTCTCGCGCCGCGGTCTTACCGCGGCGGCCTGCCGGAGCACGGATCCCCGCACTGCCGACTGACGTTACATGTACAGACGAAAGCCCCGCGGCTCACGCCGCGGGGCTTTCCCGTAATGTCAGATATCATTCCAGCTCGAAGGCCCCGGTGTAGAGCCTGTAATACGTGCCCTTCTCGGCAAGCAGCTTCTCGTGGCTGCCCCGCTCGATTATCCGCCCGTGGTCGAGGACCATGATGACGTCCGCGTTGCGGACGGTCGAGAGCCTGTGGGCGATGACGAACGTCGTCCGGCCCTCCATGAGCTTGTCCATGCCGCGCTGGACGATCGCCTCGGTGCGGGTGTCTATGGACGACGTCGCCTCGTCGAGTATCATGACGGGCGGGTCGGCCACGGCCGCACGGGCAATGGCTATCAGCTGCCGCTGACCCTGGGACAGATTGGCGCCGTTGTTGGACAGCTCGGTGCCGTAGCCTCCGGGCAGGCGGGAGATGAAATCGTCCGCGCCGGCCAGCTTTGCGGCGTTTATACATTCCTCGTCGGTGGCGTCGAGCTTGCCGTATCGTATGTTCTCCATGACGGAGCCGGTGAACAGGTTGGTATCCTGGAGCACTATGCCGAGCGAGCGGCGCAGATCGCCCTTGCGGATCTTGTTGATGTTTATCCCGTCGTAGCGGATCTTTCCGTCGGCTATGTCGTAGAAGCGGTTGATCAGGTTGGTTATAGTCGTCTTTCCCGCGCCGGTCGCGCCGACGAAGGCGACCTTCTGGCCGGGTTCGGCGTATACCGATACGTCGTACAGCACCTGCTTGCCGGGGACGTAGGCGAAATCGACGTCGGTCAGTCTGACGTCGCCGCGCAGAGGCGTGTAAGTGACGGAGCCGTCGGCCTGATGCGGATGCTTCCAGGCCCAGGAGCCGGTGTGCTCGGCGGTCTCGGTGACCGAGCCGTCGGGGCCTATGCGGCAGTTGACGAGGGTGACGTAGCCCTCGTCCGTCTCGGGCGCGGCGTCCATGAGCTCGAAGACCCTCTTTGCGCCCGCCGAGGCCATGGCTATGGTGTTGATCTGCTGGGCCAGGGCGTTTACGTTGCCCGTGAACTGTTTCGTCATGTTGAGGAAGGGGATGACTATGTCGATGGTCAGTATCCCTAGCCCGGCCCCGCGGATCAGATTCTGAACGGACGGGTTCGGCACCTCGGCAAGCAGCAGCGCGCCGCCGAGCGTGGCGATGATCACGTACAGGATGTTGCCTATGTTCATTATGACGGGCCCGAGGGTGTTTGCGTACGCGTGGGCCCGGTAGCTGTCCTCGAAGAGGCGGTCGTTGATCTCGCGGAAGCCGGCAACGCAGGCCCCCTCGTGGGTGAACACCTTGACCACCTTCTGGCCGTTGATCATCTCCTGGATGTAGCCCTCGGCCCTGCCTGTCGATCTCTGCTGCTGCACGAAATACTTGGCCGAGCCCCCGCCGAGCTTGCGGGACACGAAGAGCATCACGCAGACTCCGAGCACCACGACCAGCGCCAGCCAGACGCTGTACCAGAGCATCACGCAGAAGACGCCGAAGACGATTATCGCCGAGGTGAGCATCTGGGGGAACGCCTGCGACACCAGCTCCCGCAGGGTGTCGGTGTCGTTGGTGTAGACGCTCATGACGTCGCCGTGCTTGTGCGTGTCGAAGAAGCTTATCGGAAGATCCTGCATGCTGTCGAACATGCGCTCCCTGGTGCGGGCCAGGAAGCCCTGGGTTATGACCGCAAGCAGCTGGCGGTATACGGTGGAGGCGATTATCGACAGCACATAAAAGCCCACAAGGAGCAGCACCGTCGGGACTATCATGCCGGAGACCTTCTCCCAGGTCCAGCCGTAGTCCAGGGCGTCCCTTACGACGGCGATGACCTTCTGCTGGAACACCGCCGGCATGACGGAACATACGGAGCAGAAGACGATGCAGAGGCCCGTCACCGGCACGAGCACCGGGTAGGTCGAGAGGAGCATGGAGAAGACTCTGCCGAGGACGCGGAAGTCCGGAGCCGGCTTCTTGCCGGGAACGGGTCCGGCGCCTTCGGTCTGAGCCTGTTTTTTCTTTTCACTGCTCATTGCCGCCGTCCTCCTTTCCGCCGATCTGCTGTTCGTAAACCTCGCGGTATATAAGGGATCCGGCGAGCAGCGACTCGTGCGTGCCTGTCGCGCTCACGCGGCCGCCGTCCATGACGATGATCAGGTCGGCGTCGCTGACGGAAGCTATCCGCTGTGCGATTATTATCTTCGTCGTCTCCGGGATGAACTGCCTGAAGCCCTCGCGTATGCGGGCGTCGGTGCGGGTGTCGACGGCCGACGTCGAGTCGTCCAGGATCAGCACCTTCGGCCTGCGCAGCAGGGCGCGCGCGATGCAGAGCCTCTGCTTCTGCCCGCCCGAGACGTTGGTCCCGCCCTGTTCGATGTATGTGTCGTAGCCCTCGGGGAAGGACGAGATGAACTCGTCGGCCTGGGCGAGCCGGCAGGCCTCGCGCAGCTCCTCGTCCGTCGCGTCGGGCCGGCCCCAGAGCAGGTTCTCGCGTATGGTGCCGGAGAAGAGCATGTTCTTCTGCAGGACCATGGAGACGCTTTGCCTCAGCGTGTCGAGATCGTATTCGCGGACGTCGCGGCCGCCCAGAAGGACCTGTCCCTCCGTCGCGTCGTAAAGCCTCGGTATCAGCTGGACCAGCGTGGATTTCGACGAGCCCGTGCCGCCTATGATGCCGACCGTGGCGCCGGACGGGATGCTGAGCGTAATGTCGGACAGGGCGAACCTCTGCGCGTCGGACGAGTATTTGAAGCTCACGCCGCGGAACTCGACCGACCCGTCGGCGACCTCATACACGGGGTCGGCGGGGTTGACGAGCGTCGGCTCCTCGGTGAGGATCTCGTCGATCCTCCTGAACGACTCCATAGAGATGGTCAGTATGACGTATATGACCGACAGCATCATCAGCGACATAAGCACCGACATGCCGTAGGTCAGCATGGAGGACATGTGGCCGACGTCGAGCAGCTCGGCGCGCGAGCCGACGATGAGTCTGGAGCCGACCAGCAGCACGAACACCATGTTGAAGTGCATGCAGAGCTGCATTATCGGGTTGTTGAGCGCGACGATGCGCTCGGCCTTGGTGAAATCGCTGGCGATGTCCTGCGAGGCCCGGCCGAACTTTTCCTTCTCGTATTCCTCGCGGGCGAAGCCCTTGACCACTCTCATGCCGCGGACGTTCTCCTCGACCGACTCGTTGAGCTTGTCGTACTTCTTGAACACGCGGTGGAAGGCGGGCATGGCGAACCTGGCCACGAGGAGCAGGCCGCCGGTCAGCAGCGGTATTATGACCACGAAGGTCCAGGCCAGCGCTCCGCCCATTATGTAGGCCATGACGACCGAGAAGATGAGCATGAGCGGGCTGCGGATGGCCGTCCTGATGACCATCATGAAGGCCATCTGGGCGTAGCCGACGTCCGTGGTGAGCCTGGTGACGAGCGAGGCGGACGAGAACCTGTCGACGCTGTCGAAGGTGAAGCCCTGGATCCTGGAGAACAGGTCGTCGCGCAGGTTGCGGGCGAAGCCGGCCGAGGCCTTGGCGCAGGCCCGGCCGCCCATCCAGCCGCAGAACAGTGACACCATGGCCATGAGTGTCAGCTGCAGTCCGGTCCGCACGACGAGCGACATCTCGGCGCCTGTCCGGATATGGTTTATGAGGTCCGCGGTTATGAAAGGTATGACGCATTCTATGGCCGCCTCGAAAACCATGCAGAGGAAGGTCACGTACGCCGGTCTTCTGAACTCTCTGACGGACTTCAGGATTCTTCTGAACATTTCTGACTGAGGTTCCTTTCGGTATTGCTTTTCCCGCGGGACCGAGGTCTGCGGCCGACGGCCGGAGCCGTTCCGCAGGTTTTCTGTGGTTTCCGCTGTTTTTCTTGCTTTTTCAAAAACCGGGTCTCTTATGCTGTTAATTGATGTCACTCAGTTTGTGGGGGTCTGGTGGAGAGGCCGTTTATAACGTGGTCATTATCCACAGGTTTACGGGAAGGATCACGTGAAGGAAGAAACTGCCAAGGCCTCTTACTATAAGAAAAGAAATGCAGTAGTCTTTTTGCTTGAATCAAATACTCAAACATGGTATAATCATGCTGTTAAATGGATGTTTTTGGAAAGTATCCGCCATTACCGACGATCATCGTCTTCTGTATCGATGACAATTGCACTTTTTACTTTTGCAACAATCCATCAACGGCCCCGCTATCATCTTCACTCCATATGGAATATTCTTATTTGCTAAATTATTATGAAAATCAATGGGGATCAGCATATCTTAAGGAGTTATCTGGTCTTTGGTTCTTTTCTCCTACTCCCTAATATGATGGTGACGAAATGATATTAACAAAAAACTCTATAACTGATATTATTTTAACAGGAAGTATCAGTAATTCGGAATTGGCTGAGACGTTTATTAGGCACGTGAAGGAGATATATAAAATAACCATTGCCGCTTGTTATTGTGACACTTCAAAAACGATTCTTTTTCCTGAAAAACTGAAAAAAACAGATAAAATATCATCAGGCGACTTAAGATGGGTCAATAATATGTCGCTCCACATTTTTACAAAGAACCATGTCTCAACCGATGATTGCCTTAAAAAAAGCCTGCTGAACGCCTTTGAATACTGCGTTCGTTCTTCCGGTTCCGTTATCGATTATTCGCGTGTATATACACCTGAAGAAATTAAGTATTATGGATGGAATAAAAAAAGGTTTTCTGAATGGGATTTTTCAAAAATTGTTATCCCGTGCGGCACACCAATTGAAAGAAAGACTGTAGATGTCGAATCGTTTGACGATTATGTCATATGGCATTGTATGAGTTATTCTCTGGAGAGATTGAACAAACTAAAATCAATTTCAAGCATATACGGAAAAGTCTATTGCGGATGGGATAATAATATAAAATCTATGAATTTGTTTATTGTTGTCCCTGAAAATAATCTAAAAAAATTAGACAAGACTCTAAAACAAGAGATTACTGATGATTGTTTTTCTGTAGTGTCATCAAAAGACAAGTTCGATATTATCGGACATATTAAGTTTCAGCCGCACTTTACAACATGGTCATGTTTACCGGATGAATTGAGATTTGCTTTTTCGAGAGACGGGATGAAGCCGTACCAGTAACGTATTGCGCATTATCAGAAATAGGGTCGCTAAGCCAATTGTGTAAACTCAAACAGATAAAACACTCACAAGTATTCTTCAGATCAGCCGGTTCTCAGTCATCCTTATGAGAACCGGCTTGTTCCGTCCCGTCCCGGCTTATTTGACCATCGCCTCAACCAGCGACACGCCTCCGCCGCTGTTCACGTTGGTGATGTTGAGCAGGAAGATGACGTCGTCGATGCCCCGCTCCTCGACGAAGGAGTACAGGCCCTTGGTGTAATACTTCTTGAAGTAGCGGAAATCGAGGACGTAGACGTCCTGGTAGTCGTCCACGAGGAAGGGCACGAAGGCGTTGCCGAAGGAGTCCTTTATCACCGCGACGGCGCTGCCGTCGCTGAGCGTGGGATTGTGGATCTCCTCAAACGGCTGGTCTCCCGCGATGAACGTGTTGTACTTGGAACGGGCGTTCCAGGTCGAGACGTCCCAGATCACCTTATAAGAGGTCTTTTTGGTGGCGGACTCCCAGTACGTCATGCTGTTCGTGGAGTTGGGATACCAGACCTGGACGACGTCGGGATTCGCCGCGGCAGCCGCGGGCTGCTTGGCCTCGGAATACAGACTGCCGAGGAAGCCCGTGAACTCGCGGGTCTTCCAGCCGGACAGCGGTTTCGGAGCGACCCCTTTTACAGTGCAGAACACCTGGTAGGAGTAGTAGGCGCCGAGGGCGGTCCAGTGGTGGTCGGTCCGGAAGAAGATGTACTCGTCCTTCTTCGTGTCGAGATAGGAGTAGACGGGCACCTTCTTCACGCCGGCCCCCATGAGGGAGTAGGCGGAGTCGAGCATCGCCTTTTCGTCCCGGCAGCCGAGCTTTTTCTTCTGCGCGGCGGTCAGGTAGAAATCCCAGGCCTTGGGCGCTATGAGCGAATAAACGTCGGCCTTTCCGGCAAGCCTCTCCGCGCACCGGGTCATCGCGTCGGCAAAGCGCTTGGTGTTGGAGGAGCTGTAGCCGCAGAATTCGTAGATTGTGTCCCCGAGGACGTACAGGCTGCCGACCTTTTCGCCCTCGCCGGCGGGCCTGCCGGTGTCGACCGGGGCCGGGTCGGTCCCGGGGGCCCCGGTGGTCTCCGGAGGCGGAGACGTCGGTGCCGCGGTGGTCTCGGGCGGCGACGCCGTTACCGGCTCCTCGGGCGTGACCGGCGCTTCGGTGCCGGACTGGACGTCGGAGCTTTCGTCAGTCCCGGGCGGGTCGGCGGAGTCCTCGGGCGAGAGCGTCGTCTCCGGCGCGCCTATCGTCTCGGGATCGCCGGAGCTCTCGGGCGATACTGTCGTCACCGGGGTCCACGTACCCGGATCGACGGGTATTATGTTGAAGTCCTCGGTCCCGGTGCCGGTGACGATCTCGTCGCCGCTCTCAACGGGGCCTATGATCTGCTCGCCGCGTATGCCGAAGAGCGAGCGCAGGGAGTTGGCGCCCTTCATGAAGGTCTCGCGGAACGGGAAGGTGTCGGCGTACCAGGTCGAGATCCCGCTGAAGAACTCGCCGCTGATGAACGAGCCGAAGGTCAGCTTCGGGAACTCGGCGAGCTCCCGGTTCTCGATCTCGGACACCGAGGGCCTGAGCGGTATGAGCAGGCCGACGAAGGCCGTCACCGCGACGGCGACTGCAAACACGCGTATCTTGATCCGGGACGTGCCGGACGATACGCTGGACTTTGGCGTGCGGCGCTCTCCCTTACGCTGTTTGCGGGGGTCGCCGGGATAGAAATCGTTGAACATGCGGCTGCCTCCTCAGAACTGGAAATAGAGGAAGGGGTTGTAGCTGTCGCCGATGAGCATCAGCAGCGACACTCCGAGACAGACGACCGGGGCCGATACCGACAGTACCGCTCTTGCGGCCCTGGCGGCCCTGACGTCCGGTACGCGGTCGAGCAGGGAATTCACCGCCGGGACCACGGGCAGGGTGGCCAGACCGGCAAGTATTATGATGAAGATGTTGTTCTTGACCGTCAGCAGGCCGACGGCGTCGGAGAAGGGGTTGCCGTTGAGGCAGAACAGCGAGCGCAGAGCCGTCGTGAGCAACGAGAAGTCCTCGAAGCGGAACAGCATCCAGGAGAAGTAGACGACGGTCAGCGTGTATATGCCCCGCAGCACAGAGCCGGCCGCGGTGCGGGGCTCGGCGCTCCAGCGGAAGACGAACTTCTCGAGCACCAGGAACACGAAGAAGTACAGGCCCCAGAGGATGTAGTTCCAGCTGGCCCCGTGCCAGAGGCCGGTCAGGAACCAGACGACGAAAAGGTTGAGGATCTGTCTGGGAACCGGGCACCTGTTGCCGCCCAGGGGGATGTAGACGTAGTCGCGGAAGAAGGAGCTGAGCGATATGTGCCATCTGCGCCAGAAATCCGTCACGGAGAGGGCGGTGTAGGGATAGTTGAAATTCTCCTTGTAATGGAAGCCTATCATGAGACCCATGCCTATGGCCATGTCTGAGTACGCTGAGAAGTCGAGATAGATCTGGAACATGTACGCGAGGCCCCCGAACAGCACCGCGACGGCCGAGGTCCCGGACAGGCGGGCGGCAAGCTCGGCGGCGGTCCCGTACTCGGCGGAGACGGCGCAGGGCAGCAGCGAGTCGGCCACGACGGCCATGGCGTTTGCCAGCAGGGCCTTCTTGCACAGGCCGACGGAGAAGCGGGTTATGCCCCGGCTGATCTCGGCCTCGAGCGGCCTGCGGCCCTCGATCTCGAGCTCGACGTCCCGGTAGCGGACTATAGGTCCGGCTATGCACTGGTGGAAGAGGGAGGCGTAGAGCAGCAGGAGCATGAATCTCTTCTGCGGTCCGACGTCGCCGCGGTAGACGTCGATGACGTAAGACAGCAGCTGGAAGGTGTAGAAGGAGATGCCTATGGGCAGCGTTATGTCCGGGACCGGCACGGCGGCGCCGAACAGGCCGTTGAACGTGCTGACCAGGAATCCGGTGTACTTGAAAAAGCCGATGAGGCCGAGGACTATGACCGCGGTCAGCGTCATGTACAGCCTGCGCCGGGACCTGTCCCCGGTCCCTCCTATGAGCAGCGCCCCGCCCCAGCACACGAAGGTCATGAACAGCAGCAGAAGCACCAGGAGCGGGCCGCCCCAGGCGTAGAATATAAGGGAAGAGGCCAGCAGAACGATGTTCTTTCTGCGGTTGTCCGGAAAGACCGCCTGCGCGGCATAACTCAGGACGAAGAACAGAAAGACGAAAAACAGCGTCGAAAAGACCATTGGTTGCGCGCTCCTTTGTTTCCATCGGTCGTAGATCGCGGCGGCGGGAGGGCGACTCTGCCTGTAAGCCGGGTTTTGTCGAGAACGGCCATCTGTCTTTGCGCCGCGTCACCGCGACGCTCCACGGCGAACCGTGCGCCACCCGGGGATATGTGTCGGGCCGACGATCCCCATACGGTGTTGCTTCGGATAGGGTTTACAGCGGACGCATGTTGCCATGCGAACTTGTGAGCTCTTACCTCGCATTTCCACCCTTGCCGCGCCGGAGCGCGGCGGTTTATTTCTGTTGCACTTTCCCGGCGGTCACCCGCGGCTGATGTTATCAGCTATCCTGCCCTGTGAAGCCCGGACTTTCCTCACGGTAAAACCTTTCGGCATGATACCGCGCGGCCGTTCGGCAGAGTCGCTCTTTACATTATATCATTAAAATACAAAAAAATCAATTTAACATTAAAACAGGATCGAAAAAGGTTGACAAACCGGGCGAAAGTCTGTATTATTATTATAGGTCTTTGTCGGCGGCCGTCGCCGGCATCCGAAAAAAGGGACGCACAAGCCCCCAAACACACCACAAAAGGAAGGATCACTATGAAAAAAGCACTGTTTTGCATGATCTGCGCCGCGTTCATCATCGCTGCGCTCATGCTCCCGGCTTTTGCCAACACCGATGCCTACGTGTTCACCGACCCCTTTTACGATGGCATGCTCGTCAACGACCCCGACATCAACTCCAACACCAACCTGCTCAGAAGGACATGGACGCCCAGCCGCGGCGGCCATATGAACACCATAATCACCAAGGAGGCCGACGAGTCCCTCGTGCTTAAGTTCGTCGCTCCCCAGTGGCTGACCAGAGACAACAACAACACCGAAAAGACCGACAGCCTTATGAGCATCAAGCGCGGAGACGTCAACGGCTTTGCCGGCGTCATCCTCAACTACGGCTCCGACTACACCGGAAAGACCGAAGGCTCCGTCACCCAGAACGACACCCTCTTCAACGAGATCGAGGCCGTAACGTCCGACGCCTCCGCGAAGTATGTCCTCCCCTCCGGCTTCGGATACACCTTCCTGCTCGACAGCAACACCAAGGTCCGCTTCTTCGTCCGCGTGTTCGGCACTGCCGACGCCACCGGCGCCTTCCCGTTCGACGTGATGTATTACGATTACGACACCGGTGTGGACCTCGGCCAGGCCTACCACTCCTACGAGCTCTTCTACAACCCCGACGCCCAGGAGTGCCGCTTCTACTTCGACGAGAAGTTCGTCTGCGAGCTCAAGTACGACCATCTTGACGCCCTTGCCTGCAACTCCACCCTCGGCGCCATGAAGAGCCAGTACTTCACCGAGGCCGTCATCAACGACGCCAACGGCAACCAGGTCGCCTCCTCCGACAAGGCCCTCATCTCCAACATCGGCCGCTGCGCAATGATCGCCACCGGAACCGATACGGTCATCTATCTCGACTACATGGAGAACTCCAGCTTCGTGATCTACCCCGGCGCCTCCGCCTCCACGACCAAGGCTCCCGAGAGCCAGGCTCCCGAGACCCAGGCCCCGACCACCCAGGCTCCCGACACCCAGGCCCCCGGCACTCAGGCTCCCGACACCCAGGCCCCGACCACCCAGGCTCCCAAGGAGGAGAAGAAGGGCTGCAAGGGCATGGCTTCCGCCGGCGTGTTTGCCGTGGCCGCTCTGATCGGCACCGCCTTCGCGGTCCGCAGAAAACACTG
>JAEEJM010000062.1 GCA_016281895.1 Clostridiales bacterium
CTCGACCCTGAGCATCGCCCTGCGCTCGAGGCGGAAGCCTCCGGCCACAATGCCGGGGATGCGGTCGAGTTCGGACACCTCGAGCTCGGTCATGTAGCCGAGCCTGCCCTTGTTTATGCCCAGGATAGGGGTGCCCCGCTCCGATGCCCTGCGGGCCGCCTCAAGTATGCTGCCGTCGCCGCCTATGACGGCAATCATGTCGGCTGCGGCGTAAAGCTCGTCGGCCGGGAGCGCGCGGACGTCGCCGTCCGGCAGCTTCACAGACTCCGTCGAGGCGGCGTAGGCCGGCACGCATACGGACACGCCGCAGGCAAGGAGCCGCGAGGCGACCTCGACGGCCACCGAGGCCTTCTCGGGTATGTTGAAGTTCGTGGTCAGTGAAACGGTTCTCATTACAGACCGCCTTTGAGTTGTTTATTTCGTATCGGGGCCGCGTCCGGCGGCGCGGCGGGGAGATACCGGGAGGTACTCAGATGTCCTCCGGTATGGCAAACGGCGAAGGGGCCGCGCCGCGGGAGAATACGGCAAGGTATTCGCGGTTCCCGTCGCCGCCCTCGACCGGCGAGACGGCAATTCCTATCATCTGCAGGCCGCAGGCAGCTGCGGCGTCGCGGACGCGCACGCAGGCGGCCCTCCGGGCTCCGGGGCTTTTGACTATGCCGCCCTTGCCGACCGCCCCGGGGCCGCACTCGAACTGCGGCTTTATGAGCGATATCAGCATGCCGTCCGGCAAAAGACAGGCGGGAATGCGCGGGAGTATCAGGGTCTGCGATATGAACGAGACGTCCATGACGGCAAGCCCGAACGGGCCGCCGACGTCGGCTGGTGCGAGATCCCGGGCGTTCTTTCCCTCGATCGAGGTCACGCGCTGGTCGCGCCGCAGGACCTCGGCAAGCTGGCCGTGGCCCGAGTCGACGCATGTCACTCCCGCGGCTCCGCGTCTGAGGAGGCAGTCGGTGAAGCCCCCGGTGGAGGCTCCTATGTCGAGGCAGAGCATGCCCGAGGGGTCGACGCCGAAGGCGTCGAGCGCGGCCTCGAGCTTGAGCCCCCCGCGGCTGACGTAAGGCACGGCCGGCTCGTAGCGGACCTCGTGCTCCCCCTCCTCGGGGATGTCTTCCGAGGGGCGGCCTATCTTTCTGCCGTCGACGAAGCACAGCCCGGCCAGGATCGCTTTTCTGGCGGCCTCGCGGCTGGAGGCGAAGCCCAGGCGGAAGAGATAGAGGTCCGCGCGCATCAGAAGCTTCTCTCGAGCAGCCAGCCGGCAAGATCACGGAGCAGCTCGCAGCCGCCGAAGCCGTCCAGGGCGGCCACCGCGTCAGAGGTGACCCTGCGGGCGTAGCCGCGGGCGTCGCTTATGTCCATGAAAGACAGGAAGGTGGTCTTCCCGTTTTTGGCGTCGCTGCCGGCGTTCTTTCCGAGAGCGGCGGGATCCGCCGTGGCGTCGAGCACGTCGTCGACGATCTGAAACGCGAGGCCGATGCCGGCCGCGTAGGACTGCGCCGCGCGGAAGGCGGGGTCGCCGTCCGCGAGGCCCGCGGCTATGCAGCCGAGAGCGCAGCTGACCTTTATCATGGCGCCTGTCTTCAGCGAATGAAGCTTGAGCAGCGTGTCGAAATCAAGTTTTTCGGTCTCGCCCCTCATGTCGGTCACCTGGCCGCCTATCATGCCGTCGCTGCCGGCCGCCGCGGCAAGGGCCGCCGCGGCCCTGCGCGCCTCGGTATCCGAGGCGGTGGGACAGTTCATAATGGTGAGGAACGGGCGTATGGCGAGGGAATCTCCGGCCAGCAGGGCCACGGCCTCGCCGAAGGCCTTGTGAGAGGTCGGCCTGCCGCGGCGGAGGTCGTCGTCGTCCATGCAGGGCAGGTCGTCGTGGATGAGCGAGAACGTGTGCATCATCTCGACGGCGGCCGCAAAGCACAGGGCAGTCCCGCCGATCGCTTCCCGGCGTTCCGGCGATGCGCCTCCGGAGAAGGCCTTTGCGGTCTCCATGACAAGGAAGGGCCTGATCCTCTTCCCGCCGGCCATAAGGCTGTACTTCTCCGCCCTGTATACGAGTCCGATATCCGGGTCTGCGGTCTCGGGATAGAGGGACAGGAGTTTGCTGCCGACTGCCGCCGCGTCCGCGGCGAGAGCGGCTCCGAGCCTGTCAGTCATTTTCTTCGGCTCCCCCGTCGGAAAAACTCTCAAGGGTCTCGCCGTCAGGCGCGACCTTCAGCACCAGCTGCCTTGCCTTTGCGATCCTGTCGCCGCATACGCGGATGAGGCGAACGCCCTCCTCGTAGAGCTTCATCGACTCCTCGAGCGGAGCCGTGCCCTTCTCGAGCGAGGCGACTATCTCCTCGAGTCTCGCGAAGGCGGTCTCGAAATCGGGCCCGCTGCCGGCGCCCGTCTGCTCCGGGGAGATCTCACCCGCGCAGACCGCGTTTTCCGATTTGATATCAGATTCTTTCATTTCATTCCTTCACTTTCGTTATGCGGCCGCCGGCCTCCGCCGAGGTCACTACCGCCTCCGCTCTGCCGTCTCTCATGACGATGGTGACGGCGTCGCCCGGCGACAGCCCGGACACTCCGCCGATACAGCGGCCTCCGGATCTTACGACGGCATAGCCCCTTCCCAGCACCTTTAGCGGAGACAGGGCGTTGAGCGAGGCCGCCATGCCGGACACGCGGTACTCGCAGCGCTCCAGAGCGGAGCCGTAGGAGGCGGCGAGCCTCTCGTTCAGCCTCGCCACCTCGGCCTCGCGCAGATCGATGAACCTGCCCGGCGAGCGCATGACGGACGACTTCGATATGAACTCCAGCCTCGATGAGTAAAAGTCTGCCTTGCGCCCGAGCGCCCCGGCTAGCCTCTTGCCGTACTGTGCCAGTCTCTGTGCCAGCTCGCCCGAGTCCGGCACGGCAAGCTCCGCGGCGGCGGACGGCGTCGGGGCCCTCAGGTCGGCCGCAAAATCAGTAAGCGTAAAGTCCGTCTCGTGGCCGACGGCGCTGATGACGGGTATATCCGACGCCGCGGCCGCGCGGGCCAGGGCCTCGTCGTTGAAGGCCCAGAGGTCCTCGCCGGAGCCTCCCCCGCGCCCTATGATGATCACGTCTGCGCAGTTGCGGGAGTTGAACCACCGGATCCCGTCGGCAACCGTTGCCGCGGCTCCGGGGCCCTGCACGAGGGCGGGATAAAGGATCACGCGGGCCGACGGAAAGCGCCTGCCCAGAATGTGTATAAGATCGCGCACCGCGGCCCCCGTGTCGGAGGTCACGAGGCCGACGGTCCCCGGGAAGGCCGGCAGGGGCTTCTTTCTTTCCCTGTCGAAGAGGCCCTCGGCGGCAAGTTTGGCCCGGAGCCTCTCCAGCGCCGCCAGCTGATCCCCTAGCCCGTACTTCCGCAGGGCGGTGACGTACACCTGGTAGGTGCCTTCGCGCGGGAACACGGAGACGTTGCCGTACACTATGACGTCGTCCCCGTTGGCGGGGTCGGCCCGGAGCTTCGAGGCGGCGGAGGCGAACATCACGCACCGCACGGTGCCGCCCGCGTCCCTCAGCGAGAAGTACAGGTGGCCCGAAGGATAGTGCCTCTTGAAGTTGGCTATCTCTCCCCTTACGACCACAGACGAGAGCACGGGATCCCCGTCAAGCAGCAGTTTTACGTACTGGTTGAGCCGGGAGACGGTAAGGAAGCCGTTATCTTCGGCGTTCTTGAATTCGTTCATCTTGCGTTTTGAATGTGGAGCCTGCGGCAGAGCAGCGCCGTTCCCGCCGCGTTGTCGGCCGAGTAGCCCCGTCCGGCAAAGAATATGCCGCTCTCAGCGGACAGGTCACGTCTCACGCATGCGTTCTCGGCCACTCCTCCGCAGAGGACCACCGGGAGCGGGCCGTACGCCTCGCGGGCGCCGCGGATGAGCGAGAGCAGCGTGTCGGCGATGTAGGCAAATACGAAGGCGCAGACCTCGGGCGCCCCCGCACCGTCCGCGATCATGCGGCCGGCGAGGTTCTCAAGGCCCGACAGGCTGCAGAAGGTCCCTCCCGCGGAGGGCCTGCGGCGGCGGATCCCGCCTGTAAAAGAGAGCGCGAGCTTCTCCATCTCGGGACCGCACGGAAAGCCGAGGCCGAGTTTCACGCCTATGCGGTCGACCGCCTGGCCGGCGTGCAGATCGGAGCTGCCGCCTATGACGCTTATGCCGTCCAGCACGCCCGAGGGCAGATAGAGCAGGTCCGTGGTCCCTCCCGACACGTGCAGGGCCAGGAACGGACGCCCGCCCGTATCGCCGGGACAGCCGGAGGTCGCGAGCGCGGCCATGACGTGCCCCTGCTGATGCGAGAACTGATAGACCGGTATGCCTCTGCCCGAAGCGAAGGCAAAGGCCGCCGACACGCCCGGCAGGAAGCACGGCATATAGGAATCGGGGACGTTGCGCGGCGAGGACGACACCCCCACCGCAGCGACCGGCCGGCCGCCGATCTGCTCGCCCAGCCGCTCCATAATGATCGGCAGATTCTTCACATGGGCAAAGACGGCGTCGGACTGGCGCAGACCCAGCTCGCCGCCGCCAACGGCCAGCGGCAGCTTCAGGCTGCATACGATATTGCCTTCGCCGTCGCAAAGGGCGGCGGAGGTGGTGTAATTGCTCGTATCGATTCCGCAGAAGAGCATGTCAGCCTGCGGTTCCTTCCTTCATCACGGCGTTGAGGACGCCGTTCACGAACGGGCGGACCTTGTCGGCGTCGTCGTATTTCTTGACGAGCTCCAGCGCCTCGTTCACCGCGATCCTTGCGGGCACGTCCTCCGAGTAGCGGATCTCGTAGACCGCCAGGCGCATGATGGCGAGCGATACCGGGGATATCCTGGACACCTTCCATCCGTTGGAGTGCCTCTCGATGGCGGCGTCGATGTCGGCAAGGTTTCCGGTGATACCGAAAAATGTCGAGCGGACGAACTCGTCGCCGGAGAGACCGCGCATCTCCGCGGCCTTGGCGTATATCTCCTCCGCCGGTTCTCCCGGCCTGAAGGAGGCCTCGAAAACCAGCGACAGAACTTCCTCGCGGGCTTCTCTTCTGGTCATTGCACTTACCTGTCCTGAAATCAAAAATGCGGCCGTCATCCGTACTGACGTATCAAACCACACTATTATACAACACAAATGCGATCAAGTCAACAAAACTATGAATATTTATATGAAATAATGAATAAAA
>JAEEJM010000063.1 GCA_016281895.1 Clostridiales bacterium
GCTCGACGGGCGTGACGATCTCGCCCCTGTACAGCAGCGTCGGCTGCCCGTCCACGAGCGATAGGCGGTAGTCCGTCGTCATGTCGTTCATGTACTTGAAGAGCTTGAGGTTGTCCCAGGAGAACATGGACGAGAGCGTGCTCAGATGAAAGCCGAGATCCGTCGCCATGACGACGGTGTCGTCCGGCAGCTTGAAGCTGTTGCAGGTCAGGGCGTTCGGGTAGATGCGGTACTCCCTGCCGCATTTTTGATAGACCTCGCGGTCGATCTTGAGGCCGCGGCTGATGACGAGGCATTTGAGCTCGACCGAATCGACGGTCTCTCCGGCTACGTTGAAGAACATGGCTTTCTCCTCCGAAGCGGGATCAGACGTCTGCTGCCGCCTCTTCGTCCGCTTCCGATGCGGCTTTGGGCTTCGGCTCGTGGTATTCGTATCCCTGGTCGAAGCGCACGCTTTCGGGCGGGAGCTCCAGCAGCTCGGGATGATCCAGGTAGTGCCGCATGTCCGCGAAGAAGCGCGCGTAATGCGCACCGGAGCAGACGCGCTCGTCGGCGGTGATGCCGATCGGGAGATAGCGCTTCATGCGGGCCGTCCCGTTTTCCACGACGGCGACCCGCTCGGGCACGCCCATGCCGAGAAACAGGCCCACGTTGCCCCAGTTGTAGATGTGATGATTCACCTCGTGCAGCCCGATGGAGGCCATGTTCGTGATGTACATGCCCACATAAAAGGGCAGCTCCTCCATCAGCACGCCGGGCGCCAGACCGTAACGGTCCAGGAAGCGGACGAGGCCGACGACGAGCGTCGCAAGGCCGGGGACGGCGAAGAGGAAGTTCAGCAGCTTTTCCGTGAAGCCGGCCGGCTGGTCGCCGCGGTTGGCCGCGACCGCCGCGCTCATGCGGTCCCGCACGTCGTAGAGGGTGTCCGTCAGATCGAACTTGATCTTTACGACGGCCTCGCCCTGATCGGCGTCGGCGGGGTTTTTGAGGATGGTAAAGGCGGCGGAGCAGTTGTTGCGGGCGAACAGCTGCTTGTTCATGATGAAGCGGTTGACCTCGGGATTGCGGCTGACCGCGCGGACATAGGCCGCGACGATGATCTGCATATAGGAGACCTTCTCGTTCTTCTCCTTCTTCTGTCTGCGGATATAGCGGGAGAGGATCTCCAGATCCGCCCGATGCTTCAGCAGGACCTGGGCGTCGCAGCGCATCGGCATCACGTAGGGCGTGATCCGCATGACCGGGTCCATGCCCTTGATCCTTCGTCCGTCGGGACGTCTGCCAAACATGTTTCGTCGCTCCTTTTCACTGATCTTGCGGCGGTCCGCCGCGGCTCGATTGAGAGCCCGCGGCCGGGATGCTCCCCGGCCGCGGACCGTGTCGCTTCGGTGTTATTGTCTTATCCGGGAACGCCCCGGCCGCTCAGAAGCCCCAGGAGAGGAGCTCCCAATCGCCGCCGTCCTCCCGGCCCAGCCACCACTGCCAGCCGGTGTACTCCGTGTCGGGCTCCCAGGCGCCGCCGCCCTCGACGGGGGAGCGGAAATCGCTCAGGAACTCGATGCACTCCGTCAGCTCATCGCCGTCACGCAGGCAGTTGAGCCACTCGAGGTTTTCCTCGCTGCAGCAGTCGTCTCCCGCATAGCGGATGCTGTGCAGCTCGCAGCCCTCCCAGTCGTCGAACTCCTCACGGATCAGGGCGATCGCCTCGTCCATGTCCTCCTCGGAAAAGAGCGCGGACTCGCCGTACTCGATCCGCGGCCCCGCCGTGGTGCCGAGGCCCCAGTCGTTCCAGGTCTCGGGGCTGATGTTCTCGAGGGAATCGATCACAACGACGCAGTCCGGACGCACGTTCTGCATCACGGTGAGCATCTGGTCCTTCGGGATCGCCACACAGCCGCCCGTATAGGGCTTGAGCGGTCCGAAGCAATGCAGGAAGATCGCGGAGCCGAGGCCGGCCTTGCCCTTCTCGTTGTAGCTGATGTTCAGGCAGTACTGGTACTGATAGGGATAGTCCACGAGATGCTCGCTGTCCTCGGTGTTCAGATCCGGAAGATCCTTGATGCTGACCATCTCGTTGTAGTGGAAGCCCTTGTGCTGATCGCCGGACCAGTAGTCGTCCTCGTTCACCTGGTGGTACTCGATGGCGCAGCCGGGATCCTCCGCGATGCCGAAGGCGCAGTTGAAGGAGAAGGTCCCGATCGGGGTCTTCCCGTCGCCCTCGGCCTCCTTGCCGAGGCCGTTTTTCCCGATAAAGCCGGGCGTCGTCATGATCTGCTTCCAGACGCCGTTTTCATCCTTTTCATGCATGGAGACCGTCGCGGTCGTCTGTCCGACGCCCGCCACGATGAAGAGCTGCTCGGCGTCCTGCGCCGCGTCCAGCTCGCCGACCCAGGCGGGAGAATTCTCCCACGCGACACGGTCGTCCGCGAGCTCCTCCGCCCAGCGGAAGCTGCCGGTCTTCACGACCTCGTCCCCGTAGATGGTGCGGAAATCGTTCTTCATGGAAATCACGTGAAAGCCGCTCTCCTCCCATTTCTCCTTGAGCGGCTGGACCTTCTTCTCATTGCCGTAATCGCGCTGCTCGTCGTCGGCGATCAGCATGAAGGCCGCGCTCTTATAGGGATTGTTGCTGATCGTATACATGTGCATGCTGTAATCGCCGCTGCTGTTGCCGAAGGAGAGCACCGGCTGCTTCCCGATCTCCCGCGCGATCTGCAGCACCTTGTTCATCTTGAGGTTCTTGATGAGCAGCTGATCGGTGCGGACGAGCTCGTCCGTCGGCTGGTACATATAGTCCAGGCCGTCTGTATCTCCCTGCCCGGTGGCCTCGAGCGCGTCGTCCATGCCGATGATGTTCTCATAGGGCACGTCCAGCATGCCCTCGAGAAGCGTGCGGCAGATGAAGCGGTCGCTCCCGCTGACGACGTAGACCTTGAAGTCCTTGTCCTGCAGATATTCCACGACCTCGATCATGGGCAGATAGAAGGCCGTCCCGTAGGTCATGCCCTCGAAGCCGTCCACGTCGCGGATCAGGATGCTCGTCACGAAATCCGCAAACTCCGTCAGGTTCAGCCCGGCATAGGCGCGGGCGGCCTGGACGGCGTGGCGGATCGGCATGTCCGAGGCAAACTTCCCGCTGATCACGGACTCCCGGATCTCACGCCCGAGGGCCAGCATCTCGGCGTCCGGCGTGATCGTGGGATCCTTGAGGATACGCCAGGCGAGCATATAGTATTCCAGATAGGTCGGGAACAGCTCGCCGTAGAGCGTGCCGTCCATATCGAAGACCGCGATCCGGTCGGCGGGCGGGATATAATCCGCGGAGCTCTCGTCCGTGACGGCGTCGACATAGTCGACCAGGACGCTCAGCGCCGGCGCGTCGTCGTTCCACTCGGTGAAATACTCCTCCCAGACCGTCTCCTCCGTGTCCTCCGCCGGCTCTTCCGGCTCCGCGTCCTCAGCCGGTTCTTCGGCCTCTGCGGCCTCCGTCGGTTCTTCCGGCTCGGCGGCCTCCGCAGCCTCTGCCGCCGGGCTCTCCCTGGGGGTGAGCACGGCCGCCTTCGGTCCGTCGGCAAAGGCTGTGCCGCTGCAGCACAGGCCGAGGATCATCACAAGAGCCAGCAGGAACGATAATGCTTTTTTCATCTCGTGTCCCCTCCTTTTCAGGTCTCTATCCATACTTGATCGGATCATAGCAGACGTCCGTACCGCATGTCCGGCAGACATCCGATACGCGCTGCCGCGTTATTTCCCCGCAGCCAGCGGGATCCCTCCCGCGCTGTCGACGGGGACCAGCTTCCCGTGCAGGACGGAGCGGGCCTCGTCAAAGGAATAGTCGCAGGTAGAGAGCACCACATACTTTCCCTCGGCCCCGGTCTCGACCTCGGACTGGATCTCGGACC
>JAEEJM010000064.1 GCA_016281895.1 Clostridiales bacterium
CGAAATTACTGTGTTTTTTTATTCCGATTAATAAGATCTTTTGAAGTGTTACTAAACCTCAATTACAATGTGCAATTTGCCTTGGCTCCTGTCGGCCGGTTCTCATTATCTTTATGAGGACCGGCCTTCTACGAGTAACGTTTTTTTTTAGAGACTATTTAACAGCCCCGGTTCGTTCATTTTTCAGATCATGTCGAACACGGAAAGCTGATCGGATTCGCTGAGGCCCTCGAGAGCCCCGTTTGCCCTGAGCGTCTCGATCACCGCCTTGGATACCTTGGAGCGCTCCCGCAGATCGTCGACCGAGAAGAAGGGCTCGCGGCTCCTTGCTTCGACTATGCTCTGCGCGGCCGCGAGGCCGATGCCGGACAGGGCTATGAAGGGCATGCGGATGGCGGAGTCGCCCTCGGGCAGGAACTCGTAAGCGGAGGACTTCGTAAGGCTGACCGGCAGGAAGCGGATGCCTCTCAGCATGGCCTCGTTCGAGAACTGAAGGGCAAAAACCATCTTCTCGTCGTGCTGGGTGGCCTCCTTGCCCAGGCGGTCGATGCGGATCAGGTTGTTCTCGATCACGCTCCTGCCGGCGCCGACGATCTCGCCGTCGAAGCCGTCCGGGGCGACCGTAAGGATCGCGCAGTAGAAGGCCACCGGGCGGTGGACCTTGTACCAGCCAAGGCGTATGGCGGACATGATGTAGGCGGCCGCGTGGGCCTTCGGGAACATGTACTTGATCTTCTGCAGAGAGCCTATGTACCACTCGGGGACAGAGGCCTCGCGCATGGCGTCGAGCATCTCGGCCGGGAGCCGCTCCCCCTTCTTGTTCTTGCGGACCTTCTCCATGATCTTGAAGGCCATGGACTTCTCGACCCCGTAGCGGATGAGGTCGAGCATTATGCCGTCCCTGGTGCCCACGACGTGGCCGATGTCGCAGATCCCCTGCTTTATCAGGTCCTGGGCGTTTCCCAGCCAGACGTCGGTGCCGTGCGTCAGGCCCGACACCTGGATCAGGTCGGCAAAGTTTCGCGGCTTCGCGTCCATAAGGACCTGCTGGATGAAGCTCGTCCCCATCTCGGGAATGCCGAGGGTACCGACGGAGAGGCCCAGCATGCGCGTCCTGTGGTCATCGGTATCCATCTGGGGAATGCCTATGGACTCGGTCGAGTAGAACAGCTCGTATACCGAGCGGTCGTTCATGGCGACGTCGAGGACCGGCACCCCGCTGTACTTCTCGAGATACTTGTACTTTGTAGGCACATCGTGGCCGAGCTCGTCGAGCTTCAGTATCGTGTCGTGCAGATAGGAGAAGGCGAAGTGCGTGGTGACGATGTCGGACCTTGGATCGTCGGCCGGGCGCTGGACGGGGGTGAAGTCGTATACGTCGCGGTCGCGCGGGACGACTATGATGCCGCCCGGATGCTGGCCCGTAGTGCGCTTGACTCCCATGCACCGGCCGACGATGCGGTCGATCTCGGCCCTGGGGGGCATGACGCCGCGGTTCTCGTAGTACTTCATTACGAAGCCGTACGCGGTCTTGTCGGCGAGCGTCGAGACCGTGCCGGCCTTGAAGACGTTCTCGGAGCCGAACAGCTCCTCGGTGAACCTGTGCACGCTGCCCTGGACGTCGCCGCTGAAGTTGAGGTCGATATCAGGCGACTTCTCGCCGTGGAAGCCGAGGAAGGTCTCGAACGGGATGTCCTGGCCGTCGGCAAGTAGTTTTGCCCCGCACACGGGACAGACGGCGTCCGGGAAGTCGAAGCCCGAGCCGGCGTCCCACGGATTGGAAAAGTCGCTGAACTTGCATGACGGACAGTAATAGTGCGGCGGCAGGGCGTTGACCTCGGAGATGCCGCCCATGGCCGCGACGAACGACGAGCCGACCGAGCCCCTGGAGCCGACCAGATACCCCTGGGACTCGCTGAAGCTGACAAGGCGCGCGGCAATTACGTAAAGCACGGCGAAGCCGTGGCTGATTATCGAGCCGAGCTCGACGTCGAGGCGGTTCTTCACGACTGCGGGGAGATAGTCCCCGTACAGCTCTCGGGCGCGCCTGTGGCAGCTCTCGGTGAGCTCCTCCTCGGCCCCCTCGAGGTTGGGGGGGTAGTTGCCGGCAGGTATGGGCCTGACGCGGCCCACCGACTCTGCTATGCGGTTCGGATTCACGACGACCACCTCGTAAGCCTTCTCAGGCCCCAGGAAGTCGAACTCTCGGAGCATCTCGTCCGTCGTGTGGAAGTACAGGGGCATGGGCGTGTCCGCGTTTCGGAACTTCATGCCGGCCTGCAGTATGCGGCGATAGATCTCGTCGTCGGGGTCCAGGAAGTGGGCGTCGGAGGTCGCGACGCAGGGCTTGCCGAGCTTATCGGCCAGCGCCACGATGCGCCTCGTGACGTCGCGGAGGGTCTCCTCGCTCTCGACCTTGTTCTCGCCGACCATGTACATGTCGTTCGATATCGGCTGGATCTCGAGGTAGTCGTAATACGACGCGATCTCCTCGATCTCGGCCTCGGATCTGTTCTCGATAATGGCGGTGTAGAGCTCGCCCATCGAGCAGGCGGAGCCGATGATCAGGCCCTCGCGGTATCTGTCGAGCAGGGTCTTAGGTATCCTCGGGTTCCTGTAGTAATACCGCAGATAGCTCTCGGAGATGAGCCTGTACAGGTTCTTCAGCCCCGTCGCGTTCTTCACGAGTATTATCATATGATAGGAGTTCAGCTTGAGCGGATCCGACTTTGTGGAGATCTCGCGCTCCATGGCGGCAAGGTCCTTTATATCGAACTCGCGCATCTTCTCTATCATGCAAAGGTAGATGCGGGAGAGGATCTCGGCGTCGTCGACGGCGCGGTGATGGCGGAAGTCGCCGAGCCCGTAATACTTTGCTACGTTGTCCAGCCTGTGGCGTGCGAGGTCGGGATTGAGGAACCTCGACAGGGCCAGCGTGTCGAGATACGGGCGGTCGAACGTCAGTCCGAGCTCCTCGGCGGCCGTGCGGATGAAGCCGACGTCGAAATCCGCGTTGTGGGCAACGAGAAGCGCTCCCGAGCAGAAGTCGAGGAACTGCGGTACGGCCTCTGCCGCGGACGGCGCGCCCGCGACGTCGGAGTCCTTTATGGACGTGATGGCAGTGATCTCTTTCGGGATCGGCACTCCGGGATCCACGTAGGTCGAGAAGCGGCCGGTGACTTCGCCGTGCTCGAGCCTGACGGCTCCGATCTCTATGATCCGGCTGTCGGAGGCCGACAGGCCGGTGGTCTCGAGGTCAAACACCACGGCCGGGGCGTCGAAGTCGGGATCCGCCCTGCCCCTGAGCGGCACGGCGGTGTCCTTTACGAAATACGCCTCCATGCCGTAGATGGGCTTGAACCGCTCCTCCTCGGGCACCTCGGGGTGCTTTGCATAATACTTGTCGAGATATATCATCGCGTCCGGGAAGGCCTGGACGTTGCCGTGATCCGTAATGGCTACCGCCCCGTGGCCCCAGTCCATGGCCCTGGCGATGACGTCGGACACGGCGGGTATCGCATCCATGGCTGACATGGACGTGTGAAGGTGGAGCTCGACGCGCTTTTGCTCCGCGGTATCGCGCCTCGGCAGGCGGGAGATCTTTGCGAAGGACCGCGGCGAGAAATAAAGCTCGCCGGACTTGGTATCCGTGCGGACGTCGCCGAGCGCCGCCACGGTCATGCCGGCGGAGAGCTTGCCGGTGATCTCGGCGGCCTGCTCCTCCGTGCACTGTGAGAACCTGAGCGCCACGGTGGCGTTGCCGTCGAACAGGGCGCCGCTGACAAGGAAGGTCTGTTTGTTGCGGCTGTCGCTGCGGATGTCGGTCAGCGTCCCCGTGAACACGACGTTTCTGGCCGGGCCGGCGACAGAGGCCACAGACACGGGCTCGATGTCGAAGTCGGGGCCGTAAAGGAGCTCCGGGGAGGAAATGTCGAACGAGGTCCTTCCTATGGAGCAGATGCCGTCCGAGACCTGAGCGACTGCGTCCTCGTCGAACACCGAACGTACCCGCCTGAGAGCCGGAGCGGCGTCGCCGGAGCGGTCGTCCGCCCGGGCGGCGGGGGCGGGATCGCTCTCGTATGTATCGAGCGCCTCGCGGCATTTACGGTCGAGTTCCGAATAGAACTCCTTCATCTCGGCGCTCTCGCCGTACGGGACGTAGTCCCGGCGGCCGGTGATGCGGACCGGGATCTGAACGGAGAACTCGTCGGCTATGACCGCCGCCACGGCCTCGGCCGCTTTGTTGGCGGAGAGGAAATCGAGTCCTCCGCCGCCGACATTCGCGGTGATGTCCAGCACGGAGCCGTCGAAGTCGAAGCTGCAGTCCCCGAGAAAACCGGGCGGGATAAGGCCCCTCCGTACGGCTTCGGCCACCGCGCCGTCGAAGCAGGCGGGTCCGAACAGACCCGGCCCGTAGACGGTGCGGAAACGGACGGGATAGCGGCCTCCGTAAGCGCGGTTGAGGCCGTCCTCGACGGCACCTATGAGCTCCTTGCTCCACACCCTGGACGGATATACGGTTATCTCGTACCTGTCGGCGTTCTTCTTTGAGCGCGCGACGGAATAATCGCCGGAATCCTCGAGGAATTCCAGCGACGCCGCATCCGGCCTGTATTGGGAAAAGAGCTCCTTCAGCGGCTTCATTTCACGAAATTGTCCTTTATATAGTCTATGAGGGCGGCAGTGATGCCGTCCTCGGGCACCTTCCTTATTATCTCGCCCTTGGCGAACAGCAGGGCCTCTCCCCTGCCTCCGGCTATGCCGACGTCGGCCTCGCGCGCCTCTCCGGGGCCGTTGACGACGCAGCCCATTATGGCGACCTTGATGTCGAGCGATGCGAGCCCCTCGTCCCTGACTGCCTTCTCAAAGCCTGCGACGAGCGAGCACAGATCGATGCCGGTCCTTCCGCAAGTCGGGCAGGATACTATGTCCATGCCGGTGTGTCCGGGGCAGCCGAGCGCCATCAGTATGTCGCGGGCCGCGTAGACCTCCTCGACCGGGTCGTCGGTAAGGGACACCCTGACCGTGTCCCCTATGCCGGAGGTTATGAGGGCCCCCAGGGCGGCGGCGTTCTTGATTATTCCCATCCTGCGCGTGCCGGCCTCGGTGACCCCGATGTGCAGCGGGTATTCGCAGTTTTCGGACACGAAGCGGCAGGCCTCGGCGGTCGCGGTAACGGACGAAGACTTGACGGATATGACTATGTCGTCGAAGCCGAACCGGTTGAGCAGCGCGATGTGCCCCATTGCGCTCTCGTAGAGCGCCTGCGGGGTCGGCGAGCCGTACTTCGCGAGCAGAGGCTTCCCGAGCGAGCCGCCGTTCACGCCGATCCTCACCGGTATGTGCCTGGCGAGGCAGGCCTCGGCGACCTGCCGCACTCCGTCCTCGCTGCCTATGTTGCCGGGATTGATGCGGATCTTGTCGACTCCGTAATCGGCGCACATGACGGCCAGTCTGTAGTCGAAATGAATGTCCGCGACGAGCGGGACGTCGGGCACCAGCCGGCGGATCTCGCGGAAGGACTCGGCCGCCTCGGCGTCCGGGACCGTTAGGCGGACGATGTCGCAGCCCGCCTCGGCAAGGCGCCTGATCTGGGCGGCGGTAGCCGCAGCGTCGCGCGTATCGGTGTTGGTCATGGACTGGACCGGGATCCTGGCTCCTCCGCCCACCGGCACTCCGCCCACGCATACCTGTTTCGTTATCTTCCGTTCCATTGGCTGTCTCCGTTTGCTGGTATAGTCAGACGGCCCGGGCCGTCTCTGTCATCTTCCCCCGCCCTGCCCGAAGAGCTTGAATATGTCCTTGGCGGTTATGAGCAGGGCAAGGATCATGAGCAGTATGAGGCCGGCGCCGTTGATGGCGGCCTCGACCTTCTTCGGGACCCTTCTCCCGGTGACGCCCTCGATGATCAGCAGCAGCAGCCTGCCCCCGTCGAGCGCGGGAAAAGGCAGCAGGTTCATAATGCCGAGGTTGATGGATATGACTATGAACAGGTAGAACAGGCTCGAGAACGAGCTGCTCGCGGCCGCTCCGACGGTGCCTGCGATGCCGACCGGACCCGCGACCGACTCGAGACCGTAACGGCCCCTGGCCAGGTCCGCGAGCGAGTCGATTATCATCTTGACCGTCGAGCACGACCTCCAGAACGCGTGATAAAACACCGTCCCGACCGTCTTCCTGTCGGCGTACATGATGAAGTCGTAGCTGCCGAAGCTGATTCCCTCTTCCTCGTCCTTGGGGAAGTCTATGCGCAGCTCGACGGTCTGCCCGTCCCTTTCCACGGTCAGGTCGACCGTGGTGTAGCCCTTGTTGGTTATCTCGTAAACGAGCTCGTTGCCCGAGTGGACGCGGGTACCGCCTACGCGGACGATCCTGTCGCCGGTCTGCAGGCCCTGCTCGCAGCTTACGGCGCCCTCCTGGAAGCCGGCCACGACGTTGGACACGGGCACGGGGCCCGCGGCGACGAGAATGAACATGCACAGGAAGCCCAGCAGCACGTTCATTGCCGGCCCGGCAAGGACGGTGGCGATCCGCCCGGCCAGCGGACGGTTGCAGAAGGCGTCGTTTTTCTCAGACTCGCCGTCCTCGCCCTCCATGGCGACGTATCCGCCTATAGGCAGGGCGCGGAACGAGAAGGAGATGCCGCTCTTTTTTGACACCTTCTGGAAGATGAGCGGCCCCATGCCGACGGAGAACTCGTTCACCTTTATCCCCGAAAGGCGGGCAAAAACGAAATGCCCGCCTTCGTGGATAACAACGAGTATGTCAAGCAGCAGAAGCGTAAGAAGAAAGTTCAGTAAAAATTGCAGTATTCCCATGTCATCGGTCGGCGCGCCTTACGTGCCCGTGACCGGGCAGGCGCGCGGTATCTCGTCGGACGGGCGCTTTGGGGCCGTCCGGTATTATCTTTCGATCAGCCCGGCGGCAAGCTTTCTGGCCGCCCGGTCGAATTCGAGTATGTCTTCAAGGGACGTCGCTCCGGCGGAATCGGCAAGCGCCTCCGTCACCGCGGAAAGGACGCCGAAGATCCCGGTGAACGTGCACTTTCCGGCAAGGAAGGCGTCGACGGCCTCCTCGTTCGCGGCGTGCAGCACCGCGGGGGCCGCGCCTCCGGCCCGCAGAGCCTCTCTGGCGAGCCTCAGCGGCACGAAGGTGTCGCAGTCGGGCTCCTCGAAAGTGAGGCTCCCGGCGGCCGCCAGATCGAGCTCCGGCACCACAGCCGGCCTGCGCGCAGGGGCCTCGACGGCGTACTGAACGCAGTGCCTCATGTCGGGTACGGAGAGCTGGGCTATGACGCTGTTGTCGCGGAAGCGCACCATTGAGTGGACTATGCTCTGGGGATGGACCAGGACCCTGATCCCGCTCTCCGGGATCCCGAAGAGCACGGAGGCCTCGATGATCTCGAAGCCCTTGTTCATAAGCGTGGCAGAGTCGACGGTGATCCTGGCCCCCATCTTCCACGTCGGGTGGGCAAGGGCCTCGGCGGCCGTCACATCGGCCAGTTCTTCCTTCCTGCGCCCTCTGAAGGGGCCCCCGGACGCCGTTATGATGAGCTCGGCGACCTCCGAGCGCCTGCCGCTGCGAAGGCACTCGGCTATGGCGCAGTGCTCGCTGTCGACCGGCGTCAGGCGGACCCGGCGGGCCCGGACCCTTTCCATGACCTCGCGGCCGGCGATCACCAGCGACTCCTTGTTGGCCAGCGCAAGGTCCCCGCCCCGGTCGATGACGGCCAGGGTCGGCATGAGGCCGGCCGTGCCTATTATGGCGTTGACCGCGACGTCTGCCGTGTCGCGGGCGATCATCTCGAGTATCCCGTCCGGACCGGAATAGACCCGGACCGGAAGGTCCGCGGTCCTCAGCCGCAGGTCGGCGGCGGCCGAAGGGTCGGCCATGGCCGCGGCCTGCGGTCCGAAGCGCCGGATCTGCTCCTCCATGAGGGCCGAATTGGAGTTGGCCGACAGGGCCGTTACGCTGTAGCCCGACCTACCTGCGACGTCCGCCGCCTGAAGGCCGACCGAGCCCGTGGAGCCAAGTATCATTATTTTTTTGCCGGACATTCTGTTCTGAGACCTCCGGGGCGGTCTGAGCCCGGCCGGGATCCGGCCTGCGGCGCCTCGGCGCCGGGATCAGACTCTGAAGAAATCAAAGAGAGATTCGAAGAAGAAGGCCGTCACGGAGACCGCAAGGACGGAATCGAAGCGGTCCAGTATCCCCCCGTGGCCGGGAAAGATCTTTCCGTAATCCTTGATGCCCCGCTTGCGCTTGACGGCGGACATGACGAGGTCGCCGGCCTGCGATGTCAGCGAGCCGAACAGGCCGCCGACGGCAAAGACCGGATAGGACGGCGACAGCCCCGCGAACCTCTGAAGCACGAAGGCGTATACAAGGAAGGCGGCTACGGTGAACAGTGTGCCGCCCACGGCGCCCTCGACGGTCTTCTTGGGACTTATCTCCGGTATCAGCTTGTGGCGCCCGAAGAGCATCCCCGTGAAGTAGGCGAACGTGTCCGTCATCCACGAGGCTATGAGCACCATAATGAGCAGATACAGGCCGATGGTCTCGACGTCCGTCAGCATGAGCAGGAAGGTGAAGCCCGCGGCGATGTAAAGCGTCATGGCGGCGGCCGCCCCGGTCTGTTCGAGGCTCATCCTGTCGCGCGAGAAGGTGAAGACGCAGAACACCCAGAAGACGAGCAGCGCCGACGCGGGGACGGCGATCTCAAAGAAGAGCGCCCTGTCGAGATACCTTGCCCCGAATGGCAGGGCCGCGGCGAACAGCTCCGACGGTATGCTTACCGCCGGGAAGCCGTGGACCCCGAGGCAGCGCAGCATCTCGAAGAGAGCCAGCGCCGAAAGGACCGAGACCAGTATCACGAAAGCGACCGTGCGCGTCAGAAAAAGGAAGGGCACGAAAACGACGCACATTGCCAGGGATACGAGGATCCTTGTTTTCATATGAAGCACCCGGCGCTCAGACCCTTCCGAAGCGCCTTTTCCGTCTGTAGAATTCCTCCACCGCAAGATCGACGTCGCGGTCGGTCATATCCGGCCACAGCGTGTCGGTGAAATAAAGTTCGGAATACGCGGACTGCCACATGAGAAAGTTGGACGTGCGGTACTCCCCCGCGGTGCGGACTATGAGGTCCGGGTCGGGGAGGCCGGCCGTGTACAGGGCACCCGAGATGTCCTCCTCGGTCACCGAGGTCCTGCCCTCGGAGATCAGGCGGTTCACCGCGTGGACGATCTCGTCGCGGCCGCCGTAGTTGATGGCTATGTTCAGTTCCCTCTCGTGGTCGGCGGTGCGCTTCTCCAGAGCGGTGAACCGATCGCGGACATCCGGCTCGAAGCGCGAGAGATCGCCGATGAACCTGACCTTGAGCCTGTCCCTGTCGGCGGTCCTTTCGCACTCGCCGAGGTACTCGACGAGTAGCTTCATAATGGAGCTGACCTCGGCCTCGGGGCGCTGCCAGTTCTCGGTCGAGAACGCGTACACCGTGACGCAGGTGATGCCGATGTCGCCGCAGTACCTGACGACTTTCTTGAAGGCGGCGGCCCCGTAACTGTGGCCGAAGCGGCGGGGCATGCCCCTCCTTTCGGCCCATCTTCCGTTGCCGTCCATGATGAAGGCTATGTGGCGGAGCCTTCCGTCCGAGAGCAGGCGGACGCTGTTCTCGCGGGAGGCCGCCGACCGTACGGATCCGGCCATATCAGAGCTCCATTATCTCCTTGGTCTTTTTGGAGGTGACGCCGTCTATGATCTTGACGTATTTGTCGGTGAGCTCCTGGATGCTCTTCTCGGACTCCTTCTGCTCGTCCTCGGTCATCTCGGAATCCTTTTTGAGCTTCTTGATCCTGTCGTTGGCGTCGCGGCGGATGTTGCGGACCGCGACCTTGGCCTCCTCGCCCATCTTCTGGATCTGCTTGGCGATCTCCCTGCGGCGCTCCTCGGTCGGCTGCGGGAAGACTAGTCTTATGCAGCGGCCGTCGTTGGCGGGGGTGATGCCGATGTCGGAGGCGAGCAGTGCCTTCTCCATGGCCTTGAGCGTGGAGGGGTCGTAAGGCACGATGGTGACGGTCTTGGGGTCGGACGCCTTGACGTCGGCCATGGTGTTGATGGGAGTGGGCGCCCCGTAGTACTCGAACGAGACGGAGTTCACGAGCATGGGGTTGGCTCTGCCGGCCCTTATGAGGGCGAGCGCGTCCTCGTAAGAGGAGACCGACTTCTGCATTTTTTCTTCGTAGGCTTTGTTTTCCAGTTTCATTGTTATATCCTCCGCTTGTTATAATCTTTGTGACGTGACCGGTACGGCGGCCGGCGGCTCAGGGGGTGATGAGAGTGCCCTTGCACCGGCCCATGCAGGCCCTTGCGATGTCCTCGGGGTCCGAGAGTTTGAAGGCAAAGGACCTGAGACCGAATTCGAGCCCCATTGCCGCTGCGGACAGGTCTATGGCTCTGAGGCGCTTCTCGAGTATGACGGCGTATGAGAGGCTGTCGTATCTGCGGGCGCCGGGGTTGGACGAGGGATCGGAGTCGTAGATGCCGTCGACGTTCTTGGCGAGGAGCAGCGCGTCCGCGCCGGTCTCGGCGGCCCTGAGCACGGCGGCGGTGTCCGTGGAGAAGTACGGGTTGCCGGTACCTCCCGCGAGCACGGCGATTTCGCCGTTCTCCATGGCCTCACGTGCCCTGTCCGCCCTGTAGTACTCGGCGGCGGGCTCCATGGGAGTGGAGGTCATGACCCTGGCCCCGCCTCCGGCGCGTATGACGGCGTCGGCCATGGCAAGGGAGTTGATCACGGTGGCCAGCATGCCCATGCGGTCGGCGGTCACGCGGTCCATGGCGCCTCCGCTGCGTCCGCGCCAGATGTTTCCGGCGCCGAGGACGACGCCGATCCTTACACCGTCGGCGGACAGTTTTACGAGAGTGGCGGCGACGCGGTCAAGAAGACCGAAATCAAGGATCCCGTCCCGGCCGGACAGGGCCTCGCCCGACAGCTTGAGTATGACCTTCCGGTACCTGTAGTCTTCAGCGGGCATGCGATACCTCATTTCTCCGGACTTCTCCGGACATATTCATTCATATTATATTTTATACTATTTCCGGCAAATTGTAAATACTTTTTTGACCAAAAAAGCCCGGGGCGGAAGGCGCGAAAAAAGCCGCCGGGGCGTGCCCCGGCGGCCTGACGGCCGTATGCGGCCGATTATTTCGAGGTGAGTTTCGCGATCTCGTCCGCGAAGTTGTCCTCTCTCTTCTCGAGGCCCTCGCCCCTGTTGAAGGTCACGAACTCCTTGACGGTGATCTTGGCTCCGAGCTCCTTCTCGACGGAGGCGATGTACTGGGATACGGACATGTCGTCGTCGAGGATGTAGGACTGGTCGAGCAGGCAGACGTTCTCGTAGAACTTGCCCATTCTGCCCATGACGATCTTCTCAAGGATGTTCTGGGGCTTGTTGGCGTTCTTCTCGTCCTTCCTGAGGATCTCGACCTGGACGTTCTTCTCCTCCTCGATGACCGAGGCGGGGACGTCGTTGCGGGAGACGTAAGAGGGAGCGGGGGTGTTGCCGGCGATCTGCAGGGCCAGGTTCTTGGCCAGGGCCGCGAAGGCGGGCTTCTCGGCGGCGGCGGGATCGGTGTCGAGGCACACGATGACGGCGGTGGAGCTGTCGTGGTGCACGTAGGTGCCGGTGTAGCCCTCGCGGACCTCGAAGCGGCGGACGGAGATCTTCTCGCCGATGGTGAATCTCATCTCGGAGAGCTTGGCGTCGACGGTGACGTCGGTGCCGTCATAACTGAGGCCCATGAGCTCCTCGACGGAGGCGGGGCGCTTTGCCACGACGGTGCGGAGCAGGCCCTTTACGAATTCTCTGAACGCGGCGTTCTTGGCGACGAAGTCGGTCTCGGAGTTGACCTCGATGACGGCGGACACTCCGTCGGCCTTGAGGATGTCTACGACGCCCTCGGCGGCTATGCGGCTCTCCTTCTTCGCGGCCACGGCAAGTCCTCTCTCGCGGAGGAGCTTGACGGCCTTTTCCATATCGCCCTCGGCTTCCACGAGGGCCTTCTTGCATTCCATCATGCCGCAGCCGGTCTTGGTACGGAGGGCGGCGACGTCTTTTGCGTTGATAACTGCCATGGTAGTCTCCTTTCGGTTTTGTGCCGTCAGTTGGCCGCGGTCTCGGCGGTCTCGGCTTCGGCGGCGGGAGCCTCGGCGGCGTCCTGCTCGCCCTGTCTGCCCTCGATCACCGCGTCGGCAAGGACGGAGGAGATGAGCTTGATGGCGCGGATGGCATCGTCGTTGCCGGGGATGATGTAATCGGCGTCGTCGGGATCGCAGTTGGTGTCGACGATGGCGATGACGGGGATCTGGAGCTTCTTGGCTTCCTTAACGGCGTTGGCTTCCTTCTTCGGGTCGACGATGAAGATGGCGGAAGGCAGCTCGGTCATGGTCTTGATGCCGCCGTAGTTCTTCTCGAGGTCGGCAAGTTCCTTCTGCTTCGCGGCGACCTCCTTCTTGGGGAGCATGTCCCAGGTGCCGTCCTCGCTCATCTTGTTGAGCATGTTGAGTCTGGCGATGGACTTCTTGATGGTCTTGAAGTTCGTCATCATGCCGCCCGGCCACCGGACGTTGACGTAGAACTGGCCGCATCTCTCGGCCTCTTCCTTGATGGCGTCGGCCGCCTGCTTCTTGGTGCCTACGAACAGCATGGTCCCGCCGTTGGCGGAGAGCTCGCGCACGAACATGTAGGCTTCGTCAAACTTCTTGACGGTCTTCTGGAGGTCGATAATGTAAATACCGTTGCGCTCCGTGAAGATGTACTCCGCCATTTTGGGGTTCCATCTTCTGGTGTGGTGTCCGAAATGGACGCCTGCCTCAAGCAGCTGCTTGATGGTGATGACTGACATCTGAATGTCCTCCTTGATATTGGTTTTTTCCACCACGGAGCTTTTCCGAACCTGCCGGAGCGATCCGGCACCGGGAAGGAGACACGCCCCGTGTGTGTGATGGTCCGCGCCCGCTCATGCGCGGCGCGCAAACAGATAGATATTATAATACTTTTCCGCGGATTGTCAAGCCCCGGGGCGAAAACCGCCGTCCGTTCACGGAAAATTTACAATTTTCGGGAGCCGAAGCCCTTGTCTGAGGCCCGCAGAGGGATGAAGCCCGAGGCCCAGACCATAAGCCCGGACAGCAGCGCTGGGATAGCCGATAGCCAGACCAGGCGGACCGACGCGGCTCCCGCCCCGGTCATGGACACGAGGAAGGGGAACGGGGCCGGCAGGAAGCAGCACAGCGCGAACCAAAGTACGGCAAGTCCGGCCGCGGCGGCCGCGACCGGATTGATCCCCGACAGGCCGCAGCTCCTGCGCCTCTCCGCCCTGAAGCCCGTCTGGGCGGCCACGAGCACGAACACCGGTGCGAACATTACGAAGGCCGGCAGGTCCTCCCGCCCGCCCGATGACGCAAGCGCGCCCGTTACAGTGACGGCTATGGCCGACAGGAAGGCCATTGCGCCTGTCAGAAGATCGGAGCGGAGCCCCGTCCTGCGGTCCGATGGATCGGGCAGCGACGCAAGGCTCGCCGGCAGGAAGCGGTCCGCCGCCGTCCCGAAGACGAATGAGGCGGTGCTGAAGACCGTGCAGGCGCAGAGGGCAAAGGCCCCGGGCACGAGGTAGTAGTTGCCAGTCACCAGGGGCAGGAGCACGAGTGAGATGAGGAAGACCGCCCTGAAGAGCATGAGAGTCCTCAGCAGAGAGATCTTGAGCGAGGAGTTCACGGCCGACAGGCAGAGCGAGAACACCGAGGCCACGCCCGACGAGGGCGAGTGCTCCGAGGCGGGGCACACGCAGCCCGCGCAAGCGATGTTGACGGAGCCCGGCGCGCCGCCCGAGGCAAGCGTTACGGTCCCGGCCTTGAGGCTGCGCAGGGCTCCCGCGTCCGATACCACGGATATGATCCCCGTGCTCTTTTCCTTAAGCATCGAGAGTATCTTCTCGGTGCCCGAGGCCCCGAAGCCCGTGAACACGCGGATCTTATCGAAGCCGTCGGCAAGCTCCCTTCCCGTCCTGCGGTACTCGGCCGCGACGGCTATCTCGGACGCGTCGGCGGCGATGCCGCACATGCGGGCGGCGGTCACCGAGGCGGGCGAGTCGTCCGGCAGTACCAGCACGGGCCTCAGCCCGATCTCGCTCATGGCGGACACGACCTCGGAGTTGAAATCCGGGAAGGTGCCTCCAACGGCCGCGGCGCCCTCGAGTATGAGTATGTCGGAATCGGACCTGCACGCCGTGACGAATACCGGGGTCAGGCACCTGCCGTCCGTGACGTCGAGCCATTTGGCCATCCTGTCCGAGAAGGCAAGGTCGCAGCTGCCGAGGCTGCCGTCGTAGCGGCGGAAGAAGCGGCAGTGCCTCACCACGTCGCGGCTGAACGTGCGGGTGAGCAGGAACGTCTCGGGCAGCTCGCCCTTGTAGGTCACCGAGGCCGATACGTCGCCGTCGCCGGGGTAGCCTATCCTGGGCTTTATGGCGGACACGTCGCGAAGGATGAAGTCCCTGTCGGTCTTCTGCATGGTCGCGAACGAGTCGAAGGCCGCGTCGGTCTCGTCGGCGGAGCCTCCGGTCATGTGCACTGCGCGGAGCAGGAGCGCCTTCTCGGAGAACGGCGTAAGGTCGCCGCTCCCGACGAGCTCTCCGGAGTAGTCTTTGGAGTCGAAGAAGACGGACCGCACCTCGGAGTTGAGGTCGCCGACGACCGAGCGGTCCAGCATGATGACGGTGTCCGCGCGGCGGATGTCGTCGGCCAGCGACGGTATGTACAGACAGGCCGCCGGGTCCTCGGGCAGCCTGCCGTTGCGGCGTATGCCCGAGAGCTGGGCGAACTCGCGCGCGGAAATATAATCATATATAGCGGAATCCCGCCCTCCGGGCGCGGCGAAAAGGAGGGCCAGGAACACGGCCGCCATGGAGATGATGGGCACTCCGGTCTCGCCGTTGTTGCGGAACAGCACGAGATAAAGCAGCAGCAGCGGTATGCCGGCTGTCATCATTACGACGGAGCAGGTGCCGCAGGCGGACACCAGCGCCCGGAGCGACGGCGTGCGGCGCTCGGACGGGGCGACCTTGATGCCTCCCAGCCTTCGGGATATCTGCGTGTCGGCTCCGACCGCGCGGACCGACGCCCTGGCACGGCCCGTCAGCACGGTGGAGCCCGCAAGGACTATGTTGGGATCGGTGAGGCCGGGGGCTTCGCCGAAATCCGTGCCGGAGATGTATTTGTCGACCTTCCTGGCCGCCTTCATTCCCTTTTCGTAGTCGTAATACTGCTCGAGGACCCTGAGCCTGTCGCCGGACACGAGCTCGGCGTCGGCGGGCACTACGGTCCCGGGCGCGAGCACGAGGACGTCGCCCTCGCACACGTCGAAGAAGCGCACGGTGCGCTCCTCGCCGTCGCGCTCGATCCTGACGGGCGCGACGAGGCCGGAGTTCATCGCCGAGAAGACGGCGCCGGCCCTGTAGCGCAGCAGCGCGTTGACGGCCACGCCCGCGCAGAGGGCAAGGAATATGCATAACGCCTCCGCCCATCCGCCGAGGCAGGCGGCCACCGCGAGCACGACGGCAAACACCGGCACTGCGGGATCCGATACGGCGGCCAGCAGACAGTCGCGGAACGTGTCCGTTCTCCATCTGAAGGGGCCCTCGCTCCCGGGGCGGAATCCGGTGAGACCTCCGCCTCCGTTAGTCCTTTCGTCGAAAAGACCGTTTCTCACTTGGCTGCTTTCCTTCTTCTGTAGGTGAGTCTCAGTCCGCCTTCGTCGGCGGTCAGCCTGACCGACGAGATCTGTCTGCCGTAATCGGAGATGATCTCGGACGCGATCATGTCCTCGACGTTGCGGGTGATGTATCTTCTCATGTTTCGAGCACCGTAGCGCGCGGAGAACGAGTTCTCGGCGATGTATTCGGCCGCGGCCCCGTCGAACGTGAAGGCTATGCCCCTGTCGGCAAGGACGCCGCGCAGGTCACCGAGCATTATCCCGGCGATGTCGACGAAGTTCTCCTTTGTAAGGGAGTTGAAAATGACGACCTCGTCGACGCGGTTGAGGAACTCGGGGCGAAGGAACTCGAGGAGCGCCTTTTCAGCCCTGCCGGCGTCAGTCGCGCCGGGTCCGCCGCCGAAGCCGATGGATGAGTAGCCGGACTGCGAGCCGGCGTTGGTCGTCATTACGATCACGGCGTTCTCGAAGCTGACCGTCCTGCCCTGGGCGTCGGTCACGCGGCCGTCGTCGAGGATCTGCAGCAGTATGTTCAGGACGTCGGGATGGGCCTTCTCGATCTCGTCGAAGAGCACGACCGAGTACGGCCGCCTCCTGATCTTCTCGGTGAGCTGGCCGGCCTCGTCATAGCCGACATAGCCCGGGGGCGAGCCTATGAGGCGCGACACCGTGTGCTTTTCCATGAACTCGGACATGTCGAACCTTATGAGCGTCTCGGGAGTGCTGAACAGATCGGCGGCCAGCACCTTGACGAGCTCCGTCTTGCCGACGCCGGTCGGCCCGGCAAAGATGAACGAGACCGGCTTGCGCTTGTAGGCGATGCCGGCGCGGCTGCGCCTGATGGCGCGGGCGACCGCCTCGACCGCCGCGTCCTGGCCCACCACGCGGGCCCTTAGGCGCTCCTCGAGCCTGTCGATGCGCTCGAACTCGTTCTCGCGCACCGAGGAGGCGGGGATGCCGGTCCATATCTCGATCACTCCCGCGAGGTCGTCGAAGGTGAGCACCACCTCCCTTGCCTCGTCCTCAAGCTTCTTCAGCCTTTCAGACAGGGCGAGCTCCTGGGACTTCACGGTCGCGATCTCCTCGTATTTGCGGTCCTCGTCGCCGTCGGCGGAATTCTCGGCCTCCTCGCGGCGCTTCTTCAGATCGAGGAGCTTCAGTCTGATCTCGTACGCCTCGTTGAGCGGGGCGCTGGACAGGGACAGCTTGGCCGCTGCCTCGTCGAGCAGATCGATGGCCTTGTCGGGGAGATAGCGGTCGGTTATGTAACGCTCGGACAGCGCGACGGCTCGCCTCAGGACCTCGTCGGGCACGGTGATGTGGTGGTATTCCTCGTAGTAATGCTTTATGCCCCTGAGCATGTCGGCGGCCTCTTCGACGGACGGCTCGTTGACCATGACCGGCTGGAAGCGGCGCTCCAGGGCCGAGTCCTTCTCGATGTACTTGCGGTACTCCTTGAGAGTGGTGGCGCCTATGACTCTTATCTCGCCGCGCGACAGGGCGGGCTTGAGGATGTTGCCCGCGTTTATGGAGCCCTCGGCGTCGCCCGCGCCCACTATGTTATGGACCTCGTCGATGACGAGGATGATGTTGCCGGCGGCCTTGACCTCGTTTATCATGGTGAGCATGCGCTGCTCGAACTGGCCGCGGAACTGGGTGCCGGCTACTACGGCGGTGAGGTCGAGCAGGTACAGCTGCTGGCCGCGGAGCCTGAACGGGACGTCGCCCGCGGCGATGCGCAGGGCGAGCGCCTCGGCAATGGCGGTCTTTCCGACGCCCGGCTCGCCGATGAGGCAGGGGTTGTTCTTCTGCCTGCGGCACAGGATCTGAATGACCCGCTCTATCTCGTTCTTGCGCCCGACGATGTTGTCGAGCTTTCCCTGAGAGGCCATCTCGGTGAGGTTCTTGCAGTACCTGGACAGGAACTCGCTCTTCTCCTGGCCCTTCTGCTGCCTCTGCTTCGGCTCCTTCTCCTTCTCCGCCCCGCCGGCGTCCCCGGACGGGTCGTCGAAGAGCTTGGAGAAGTTGATGCTGGTGGCGCCGCCCTCGTCGCCGAGGACCGGACTGTCCTCGGAATTCTCGGGGATGTCCTCGCCGGACAGATTCTCCGTGATCTCCTCCATCTGCTCGGGCGTTATGCCCATCTGCTTCAGCTGTTCGCCCATCATGTTCTCGACGGGCATGCCGAGCTCCTTCGCGCAGCGAAGGCAGAGCCCCTCGGACTTTTTTGTCCCGTTCTCGATCTTTGTTACGAATATCACCGCCATGCGTTTGCGGCATCTGGAACATTTAATCATCTTTGCAATCCTTTGTTTGTGTTTGCGGGCCGCGCAGGCGGCCGGAGCTTGCGTTGATAGTCTTGCCGGGGCGGCCGGTCATATGCCCAGCAGCTCCCTGATCCTGTCTACGGCGTCGCCGAGGCTGATATAGTCGAGCGGCGATATCCCCAGGACGAAGCGGAAGACGAAGGAGTTCTCGCAGAGGGTCTTCAGCGTGCCGGTGGCGTCTCCGGCAAGGCCCTTCTCCACGAGGAAGCCGAGCACGAGGCAGGCGAGCCACACATAGGCAAAGC
>JAEEJM010000065.1 GCA_016281895.1 Clostridiales bacterium
CACCTTGCCGGTCCGGTCGACGACGGCGAGCTTGCAGCCGGTGCGGTAGCCGGGGTCGTAGCCGAGCACGGTCTTTCCCCTCAGCGGAGGGATCATGAGCAGGTGGCGCAGGTTCTCGGAGAAGACGCGGATGGAGCTCTCAGAGGCGGCGTCAGTTAGATCGTTGCGGATCTCGCGCTCGACCGACGGGGCTATGAGCCTGTCGTAGCTGTCGCGGACGGCGGCCTCGACGTAGGGCGAGGCCGGGCTGCCTCCGGACTTAACGAACTTGTTGCGCAGATAGGTGACGGCAAGCTCGCTGCCCGGGTCTACGCTGACCTTGAGGAAGCCCTCCTTTTCGCCCCTGTTGACGGCAAGGACGCGGTGCGGGAGGATCTTCTTGAGCTTCTCGCTGTAGTCGTAGTACTGGGAGTAGACCGAGTCCTCGTCCTTCAGGCCCTTTGACACGAGCAGCCCGTATTCGTTGGTGAGGGTGCGGACCGATCTGCGGCAGGCTGCGCTGTCAGATATGTCCTCGGCTATGATGTCGCAGGCTCCGGCCAGAGCCGCCGCGGCGTCCGGGACGCCCTTTTCGGCGTCGGCGTATCCGGCGGCGATGTCCTCCAGGGGACTGCCGTAAGACTCGCGCTGCTCGAGCAGCAGGACCGCAAGCGGCTCGAGGCCCCTCTCGCGTGCGACGGAGGCCCTCGTCTTGCGCTTGGGCCTGAACGGGCGGTAGATGTCGTCGACCTCGGTCAGCGTCTGAGCCGCGTCTATGGCCGCCGAGATCTCGGGGGTGAGCTTGCCCTGGGCGTCGATGAGGCCCCGGACCTCCTCCCTGCGCTTTTCGATCCCGCGCAGATAGTTCAGCCGGTCGTACAGCGTCCGGAGCACGGTGTCGTCGAGCGAGCCAGTGACCTCCTTGCGGTACCTGGCTATGAAGGGGATGGTGTTTCCCTCGTCTATGAGGGCGACGGTCTTTACGACCTGTTCTTCGCCGAGGCCGAGCTCCGCGGCCAGCGTCTGTTCGATAGTCATATGTGATCCTTTCTTTTTTGCGCGGGAGTCGCGCCGGCCGATCGGAAAATCCGTTCCGGCGCGCGGTCCCTGGCCGCGCGGCGCCGCGCTCAGGCGGGCGCGCGGACCGCCTCATTTATTATATCATATCTTCGGCGTCAAAACAACTCCTTATTGAGTTCCGCGCCCGGGGCCGACGATTCTCATTGACTTTTTTCCCTTTCGACTGTATAATGGAACCGGGTCCGGAAACCGGTCCGCGCCGCGCGCGGCGGAACACTGCCGGCCCTTCGAAAGGAGAGTTCATGCTTTTCGATCTCAGCTATCACAGAACGCCCGGCATCCTTCACGTGGGCTGCCTCGAACCCAGGGCCTATTTCATTCCGTTCGGCGACGAGACCGCCGCCGCCGAGGGCCTGCGCGACCGCTCCGACCGCCTGTTCGGCCTATGCGGCGACTGGGGCTTCCGCTTCTTCCCCTCCGGCCGAGTGCCGTGGGAGCTCCTGACCGGCGACTCCCCCGAGCTGCCCGATCTTATGACCGTTCCCCGCAGCTGGCAGACCGTGACCGGCCGCGGCTATGACGTGCCCAATTACACGAACGTGCGCTACCCCTTCCCCGTCGATCCGCCCAACGTCCCGGACGACGGTCCGGCCGGGCTGTACTCGCGCGACTTCGAACTGACCGGGGACTTCCTCTCCGGCCGCAGGATCCGCATCGTGTTCGAGGGCGTCGACTCCTGCTTCTATCTGTTCGTCAACGGCTCGCTGGCCGGCTACAGCCAGGTCAGCCACATGACCAGCGAGTTCGACATCACCCCGTATCTGCGCGCCGGGGCCAACAACATCAGGGTCCTCGTCTTCAAATGGTGCGACGGCTCATACCTCGAGGATCAGGACAAGTTCCGCTTCTCCGGCATCTTCCGCGAGGTCTATCTGCTCTCGCGCGACGCCGTGCGCATCGAGGACGTGCGCCTGCTGCCGTCGCTGGCCCCGGACTTCTCATCCGGCCGGCTGCGCTGTGAACTGACCCTCTCGGGCCCGGCGGAGGTGCGCTACAGGCTGCTCTCGCCCGGCGGCAGAGAGCTTGCCTCGGGCGCCGCCGATGCCGACGGCTCGTTCGGGCTGGACGTGGACTCGCCCGAGCTCTGGTCGGACGAGACGCCCTCGCTCTACAGCCTGTTCTTATACTGCGGGTCCGAGGTCATCTGCCTCCGTCCCGGCTTCCGCGACATCGCCGTCCGCGACAGGGTCATATATATCAACGGCAGGAAGGTCAAGGGGCGCGGCGTCAACCGCCACGACAGCAACCCCTGGCTCGGCTCTGCCACGCCTCTGTCTGACATGCTCGAGGACCTGTACATACTCAAGCGCCACAACGTCAACATGATCCGCACCAGCCACTATCCCAACGACCCGCGCTTCCCCGAGCTGTGCGACCGCCTCGGCTTCTACATGTGCGACGAGACCGACTACGAGTCCCACGGCATGTCCCCGGTCGGCGACTGGGACTACTTCTGCCGCGAGCCCGCATGGGCCCCCTCGCTGCTTGACCGCGTACGGCGCATGGTCGAGCGCGACAAGAACCACCCGTGCGTCATCTTCTGGTCGCTCGGCAACGAGGTCGGCGTCGGCGACAACCAGCGCCTGATGTCCGAATACGTGAAATCGCGCATTCCCGGCGCGCTGGTCCACTGCGAGGACATCAGCCGCCGCCTGCACGCCGGAGGCCCGGAAAAACCACAGTGGGCCGAGGAATGCCCGTTCATCGACATAGAGAGCCGCATGTATCCCGGCTTCGACGAGATATCCAACTACCTTGACTCCCCGGACTTCACGAAACCCTTCTTCATGTGCGAGTACTCGCACGCCATGGGCAACGGCCCCGGAGACCTTGCCGAGTACTGGGACGTCATTCGCTCGCGCGACTCCTTCTTCGGCGGCTGCGTGTGGGAGTACACCGACCACTCCGTCGCCGTCGGCGACGATGTCTACGCAAGGCCCCGTTTCACATACGGCGGCGACTTCGGCGACCACCCCAACGACGGCAACTTCTGCGTCGACGGCCTGGTCTATCCCGACCGCAGGCCTCACTCGGGTCTCGAGGAGTACAAGCAGGTACTGGCGCCCTTCGGCATCTTCGACGCCGCGGACGACGGCTCGTCCTTTGGGGTCAGGTCGCGCAGATACTTCACCTCCCTCTCGGACCTTTGCCTGTTCTGGAACATCGAGAGCGACGGCCGCGTGATAAAGAGCGGCTTCGTTCCCAGCCTCGACATCGGACCCTGCGGCAGCGCCGTGTACACGACAGGCGCCGGCGGCACTCCGCTCACCGGCAGATGCCATATGAACTTCTCCGTCCGCTCCCGCTTCCCGACCGAATGGGCCGAGGCGGGATACGAGGTCGGCTTCTTCCAGACCGCCCTCCGCTCGACCCCCAAGGCCGCAAAGGCCGTGCGCCCCGCGGCGCCGGTAAAACTCGTCCGCGGCGACGGCGAGGTGAGAGTGACCGACGGCGACACGGTCTATGTCATAGGCTCGGACGACGGCCTGCTGCGCTCCGTCGTATCGTCCGGCCGGGAGCTGCTGGCCGGACCCGCGGTCTTCACGGCATGGCGAGCCCCGACCGACAACGACCGCAACGTCAAGGGCGAGTGGCGCCGCCAGGGCATCGAGCGCGCAAAGACATCCTGCCGCTCGTTCTCGGTCTGCGCCGGTCAGGACGGGACGGCAAAGGTGAGCGCCGAGCTCATCCTGGCCGCGCCCGCACTCGAGCCGCTCGCGAAGATCGCCGTGACCTACGGCTTTGCCCCCGGCCGCGGCCTCAGGGTGAGCGCCGGTGTGACGCTGCTGAGGCCCCTGTTCCTGCCCCGTTTCGGCATGCAGCTCATAATGACCGAGGGCAGCGAAAAGCTTCGGTACTACGGCCGCGGGCCGCTCGAGAGTTACGAGGACAAGCGCAACGCGTCGCGCATCGGGCTCTTCTCCTGCCGCGTCTGCGACCACTACGAGCCCTACATCAGGCCGCAGGAGAACATGGCGCACGCCGACACCGAATGGGCAGCGGTCACCGCTCTGACCGGCAGAGGCCTCGTCTTCCTGCGCGACGCCCGTCCGTTCTCGTTCAACTGCAGCCACTTCACGCCCGCCGCCCTGACCGCGGCCGCCCACGACTGGGAGCTCGTGCCTGACAGGACGACCTGCGTCAACATCGACTACCGCCAGTCCGGCATCGGGTCCAACTCCTGCGGTCCGGCCCTGGCGGAGAGGTACCGCCTCACCGAGAAGGACTTTTCCTTCTCGTTCAGGATCCTCCCCTGCAACATAGACAGGATCGATCCGTTTGCCGAGCTGGATGCCGCCGAATAAGGACCGGCACCGCGG
>JAEEJM010000005.1 GCA_016281895.1 Clostridiales bacterium
CCAGGGCGCACTCGCCGATGATATACGTGACGATGCTGTTCTCGAACGGTTCCGGCGGGATACCGTCCATGCACACGGCTATGACGCCGTAGCAGTAGTCGTTGAGGCAGATCGCGTGATACTGGGCTTTAGCCTCTTTGAAATGGTCGGTACGGTATCCGGCCGGCAGACGGTTCTGAAAGACCCATACGGCTATCTCTCCCTCGTCTTCGTCTCGGCGTTCGCCGCCACCGGACTTGTGGGCTGTTTCGAACAGCCTCCCTTCTCCGAGCCGGCCGCCGTCTGTCCTCGGATAGATAACCACGTCCCGGTTCAGCAGCATTATTATCTGGCCGGCGGTGACGCGCATCGCGTCCTCGGGGCTCGCCGCCTTCTGCAGCAGCTGGCTTGTGTCGAGCAGGACCTTGGTCCTGAAAGCCTCCCTGGCCGCCTGGCTCGCGTTGCGCTTGATGCGTCCGGCAAGCGTCCCGGTTATGAGGGACGAGACGAGCATTATGGCAAAGGTCACGGGGTATTCGGCTTCGTAGGTGTGAAAGCTGAACCGCGGGTCTATGAAGAACCAGTTGAACAGCAGAACTCCGGCAAGCGAACCCAGAGCTCCGCAGACAGGACTGTCGGTCAGGACCGATATGACCAGCACCCCGAGAATGAATACGGTTATAATGTTAGAGTCCGAGAAACCGAACTGCGTGAACAGCAGGCCCGTGCCCGTCGACGCCGCAAGAAGCAGGACGGTTACGAAGAGATCTTTCAGCGTGGGCCTTATGCGCCAGGCCAGGTAAAGCCTGTCCTTGCGCTGCGTGAAATCGGCTGCGGAATCGGGGATGATGTACACGTCGACGTCCGGGGCGTTGACGATGATCTGCTCCGTAAGGGTCGTCTTGTTCCAGAAATGCCGTCTTCCGATCCCGCTGCGCCCGATCACTATCTTCGTCGTCCCCGAGATGTGGGCGTACTCGGCGACCCTGGCCGGCACGTCGTCGCCGACCAGCGTCGTTATGGAGGCGCCGAGCTTCTCGGCGAACCGGATGTTGTTCTGCAGGCGGGTCCTGTCCTCTTCGCGCAGCGATCCCCGGCTCTCCGGCCTGACGTAGATGGCCGTGAGCGAGGCCTGAAACGCCTCCGCCATCTTCGCGGCGGCCTCTATGACCTTCGGATTCGAGGGAGAGGGCGAGAGACATACGAGTATGTGTTCGCCGCTTTCGGGATTTCTGATCATATCACTGCTCCTTCTCCTGCCTGTCGTTCGTTCCTCCGCCAATATTATAATACAAAACGTCCCGCCGCGCAAAGGGCCTTCGGTCCTCGAACCCCCTCGGGCCGGACGCTCACCGGTCTCCTGGACCGCCGCCGTCTACGTCCCCGCGCTCCCCGCTCTGGTCCGTCGCGCGGTCCGTCGCACGGTCAGTCGCGCGGTCAGTCGCACGGTCCGTCACGCGGTCCGTCACGTTCCGCGGAGCTTCCGCCGGTCTCTCGGTCTTCCCGTCGATCCGGTCTGACGGAGAAGGCGGGACCCTGCCGCCTCTCAGCGACCTGTCCAGAAACGCGCCAATAAGCCGGACGGCAAAAAAGCCGGCCGCGGCAAACAGCACCACTGCAAGGATCAGCACTGCGTCTTTCATTCCTGAATCCTCCCTGCCCGACGCGTTCAGAGGCGGAAGCATTTCTGGATCGCCCTGACCTCGCCGAGGACCAGCATCGTCTTCCGCTCGTCCAGCACGGTCTCTGGAGTCACGGACAGATTCATCCTGCCGTTCTCCTTTACGGCCATAATAGTGATCCCGTATCGCTTGCGTATGTCTATGCTGCCTATGCTCCTTCCGGACCAGTCCCTTGGTATGGGCACCTCGAATATCGCGTGGTCGTCGTCGAGCTTGATGTAATCGAGAATGTGGTTCGACGCGTATCTTATAGCCGCCCACTCCGCGATCTGCTCCTCCGGGTTTATCACCTCGTCCGCACCGTTACGCAGAAGAAACTTCGCCTGAACGTCGCGGTCGGCGCGGGAGACGACGAGTCTGCCCCCGAGCTCCTTCAGCAGGGAGGTCGTCTCGAGCGAGCTTTGGAAATCGCCGCCTATCGTGACTATGCAGATGTCGTAGCTGGCGATGTCGAGGGTCCTGAGGAACGCCTCGCTCGTGCTGTCGCCGATCTGTGCGTCCGTCACCAGGGGAAGTATGTCGTTTATCCGCTTTTCGTCTTTGTCGACGGCCATTATCTGATGCCCCAGGGCGTGTAGTTCCCTGGCCAGCAGCGAACCGAAACGGTTCACGCCAATCAGCAGGACAGATTTCATTCTTTCGTCCTCCATTATCCAACACTTATCATTTCGACCGGGCGCTGCGCCACTTCGGATCCGCTGCTGTTCACCGCGGCGAACATCAGCGTAAGACCGCCGACTCTTCCGAGGAACATGAGGATCATAAGCACGGCCCGCGAGACCGCCCCGAGCGACGGAGTGATGCCCGTCGTCAGTCCCACCGTTCCTATGGCGGAAGAAGTCTCGAAAAGGCAGGCGCCGAAAGGTGCGCCCTCCGCCAGACTGATCGCGCAGGCGCCGGAGACCGCAAGGAGGAGGTAGATCATCAGCAGCGTGGACGCGCTTCTGACAGTCTGGTCGTCGATCCTCCTGCCGAACAGCTGCGCGCTTTTTCTGCGTCTGACCACCGCCGCCGCGTTTGCCAGAAGCACCGCCGCGGTGGTCGTCTTCATTCCGCCGGCCGTCGATCCCGGCGCCCCGCCGATCAGCATCAGCGTGACCGTGACGGCCCGCCCCGCGCCAGACATGGCTGCCGGATCGGCCGTGCTGAAGCCCGCAGTCCTTGGAGTCACCGCCGCGAACAGGGATAGACAGATTCTCTTCTTCAGGTCGTATTCCGCGAAATCGAAGATGAAGAACAGCAGCGCAGGCACCGCTATAAGGACCGCGGCGGCTGCGAGTATCACCTTGGTCTGCATGCGGTACCGCCTGAACCGCAGGCCGTTTCCGGCGATGTCGTCCCAGGTGAGGAAACCGATCCCGCCGACGACGATCAGCAGACATACCGGTCCGATGACCCACGGCCGGTCGGCGAAGAAGGCCAGCGATGAGAACTCGCCCGTCCTCCCTCCCATAATGTCGAAGCCCGCGTTGCAGAAGGCGGATACCGAGTGAAAAACGGCCATCCATATTCCCTGCGGGCCGAATGCCCCGCAGAACGACGGCATCATTATGAGCGCTCCAGCCGCCTCGGCCGTCAGCGCCACTCTCACGGCAAGGCTTATCAGTCCGGGGATCCCTCCCGTGCGGTATGCCGACATGCTCTCCTGCAGCACGTTTCTCTGGAGAAGCGAGATCCTTTTCCCGGAAGCGGTCGCTATGGCCGCGGCGACGGTAACGATGCCGAGCCCGCCCGTCTGTATGAGGATCAGAATGACGGCCTGCCCGAATGCCGACCAGTAGGTCCCCGTGTCCCTGACCACGAGCCCCGTGACGCAGACGGCCGAAGTGGCTGTGAACAGGGCGTCGCCCGGGTCCGTCCAGCGTCTCTCCGCCGATGCCGCAGGGAGGGCCAGCAGGGCTGCGCCGGTCAGTATCACGGCAAGAAAGACCATGATGGTTATCCGGAACGACGACGGCTGTCTTATGATCCCGCGTCTGCGAATTGTTGTCTTCCCGTTTTTCATGGGAATATGATATAACGGCCGCCGCAAAGATAGTATTAAGACAGCATCCCGGGAATTAAGACCGCATTAAGGCGGACGGGCGGAGGCGTCTGCGCCGCCTTTTTCCCGGCCCAGCCGTTATTGACAACCCGTCTCAGGTATTATATAATTGTTGTAATCAAACGGTCCGCAGCCTATCCGCGCCTTCCGGCTCAAGCCGGACGGCGCCCGAGGCTCCGGGAAAGGGGACCCCTTGAAATCTGTTTTCGACAGGATCAAAAGCTTCTTCCGCGGCAGGGGCAGGCCTCTCGGCGCCGCCCTGTCGCTGATTCCCGCCGCGCTCGCGGCGCTGATGTCGCTGTACTACATCTGGGGACCGGGCCAGGGCTACTTCCACTCCGACTGCTCCGACAGCCTGTACTGGGCCAACGCGACGGTCGAGGCCGGAGAGGTCTTCGACGACACCTTCAGATACGCCGGCATGCTGCCGTTCTCGGTCAGCGCGATCTTCGTCCCGCTGATCCGCCTCTTCGGCGTCGGAATGACGGCGCAGAACATAGGCATGTCCCTGTTCGCCCTCATATTCATCGCCTCCGTGATCTTCCTGTGCAGATCGCTCAAGGCCGGCTGGGGCTGGTCCTCCGTCGCCGCCTTCGTCACCACCGCCGCCCTGGCGGGCTCGGACAAGCTGCGCGAGATCATGTTCGGGCACAACATCTACTACACCATCGGGCCTGTGATCATGTTCTTCGGCCTGGGACTTCTGCTGAGGACCGAGCGCTCGCTCCTCGGCGGAGGCTTCCGCGAGCCTCGCAGGGCCGTCGCCGCCTCGGCGACCGCGGTCCTCTTTGCCCTGCTGTGCGCCGGAGCCGCGACGGACGGCGGCCAGGTCATAGTGATCGGCTCCCTGCCGGCCCTGGCCGGCATGCTGGCGGTCAGGTTCTTCGACGGAAAGAAGAGCCTTGCCCATTCCGACAATCTGATCATGCCGGTCTCGGCCGCGGCCTTTCTTCTCGGCTCGCTGCTGGGTTCCGTCCTGCTGAACCGCTGGAAGGGCGGCATCGAATGCGGCTACGCGGACGCGTACTCCGGCTGGTCGGACGTCGGGACCTGGGCCGACAACGCCAGAGCCTTCGTAAAACAGTATTTCACGCTGATAGGCGTCTCGCCGTCGGGCAACCTGTTCTCCTCCGAGTCGGTCGGCCCCATGATCAGGATCGCGGGAGGTGTGCTTCTGCTTGCCGTGCCGGTCGCGCTGTTCTGCTTCTACCGCAGGATCTCCGACGGGACCCGGGCCGTGCTGTGGTCGCACTCCGTCGTCACGGCTGCCGTCATGTTCGGCTTCATATGCGGCAAGCTCTCAGGCGCCAACTGGAGGCTGACGCCGATCCTCGCCTCCTCCGCCCTTCTGTGCGTGCTGGCGGCCCGCGAGCTGTTCGCGGCGGTGCGCGGAGCGGACCGCGCCGCGGACGGAGCCCCGGACGGAACTGCAGCCCTCACAGCCGCGGGATCTGCGGCCGAAGCCGCGTCTGAGGCATCGGCCGGACCCGCCACTGATTCCGCGGCAGAAGCCGCGCCCGAGGCCGCCGTAGATGGATCCCCTGCCGGCGATGCCGTACCCGCTGCGTCCGCCGATAGATCCCCTGCCGGCGATGCCGTACCCGCTTCGTCCGCCGATAGATCCCCTGCCGGCGATGCCGCGCCGGTGTCCGAAAAAGTCCGCGGCGGCGAGCCTCCGGCCCCCGGTACCGCGGCCGCGCGGGCAGGCGCTGCTCTGCTGGCGGTCGTCATGCTGTTCACCCTGTCGGTCTTCTCCCAGATAATGAAGATGCCGGCCGACTACGGCAGGGACAACTACCGCCATCAGCTGGTCTCCTTCCTGGAGAGCAAAGGACTCGAGTACGGCTACGCCACCTTCTGGCAGAGCCAGGCCGTGACCGTCCTCTCCTCCTCCAGGGTCAAGTGCCGCGAGGTGCTGGCCACGAGCCAGTACGGCGTGTATTCCGACTACTACCAGTCCAGCAGGCGCTGGTACACCGGCAACTCTTACGACAGCTACTTCGTCCTCCTCACCGAAAAGGAATACCAGACCGTCCGGGGAACCGCCTCGTGGATCGCCTGGACCTCCTCTTCTCTGGTGGCCGAGTACGGCGAGGCCGACGGCGTTTATCCGGGCTTCCTGGTCTTCGTTTTCTCCGGGAACGTACTGGACAGCAAATGAAAAGTACTGGACAGCAAATGAAAAAAGCCTGACGGCGGGTCGGACGGACGTCCCGGCTCAGGCAAAAGGTAATGCAAACAGGCTGCCGGCCCGCGGGCCGGCAGCCTGTTTGCTTCATCGGCGCGGCCCCGCCGCGCGTCTTCGTTTGCCGCCGCAGCGGCACTTCATTTCTTCATTTGCGCGCGGAGCGCGCAACTTCATTGCCGCCGCAGGCGGCACTTCATTCCTCAGTTCCTCAGACTGTGTATCGGCGCGGGAATGCGGCCGCCGCGGCCTATGAACCTGCCGGGCGAGCGCGTGTTCACCTTCATGACCGGCGCGGAGCCGAACAGGCCGCCGAAGTCGATCTCGTCGCCTGCCTTGCGTCCGGCGGCCGGAATGATCCTGACGGCCGTGGTCTTCCCGTTGGCGACCCCTATGGCCGCCTCGTCGGCGATGATTCCGCAAACGGTGTCCGCCCCGGTGTCCCCGGGCACGGCGATCATGTCGAGG
>JAEEJM010000066.1 GCA_016281895.1 Clostridiales bacterium
CCCCTGCCGACGCGGTATGCGCCGCCGAAGGCCATCCTGAAGAACATGTCGCTCCACATCATGGGCGAGAAGCCGCATTCGCGGCAGACCTCCGCCACGCGGCTGAGGTGCTCTGTCATTATGTCCGGAGCCCTGCGGTAGCCGTTCTTTATGAGATAGCGGCCGAGCCCGAGCTCGTGAGCCTCGTCCATGCCGATGTTTACGCGGCGCGAGCGCAGGCAGCGGGCAAAGGTGTTGAGGGCGTCGCGGACGAAGGCGTAGGTGCGCTCGTCGCCGGCCATGAGGATGGAACCTGTATCGGAGAAATCCCGCAGCCCCGGCCAGCGAATGGCGGTGCCGAGGTGGGCCAGCGTCTGGATGCAAGGGATGAGCTCGATGCCGAAACTCTCCGCATAGCGGTCGAGCTCTTTCAGCTCGTCCTCAGAATAGCGGCCGCGCATGCGTCCGAAATACGGGTAGCCGGGGATGGTGTAGGTGTCCTCGGTGTAGAGCATCATGGAGTCGTACCCCATGGAGGCCAGCAGCCGGATCATCCTCTTTGCGCCGGCGACGCTGAAAACGGCGTTTCTGGAGGCGTCGGCCATGTAGCACAGCATGTCGAAGCCGCCGGGGACCGTTATCTCCTTCTCCGCGCGCGCGCGCTCGAGCATGGTCAGCGCGCGGAAGAACTCGTTCTTGCGGCGGTAGGTCACGCGGAAGCATTCGCCGTCGAACCTTATCCGGAAGTCCCGGCCCCTGCGGGCCAGAACGGGGGTGCCGGCATCGGATACGGACTCGCCTCTCATGGAAAGCAGTTCAGCCGCTGGGCCGCGGAGGGCGGCCGGCAGGCGGGACAGGCACAGACTGTTTTTCATTTTTTATCTCCTCTCGGGGTGTTTTTCGTTCGTTCCTGTTTGTATCTCCGGAAAAAACTGCGCTTCCGGGTTCGTGCGGCCCCGGATCGACGGAGCGGGTCGGATATCCGCTGCGTTCCCCGTCATTTCCCTGCGCCGGCCGCGCCGGACAGCTTCCGGAACAGATCGGCGTAGATCGGGTCGCGCCGGATGTAGCTGACGTACAGATAGGGCGCCCTCGCCGTGTCGAAGGCCCAGAGGCCCTCCGAGGTGATGACGGGCCTGGGGATGACCGAGGTCCTCAGCGCGTCGGGCTTCGTAACTGCGGCGACGGCCGTCACGTCCCAGATCACCTTTGACCAGCCGTACGGGTTGCCGGCGTGCGCCTCGACTATGCCGGTCAGGTAGTCGCAGAGGGCGTTCCTGCCGCCGAGATAGTGGCGCAGTTCGGGCACGGTGGTCGTGAAGGCCGAGCAGACGCCCTGGCAGGGGATGTGCATGAGCGGCACTCCGCTGTCGAAGACGGCGCGGGCGGCGACTGGGTCGCCCCACAGGTTGAACTCCCTGGTGTGGGGCCAGTCGAGCGAGTGGCCTCCGAGCCATATCACCGCCGTCCTGCCGGCAAGGCCGGGGTCCCTGATGAGCGCCGACGCGACGTTGGTGAGCGCCCCGACGGCGATGATGATCACCGGTCCGTCGGTGCCGTTGACGGTGCGGACGATGTTGTCGCAGGCCTCGGAATCCTCGGCCCGGTCCGGGGCCGACAGAAAGTGCGCGGAGCCCCGGAATGCCGGGATCCCGGCGCCGGGCCGGGTCAGCTCCATTATGTGCAGGATCTCGCCGTAGCTTTTTTCGGAGCCTTCGGCCGCGGTCGACGCTGTCTTCGCGACGTACGGCGCGGCGTTGACGGAAAGCAGTTCCACGCGCTCCGGGGAGAGCATGGCGTAGGCAAGGGCAAACTGGTCGTCCACCTCGTTGAAGGTGTCCGTGTCGAGGATGACCCGCTTCCTCCCGGGGCTCTTCAGCAGTTCGGCGAATTCAAAGACGTTCATAAAGAAGACCTCCCGGATTCTTTCTTCCGCCCGCGTGGACCGGTCTGCTCCGGCCGCGCGTCCGGCGTCGGCCGGGGCGCGCCGACCGCCACGTTTTCTTTATTTTATCATACCTCATCAGTCAAATCAACTCTTTTTGCGCCCGCGCGCGGGCGCCCGGGAGGAAAAAAGCAAAAAAGGGGGCCGTAAAGGCCGCCCCTCATAAGAAAGTTTGCACCGCCAAGTAATCGCGCATGCCGAGCGCATATCAAAACGGCAGCACCGGCAAAACGCCGGATGCTGCCGTTTTTCCGCGTCTCCG
>JAEEJM010000067.1 GCA_016281895.1 Clostridiales bacterium
CCCGGCCGCCGTCACCACGGGCGAGGCCGGCAAGACGGAAAAGAAGGGCTGCGGCGGCTCCGCAGCAGCAGCGTGCGTCGCGGCAGTGGCCGTTGCGGGCTGCGCGCTCATACGCAGGAAACACTGATCCCGGCGTCGAAAGGCAGGTTTGACTATGAGCGAACTGTTTGACAAACTTTGCAAAGCCGCCTGGCAGGGCAACTGGCCGCTTTTCGGCCTGGCCATGATCAGCGACCGCTGGGGCACCGAAAAGATGACCTGCTCCAACCGCTGCCACGACATCTACTCCGTGGCAAAGGCCTTCACCGTCACCGCCGCCGGTCTGGCTTACGACCGCGGGCTGCTCAAGACCACCGACCGCGTGACCGACGTCCTTGCGGACCTGGTCCCGGACGGCATCGACGAGCGCTGGCATAAGCTGACCGTCCACGACGTGATGCTCCACATGCTCGGCATGCCGGAGGGCTTCCTCGACATCGACGTTTACACTCCCGGTTCGTTCGGTACCGACTATCTCGACTTTCTGTTCAGACATCCGTTCGAGTCCGAGCCCGTCGAGACCTACAACTACACCGACGCCGCCTACTATCTCATGTCGCGCGTCGTTGAGAAGGCCGTCGGCGAGCCCATAGACGACCTCATGTGGAGGGAGCTCTTCGCCCCCATGAACTATGCCGAGATGGCCTGGAGCCACTGCCCGCAGGGGCATCCCATGGGCGCCACCGGTCTTTACATCTCCGTTGTCGACATGGTCAAGCTCGGCGAGCTCTACCGCAAAGGAGGCGTCTGGGAGGGCCGTCAGCTCATCTCGAAGGAGTGGGTCGACACCGTCATTCAGAACCGCTACGAGCTGAAGCCCACAGGAGCCGCCGATTCCTACGGCAAGGGCGGCATGTACGGCCAGCAGCTCGCCGTGTTCCCGTCGCTCGGCCTCTCGGTCGGCTGGCAGGGCTTCCGCTTCAGAAACGGAAGGGATCTGCTCAACATGATCGCCGAATACTCCGGGGCTCAGGGGAACTGAGCAGCCGAGACCCGTAATACGTCCGCCCGCCGGCGCAGCCGGCGGGCGTTTTTTTGATCGGAGGTGAATATCAGTTGATTTTTGTGTAAAGATTTAGTATAATATAACACATCAACGGATCCGCCGGGAGCGGAGGCCGCGGACTTGATCCGCCGGGAGCGGAGTTCGCGGACTACCTGGCCCGCCCGGCACAGAAAAGGTTTTTCATGAGTAAAAAGGCAGGACGGGCGATAATCGTCATATCGCTCATACTTATCGCCGTATTCTTCGTCTTCTTCCTGCGCAACGTGGTCGTGCCGCTGGTCAGGGCCGAGCTTGCCGGCGATCTCGACGCCGCGCGCGAGCTCCTGCGGGAGAAGGGCGCCTTCGGGGCAGTATCGGTGGCCGTCGTCGAGGCCCTCCAGATGGTGGTCATTTTCATATCCGCGGAATTCATCCAGATCTCCGCGGGTCTCAGCTACCCTCTGCCCCTGGCCGTCCTGCTCTGCGACGCCGGGGTGTGCCTCGGAGCCACCATAGTCTTCGTCCTGGTCCGGACCTTCAGATTCAGCTCCGAGACCTACGAGAAGAAACGGGAAAGCTTTGAGCGCCTGTCGGCCGGCTCCATAAACACAGACAGGAGCATGATGCTCCTTATGTACTTTCTCTTCTTCATGCCGATCGTGCCGTTCGGCGCAGTATGCTACCGCGGAAGCTTCTCGAAGCTTCCTTACAGGAAGTACATAACCACGGTCGCCACGGGCGTCATCCCCTCGATCCTCACGTCGATCCTCATGGGCAACGCCGCCCGCCTGTTCATCTCAAGCAGGATCCATCTCGGCTATCTGATCCTGGTCATAGCCCTGTGCGCGGCGGCGCTGTTCGCCCTCATCTGGTTCTTCATGGAAAAGATCTATTTCAGGAACAACGACGGGACGCCGGACTCCATAGTACATACGGCCCTGTTCGGCCTTGCCCACCTGCTCCGCTCCGGGCGGCAGAAGCTGACGCTCGAGCCGGGCGACCTTGCCTCGGCCGAGGAGCCATTCGTCCTGCTGACCAACCACCCCTCGTTCTACGACTTTTATTACATCGACCGGCTGCCGTTCAGGCGCCGCACGGCGATAGTCGTCAACGAGTACTACACGAGGCTCCCGTTCCTGCGGCGCATAGCGCCCAGGTGCGGCATCATCCCGAAGAAGCTGTTCACACCGGACCTCGGAACGGTGGCCGGCATAATGAGGACGCTGAAGAGCGGCTATTCCGTCACAGTCTTCCCCGAGGGCAGGCTGTCGATAGACGGCACGACCTATCCCTTCCCGGAGGGCACGGGGGGCTTCTTCCGGAGGCTCGGCAGGGATCTGGTCCTCGTTCACATATCCGGAGCGTATTACTCGAAGCCTAAGTGGCGCGAGCGGTTCTTCCGCTCCGACGTGACCGTCGAGGTCAGACGGGTCATCAAGGCAGACGAGCTTGCCGCCATGAGCGACGCCGAGGCGGACCGCGCCGTCGCAGAGGGGATCGCCACCGTCGGCGCGGACCTTCCGTCGAAGCCGTACCGCCGCAAGGACCTGGCCCGCGGCATCGAACGCGTGCTGTACAGGTGTCCCGACTGCGGAGCCCTGTACTCGCTCAAGGGCAGGGGCATGACGGTGCGCTGCTCGGCCTGCGCAAAGACGTCCGTACTTGACGGCTTCTACAGGTTCGACGACGGCACTACGCTGGCCGACCGCTACGCCGCTATAGGGGAGATCGAGCGACGCGAGCTTGACTCGACTGTCCTGCAGACCCGCGTCGCCGCGAAGATACTCCGCCCGGACGGGAAGACCGTGAAGCAGACCGGCCTGTGCAGGCTTGCCGGCGGCTCCTTCACCTACGAGCCGGACTCGGGCGAGGGCTTCACCGTGCCGCCCGAGAAGCTGCAGGCGCTGGCCTTCTCGTGCGGGGAGGAGTTCGAGCTCTACCGCGGCGATGATCTGTACTACTTCTATCCGGAGGAGAACCGGGATCAGACCGTAAGATGGGCAATGATCGTCGATCTTTACAGAAGGGTGAAAAATGAAAGCTGAAACGAAGAAAGACAGGGAAGGGACGCTCATCAGCATCTCGGCCGGGACCTTTATAAGGGTCACGGTCCTGCTTCTGATACTGCTGGTCCTGGCTGTCGTCCTGACCTACGTCATCCCCTCCGGGAGCTTCGGCAGGCTCGAGGACGGAAGCACCGACTATTCGACGTTCACTTACGAGGAGGGGCGCGGAGGCATCGCCTGGTGGCGGGGGCTGCTGGCTCCCGTGCTGGTGTTCGGCTCGCAGGACGGACTGTCGCTCGTCATGCTGACGCTCTTCCTGCTTGTCATATCCGCGGTGTTTCAGGTGATGAACGACGTGGGAGGCATCTCGGCCATCGTCGGCAGCGTCTCGGGCAGATTCGGCTCCAGGCGCAGGCTGCTGCTCGCGGTCGTGTCGTTCCTTTTCATGTGCTTCGGGGCCTTCCTCGGCCTCTTCGAGGAGATGCTGACGATGCTCCCGGTTATGACCCTGCTGTGCGTGGGCATAGGCTACGATTCGTTCACCGGCTTTCTCGTGAGCGTGGTCGCCTGCGGCTTCGGCTTCGCCAGCGCGGTGACGAACCCGTTCACGGTGCTGCTGGCGTCCGATATCATCGGAGCGAACCCGCTCGACATGTTCTGGTTCAGGCTTGCCGTCTTCGCGGCAATGTACCTGCTCCTGCTCGGGTTCATACTTCTTTACGCCTCTAAGATAGAAAAAGATCCGGCGGCCTCGCTGACGCTGGCCGCCGACGAAAGGCTCCGCGCGTCCGGCGCCGCGGCATCCGGAGCCGGCTCCGGAGACAAAAAGAAGCGCGTCATCTACACCGTCTTTCTGACGGCCGCGCTCGCGCTCATAATCGTTTCGTCGTCGCTGGAAGCCCTGAGAAGCTATACGGTAGTCGTCCTCCTCGCGTATTTCCTGATCTTCGGCACCGCCGCCGGCCTGGCAGCCTCCGGCGACGCCGCCGGTGTGTTCCGCAGCTTCGGGCGCGGCTTCCTCGGCGCCCTTCCCACCGTGGTGTTCATTGCTCTGGCGTCGTCGGTCAAATTCGTGCTGGACGAGGGCGGCGTGCTGCCCACCGTCGTGCGCCGCATCGACCTGATGACCGCGGACAGGTCGCCGTACGCCGTGGCCGCGGTGCTCTATCTTATAATCCTGGCGCTCGAGTTCTTCATCTCGTCCTCGACCGCCAAGGCCTTCCTGGTGATGGGCATACTGGCCGTCACGAACGTCGGCCTGTCGAAGAACATGCTGGTGCTGCTGTACACCTTTGCCGACGGATATACCAACCTGATCTTTCCGACCTCGCCCGTGCTGCTGATATCGCTGTCCATGATCGGCTTCGAGTATTACAAGTGGGTGAGGAAGAGCCTGCCGCTGTTCGCGCTGAATCTGCTGCTGGTGGCGGCGTTCACGGCTCTGGGGATCGCCCTTGGTCTTTGAAGCCGTCGAGGCCCGAACGGCAGATCGCCCCGAAGATCCTCTGCCGCAGCCCGCGGTGTTCGCGCTCCAGCGAGGCCAGAAGCTGCTTGACGGCCTCGCGCTCGGTGTTGCCGTCCGCGGGGCATCTGAAGCTCACGACGGGCAGCCCGGCCCTCGCGGCGTAATAGCGTACGTTCTTCTCGGGCATGTACATGAGGGGCCGGATGACCGTCACGCCGGTCCTCGAGAGGTAGGTGACGGGCGAGAAGGTCCCGAGCCGTCCCTCGTGGAAGAGGTTCAGCATGAAGGTCTCCACGACGTCGTCGAAGTGATGGCCGAGCGCGACCTTGTTGCAGCCGAGCTCCGCGGCCGCCGAGTTGAGTGCCCCGCGGCGCATCTTGGCGCAGAGCGAGCAGGGGTTGCTCTCGCGGCGAACGTTGAAGATGACGTCGTAGATCTCTGTCGTTATCACGCGGTATTCCACGTCGAGCTCGCGGCACATTTCCGCCACGGCTGAGTAGTCCGAGCCCGGCATACCCATGTCTATCGACACGGCGATGAGGTCGAACGGGCGGGGATAGAAACGGCGCAGGCCCCACAGCGCTGTCAGCAGCGTGAGGGAGTCCTTGCCGCCGGAGACCCCGACGGCTATCCTGTCGCCGTCTTCGATCATTCCGTAGTCGTCGACCGCCCTTCTGACGTAGGACAGAAGACGTCTGTTGTCGGCGGGGATGAGATTCATGTTTCGGTTCCCGTTCCGGCGGAGTCATCTCCGCCGGCCTTTCTATGTAAAGGAGCAGGTCTCGTATATGCGCTCCATGCGCGCGGTGTGCTCCCGACGTCCGGGGTCCGGGCCGTCGCGGAAGATGAAGAGGGGAGGGGAGACCTGAAGGCCGGGGGCGGCGCCGAGGACCCCTTCGCACAGCACCAGGGACGGCGGCGAGACCGTGTCCGGATATACCTCCGTCAGGCGCTTCGGCTCGATGCGCGCCGCGCGCATTGCCGAGAAAAGATCCGGCAGCCGGTCGGGCCGGAAGACGCAGTAGAAGCTGCCGCGGTGGTCGAGCAGGCGCGCCGCGGCGGAGCAGAAATCCGCAAGCGTGCCGTTGAGTTCGTGGCGCGCCGCGTCCGCGGCTGGGTCGGCCGGCGCCCGGCCCGGGTGGGCTATGTAAGGGGGGTTCGCGAAGACCGCCCCGAAGCGGCCCCCGATGTCGGGGTCGGTGTATCTTACGTCGCGGATGTCGCGGCACAGGAAGCGGACGCTGCCGGACAGTCCGCTGAGTTCCGCGCTCCTGTTCGAGCGGTCCGCGGCCGCGGGCAGCAGCTCGAGGCCCGTGACGTCGGAGCTCTTTTTGTAGGCGGCGCAGAGCAGCGATACCACCCCGCAGCCGCTGCCGAGCTCGCACATGCGGCGCCGGCGCCTTACAAAGGCGGCAAGCAGCCAGGCGTCGGTGCCCCATGCGAGGCCGGTTCCGTCCGTTATTATGCTGACCCTGCCGCCGGCGGCGACGGCGCGCTCGCCGGGCAGCAGAAGGCTGTCGTTTTCCACTTTGTACCTCCGGATGTCCGGCAGCCGGTGACGGCGGCCGGGGGCGGTCTTGTTGCGGTGATGAGGAAAAAGAGGGGCGGTGCGCAAAAACCCGTTCCCGGATTATGCGCACCGCCTTGCATCCCGACCTGGCAGGAAATGTGACCCGCGCCGGATCCGGCGGGGTTACGGTACTACGGTCGGCGTACGGTCTTATTTATCTTCTTTCGGAGCTTCGACCGGGCACACGCTCGCGCAGGTCCCGCAGCCAATGCACTTCTGGGGATCGATCTCGTATTTGCCGTCGCCCTCGGTTATGGCTTCAACGGGGCATTCGTCCTTGCAGGTTCCGCAGGAGATGCAATCATCGGAAATTTTGTAAGTCAATCTACATCCCTCCTTATACAGGTCAATTCATCCGGCCGCGGCCGGACTTCTTACAGTATTATTGTAGCATAAAAAACGCAATTTGCAATAGTTTTCACGAAAAAATCGCAAATATCGGTCTGAAGCCGTTCCGAAGTCCCGCCGGATGGCAGTTACGCGGTTCCGGCCGGCATGCGCGCGCCGCCGGGAGCCGGACAGGCTCACTGCTCCGGCAGGTCGGCGTCGTCGTCGGGCCCCTCGTTCCGGAACTCGGCGCGGCTGATCACCGTCACGTCGGTAAGAGAATAGACTTTAGGCGGCTGATCGGTCTTTTCGTCGAGCCTGACCTTGAGCATCTCGCCGACGGGCCTCGTCTCGGTAACGGTGCCCCTTCCGTCGGGCGTGTTCACGACCGACCCGGGGGCGGGCATAGCCGCGAGCTCCTTTTCGTAGGTGCTCTGCTCGAAGCGCAGGCAGCACATGAGCCTGCCGCAGTTGCCGGAGATCTTGGAGGAGTTGAGCGACAGCCCCTGCTCCTTGGCCATCCTCACTGAGACCTGGGCAAAGTTCGGCAGGAAGTACGAGCAGCACAGCCTGCGGCCGCAGACGCCGTAGCCGCCAAGCATCTTGGCCTCGTCGCGGATGCCTATCTGCCGCAGTTCGATGCGTGTGCGGAACTCGGCGGCCAGGTCCTTTACGAGCTCCCTGAAGTCGACCCTCTGCGCGGCCGTGAAATAAAAGATGAGCTTGGAGTTGTCGAACGTGTACTGCGCGCCGACGAGCTTCATGTCGAGCCCGTGCTTCTCCACCTTGGCGCGGCAGATCCTGATAGCGGCGTCGGCCCTGCGGCGGTTGTCCGCGTCGTGGGCGATGTCCGCCTCGGAGGCCTTCCTTATGACCGGCTTCAGAGGCTGCACGATGCCGGACGCCGACACCTTGCGGTTGGCAATCGAGACGAAGCCGAGCTCGGTTCCCCTGGCGGTCTCGACTATGACCGGATCTCCGGCTGCGAACGTCACCGCGGCCGGATCGAACCAGTAGACCTTTCCCCCCTGAGGAAAGCGCACGCCGACGACAGGTACGCCGTCCGCGGGCTCCTCGGGCGGAGCGGGGGTCTCGCCGGAGAACACCGCGTCGAGAGTGGGGTCGGGCGGCATGGAGTCGATGATGCGCTCCTCCTCGGCCGAATCCGCGAAGAACGGGTCGGCCGTAATGCCGTACGGATCGCGGGCCTGGATCCCGGCCGCGTCGAAATCGGCGGCCGGAGCGGTCCCGGCGTCCTGCGCCGGTGCCTGAGCCCCGGCGGGCCGCTCGCGGACCTCGGAGCCGGCGGAGTCGCCGCCGCGGCGGCCGCGGCGCTTTTTCTTTTTCTGACCGCCCTGTCCGGGCTGTCCGGGCTGTCCGGGCTGTCCGGACTGGACCGGAGCGCCCGGCCTGTCGGCCTGGCCCTGTTTATCCGCCTGGCCCTGCCTGTTCGGCTGACCCTGCTTTTCTGTCTGGCCCTGCCTGTCGCCGCGGTCCTGGCGCCCGGGCCTGCCGCCCTGCTGATCCCGACCGCCGCGGTCGCCCTGGGCATTCTTTCCTCCGCGGCCCTGCTGGGCGTTCTTTCCGCCGTGATCCTGCCGTACGGTCTTATCGCCGCCGCGCCCGGGCTGTACGTTCCCGTCCGCGTTGCGGTCGGTGCCGGTCTGCTCCGCGGGGGTGCGGTTGCGCTCGCCTCCGCGGCCGTGCCTGCGGCCGTGCTTCTTGCGGGCGCCCTGATCCTGTCCTCCGGAGCCGCTGCCGGCGCTGCCTCCGGGAACTCCGGAGCCGTTTGCGGCATTTGCGGCGTTTGCGCCCGAGGCGTTTTTGCCGCCTGTCGCGCCGTCTGCGTTATTCTTTACATTCTCGTTTTCGTCCATAACTGCTCCAAAAAAAGCTGTCTATATTATGCGCGCGTCGGAGAGGAGCGACATAAGGGTGAGCCTGATGTTCATGCCTCTTCCGGCGGCGTCGACCGCGTCCGAGACCGCGTCATATAAGGCGACGAGTCTTCCCGACGGGAATCTGTCCGAGAGTTCCGCGGCCCTTCCGCGGTCGGCGTAGAAGAGAAGCGGCGCGTCCTGGGCCCGTTTGATCACGCTAAGGTCGCGGACCGCGTCGGCGGCGGAAGAGAGAAAGCGTACGGCGCCGTCCCGCGTGTTTCCGCAGCCGCGGACCAGAGCCCCCATGGCTTCCGCCCCGCCTCCGCGGACCGCGCACAGCGATACGAACTCCGCCACTTCCGACCTGAGCTCCTCGGCCTGCCGGCCCTCGCGGCTGTTGAGAAGCTCTATGGCCCTGCCGGCCGAGCCCGCCGACGACATCACGGCGGCCTCGAAACGGGCCGGATCGCTGCTGCGTATCCCGGCCGCGCCGGGGACCGCCCTCATCACGGCTTCGGCCGTGAGGTCGGGGGGGAGAGGCTGCATGCGGAGCACGGGTGCCCGGCTCCTTACGGTCTCAAGAAGGGCCCCGCTGTTGCGGCACAGAAGGATGAACACAGCGTAGGCGGGCGGCTCCTCAAGCGTCAGGAGGAAGGCGTTCTGCGCCTGCGCCGTCATGGTGTCGGCCCCTTTTATGATGTAGACCTTGAGGTCGAGGTCGTTCGGATAGATGTGGACGTCCGACCGCAGATCCCTGACCGTGTCGACGCCCAGCGTGGCCCTGTCGGCGGAGTCGACGGTTATCACGTCGGGACTGATGCCGCGGAGGATCTTGCGGCAGGACGCGCATTCGCAGCAGGGGAGAGGTCCGTCGGCCTCGCCGCGCCGCGCGCAGGAGAGAGCTGCGGCGAACTGAACGGCAAAGGTGTATTTCCCCGAGCCCTGCGGCCCCTCGACTATGAGGGCGTGGAACGGCGAGCCTTCCGCGGCAAGGAGCGGGGACAGCTCCGCCTTGAGCTTCTCGTTTCCCAAGAGTCCCGGAAACAGCGTCCTCACCTTCGGCCTCCTCACGTCATACCTATTCAACATAATTATATCTCTTCCGGGCGGCCGTGTCAAGCCGGCCCGGCCTTTCCGGAAAGGTTTTCCGCATTTTGTCTTGATCATCCTTTTTTCAGAATCCCGTCAAGTTGTTGACAAATCGATAATATAAACTTATAATTATTAGGTATAGGACCGCCTTTCCGGCGCTGCCGGGGGCGTGCCCTCCTTCGAAATGTTCTGAATACGGAGGAACGAGTTTTGATCGAAGTCAAGAATCTGACCAAGAAGTACGGGAACAACACGGCGGTCAGGAACCTTTCGTTCACCATAGGGAACGGAAAGATCTACGGGCTGCTGGGACCCAACGGAGCGGGCAAGTCCACGACCATGAACATCATAACGGGCTGCCTGGCCGCGACATCCGGGACCGTGCTCATCGACGGGCACGATATCTTCGAGGAGCCTCTCGAGGCCAAGAAGCATATCGGCTACCTGCCCGAACAGCCGCCGCTCTACATGGAGATGACTCCGGCCGAGTACCTGGCCTTCGTCGCCGAGGCCAAGGGAGTCCCCTTCGAGAAACGGAGCAGGCAGATCAGGGAAGTGATGAAGCTCACCGGCATCACTGACGTATCGGGGAGGCTCATAATGAACCTGTCCAAGGGCTACCGCCAGCGCGTGGGCATCGCCCAGGCTCTGATAGGGGAGCCGGACACGATCATTCTGGACGAGCCCACCGTCGGCCTCGACCCGAAGCAGATCATCGAGATCCGCCAGCTCATACGCGATCTCGGAAAGAACCAGACCGTCATAATCTCCAGCCACATCCTGGCTGAGATAAGCGCGGTCTGCGATCACGTTCTGATAATATCAAGGGGAAAGCTCGTCGCGAACGACTCGCTGGCCGACCTTGAGAGGGACGCCTCCGCCGGCAACGGCGTGGCGCTTAAGGTCCGCGCGGACCGCAAGGCTGTCGAGGAGATCCTCAAGTCCGTCGGCGGCATCGAGCTGCGCGAGATCGGCTCCTCCGGGGGCGTCACGACGGCCGTGTTCAGACAGAGCGGCTCCCGCGACGCCAGGGACGACGTCTTCTTCGCCTTCGCGGAGAAGCGCCTGCCCATAATAGAGATGTACACGAGGGAGAGCTCGCTCGAGGACATCTTCCTGTCGCTCATCGGAAGCGATCTGGACGGGGACGGCGATATTTACGACGAGGAGGGCGGCTCCTTCGATGCGGACGAAGAGCCGGACGAGGCTCCCGCCCCGGCGTCCGGGGAAAAGTCCGGGGCTCGACCGGAGAAGAACGCCCGCAAGTCCGACAGACAAAAGGACGATGAAGATGACTCCGACGACTACACGCCGCTCTTCGGAGGCGGCGGAGAGGAGGACGACAGGTAATGGAAGCCGTATTCAAACGCGAATTCAAATCGTACTTCGTAAACATGTCCGGCTACGTGTTCATCGGCGTGATGCTGCTGTTCTGCGGCATCTTCACGATGGCCATCAACCTGATCTCCCACTCGGCCCAGTTCGAGTACGTCCTCGGAAACGAGACCATAGTGCTCATGCTCATAATACCCGTCCTCACCATGCGCTCCATGGCGGAGGACAGGCGCACCAAGACCGACCAGCTGCTGTTCTCGCTGCCGGTTAGCACCGCGGCCGTGGTCGTCGGCAAATTCCTTGCCATGATCGCCGTGTACGCCGTGACCTGCGCCGCCATGGGCATCGTACCGCTGATCCTCAAAATCTTCGGCTCGGTGCCGCTGGGAGCGGCCTACGCGGCCCTGTTCGGCTTCTTCCTGCTCGGCTGCTCGCTGATAGCCATATGCATGTTCCTGTCGTCGCTGACGTCCAGCCAGATCATAGCCGCGGTCCTCGGCATCGGCGCCACGCTGGCCCTCTACCTTATGAGCGGGCTCGCGTCCCTGCTGCCCTCGACCGCGTCCGGCTCCCTCATCGGGCTGCTCGTGATCGGCGCCGTCCTCGGGGCCATCGTGTTCGCTATGACCAGAAACTATCTCATCGCGGCGATATCGGCGGCCGTGTGCATCATCCCCACGGCCGTCGTGTACATCGTCGACAGCACGCTGTTCGAGGGCCTGCTGCCCAAGATCGTCGGCTACCTTGCCGTTTTCGACCGCTTCGTCACCTTCTCGAACGGCGTGTTCGACCTGACCGCGCTCGTGTACTTCCTTACGGTGACGGTCTTCTTCGTCTTCCTGTCCGTCCAGTCGATGGACAAGAGACGCTGGAGCTGAGGAGGTGAGTCGCATGTCGGCAAAGAACGTATCTTACGAGAACAAAGCGGCAGCCGCAAAGACCGGGAAGCTCGGCACCTATACCGTCATAGTGACCCTCCTGGTCCTGGCAGCCTGCATCGTACTGAACCTGGCCGTCGCCTCCGTGCCGGCGACCTACACCCGCTTCGACACCACCAGCAACAAGATATACACCCTGTCCGCGGCCACCCGCCGGTTCGTCGGCGATCTCGCCCAGGACGTCACCCTCTATTACATCTGCGAGGGCGGCCAGGAGGACGAGCAGCTCCGCACCTTCATCGACCGCTACGAGGCGGAGTCTTCGCACATTACGATCAAGACCGTCGACCCCGTCAGAGACCCCTCGTTCCTTGACAGCATAGGCGCGACCGACGCCGACAACTGGTCCGTGGCGGTCTGCAGCGACAGACGCACCAAGGTGGTCAGGTACAGCGACATGTACTACTACTACAACGAGAACTACGGCCAGATCTCCGCCGAGGAATACAGCCAGATGTACAGCTACTACGGCTCCTACCTCGAGGCGTATTACGGGACCTTCACCGAGTACTTCGGCGGCGACGCCCGCATCACCGGCGCCATCGAGTACGTCACGGCCGAGAACGTGCCGGCGGTGTACATGCTCGACGGCCACGGCGAGACCGAATTCTCGGCGACTCTCACCGAGAACGTCTTCTCCTACGCCGGCGTCACGACGGAAAAGATCAACATTGCCCTGGACGGCGAGGAGATCCCCGACGACTGCGATCTGCTCATAATCAACGTCCCGACCATGGACCTCACGGCCTCCGAGGCCGCGAAGCTGTCCGCCTTCTTCGACAAGGGCGGCAACATCCTGCTCATTACCTCGGCCGGCTGCGACTCCTTCGCGAACCTCATGAGCTTCACCGCCTCCCTCGGCATGAGCGCCTCGTCGGGGACGGTCAGCGAGGGCGACTCGTCGGCGCACTACTCGAGGCAGCCCCAGCTCATCTATCCGTCGGTCAGCGCGGCCCATGACGCGACCGCCGGCTACGCCTCCAACTTCACCCAGTACAAGGTGCTCGTTCCTTACGCCCACGCAATCGAGTTCAACGCCGTGCAGGGGGTGTCCCTGAGCGAGCTGCTCTACACATCTACCCAGGCGACGGCCGGCGACGGCTCCGGGACCTCAGCCTACGCGCTTGCCGCGGCGGCCGAGAAGGGAAGCGGGAGACTGATCTGGATCGGCTCCTCCCAGATGCTCACGGACACCTTCATCAACGCGACCGCGGGCGCCAACCTGTACTGTTTCTTCTTCATGTTCAGCTGGCTGCACGACGCCTTCACCTCCGGCCTGCCCGACATCCCCCAGATCGACATGACTCCTCCGACGCTGTCGGTGTCCGAGGGTCAGGCCAACGCCTGGGGAGCGGTGCTCATTTTCATCGTCCCCGGAGCCGTTCTGGCCGGCGGCCTTATCTACTGGCTCAGAAGACGCAGGAGCTGAAACCCGTCAGATGAAAAACAGGACCAGAAAACTCATAATCCTCGCGGCGGCAGTCGCCGTGCTCGTGGGGGTCTATTTTGCCGTCAGGGCCGTCGTCAGCCGCACGGGCGAAGACGGCCCCGGCGACGACTCCCGCGCCTCGTACACGGTGGCCGGGCTCGACAGCGAGTCCCTTGCCTCCCTCAAGCTCCGCGTCCGCAGCGGGGACGGGGAGAGCGTCAGCGTCACCGAGATGGAGTTCCGCGTCAGGGACGACAAGACCGGCTTCGAGTGGACCGCCGACCCCGGGGTTCCCCTCGACAACACCAAATTCGTCGATATCGTCACCGCGCTCAACGACACCATGTCCGGGACGCGCATGACCGATCTCACCGCCGACGAGCTCAGACTCTACGGCGTCGACGACCCTGCCATAACCGCCACGTTCACCTTCTCGGGCGGCAGGACGTACACCTGCGGGGTCGGCAGTCTCAACGCCTTCAACGGCCGGTACTACTTCACCACGACAGACGATCCGGGAGCCGTGTACATGGTCGGCAGCGACGTCCGCGACGCGCTGGACGTCAGCATTTACGACGTGCTCAGCTTCGACGAGCTCCCCGAGATAGGCACCTCGTCGGTCCGTAAGATCACCTGGGAGAAGGACGGCCGGAAGCTTGAATACACCTACTATCCCTCCGGCAACTCCGCCGACTATACGACCGGCTA
>JAEEJM010000068.1 GCA_016281895.1 Clostridiales bacterium
AACTCGTCGATGGCGTGTCCTTCGGCGTCCGGCAGGTCGATGCCGAGGCAGCGGGCGTAGGTCGGAGCCTCGTCGATCAGCAGCCGGCGGTCAAGACGCACGCCCGCCCGGATGTCGGGGCCGAAGCCGAAGAACACGGGCTGGGGACCCTTGTCCGGATGGTGGCCGTGGGTGGCCCTGCCGCGGCGGTAGTCGGACAGGTCGAGCGGTCTGACTATCGGGCGCCTCCAGTCCTCCGAGAAGGAGGAGTAGCCGTCGGTCTCGAGCACGAAGGAGAACGGACCCGCCAGATGCTCCTTTTCCAGGGCCTCCTCGGCCGTGAGCACCTCGCTGATGCCGTATATGCCCTCGTCGCGCATGTGCTTGAGCACGGTGTAGGTCTTTTCCCATACGGCGCGGTCGGAGGGGTCGCTGAGCCTGACCTGGGCCGAAAGGCCGGCCGAGTGGACGTAGGCCTTCCAGCCGGCCAGGGAGCCGTCGGGGGCGACGTCTATAAGGCCGTTGTCGGCAAGGATGACGTTGGGGTTGACCGAGCGGACGATGTTGAGCTGGCCGTGGTCGGAGGTGAGGAAGAAGTCGGTGTCTTCGTAGACTCCGGCCTCCTTCGTCGCGGCGATGAGATCGAACAGCCAGCGTGAGGCGTCGCGCGAGCCGCGCTTCGTCCAGTCGCTGAATATGCCGTAGCGGTGGCGGAAGGTGTCAAGGTCGCCGACGTGTATCATAAGCAGGTCGGGCCTGTAGTTGCGGATCATCGCGCAGCTGACCTGTATCAGCATCTCGTCGGTGCCCGGGTGGGTGCGGATCTTCACGCCGTTGTTGTACGGGGCTATGCAGCTGTCCCAGACCTCGCGCGAAGTCCCCACCTTGGGGAAGCATTCGTCGTAAGGGGTGTTGGGGTCCGGCGGCCAGTATTCCGGGAACGAGTAGTCGACGAAGGCGTGGCGGGCCGTCACCGGCCAGAAGACGTCGGCCGTGGTAAGGCCGGCACGCTTGGCCTGGGTGAAGATGTCCGTGCACTTGATGTTGTCCGCGAAAAAGTTCCAGGGGATGTTCTTCAGCTGGCCGGGGGTGAAGGCCATATTGTTGTATACTCCGTGCTTTGCCGGCCAGGCGCCCGTGGACATGGTCGTGTGGCAGGCGTAAGTGACGCTCGGCCAGACGGAGCGGACCGTCCTTACGGACGACCCCGTCGCGTACAGGGCGGCAAAGGCGGGATCCTCCTCAAGGAGGTAATCGATGTCCTCCGCCACCATGGCGTCGACCGAGAAGACTACGACTTTTCTGTTACCCATATCGTCAGCCGCTTACTTTCCCATGCAGAGCGAGAGATGGATGTCGTAGAGCCTTCCTATGTCGGCGGTGCGGAGCTCGCAGAGGGCCTTCATCTCGGCGACCTGCTCCGCGGTGAATTTATCGAGCGCGCCGTCGGCGAGCTTCTTCTTGTACATCTTGTCGTTGGCCAGGGCCGAGGTGATCTCGCGGGCGCAGAGCCTGCCCTCGCGCTCGATGACGACGACGTCGCTCTTGCCCTCGAGCAGGAGGTCGACGGCGAAGGCGCCCATCTCGGTGGCGGTGAGGCGGTCGCGCAGAGTGGGGGAGCCGCCGCGGACGATGTGGGCCAGGCGGGCGAACTTGGGCTCGGCGCAGAAGGTGCCGGCCTTCCAGGCGGCGGAGAGGCGCTTGCAGAGGTCCTCGCCGTAAGGCTTGCCTTCGGCGGTGAAGACGCCCTCGGAGACGACCACGAGCATGGATCTCTTGCCCTCGGAGGCGGCCTTCATGCAGCGGGCTATCGCGGCCTCCTCGTCGAAGGGGACCTCGGGGATGGCTATGGCCATGGCCCCGGCGGCGATGCCGGTGCGCAGGGCGATCTCGCCGCAGTCGCGGCCCATGACCTCGACCACGTTGAGGCGGGCATGGGACTCGCAGGTGTCGCGGAGGCGGTCGAGGCACTCGGTCACGGTGTTCATGGCCGTGTCGAAGCCTATGGTGTAGTCGGACGAGGTGATGTCGTTGTCGATGGAGCCTGGGATGCCGACCGTGGGGATGCCGCGGATGGAAAGATCGGTGGCGCCGCGGAAGGTGCCGTCGCCGCCTATCGCGACGATGGCGTCGATGTTGTGCCTTCTGCAGGTGGCAATGGCCGTCTGCATGCCGGGCTCGTACCTGAACTCGTCGCAGCGGTCGGAGTAGAGAATGGTGCCGCCGATGTTTTCGATGTTGGCGACGTCGAGAGCGGTGAGCTCGCGCATTTTGTCGCGGATAAGGCCGGAGTAGCCTCCGTAGATGCCCATTACCCTGATGCCGTTGTCGATGGCGCGTCTGGTGATGGCGCGCACGGCGTTGTTCATGCCGGGGGCGTCGCCGCCGGAGGTAAGAACGCCGATAGTGTTGAATTTTGCCATTGATTCCGTCCTCTTTTATTAAAAATTTTTTGTTTCGGATTGATCAAAATACGCCGGCCGCAGAAGATCTTATTTTCCGCCAATCAGCCTCAGGGCGAGCTCCAGGACCCGCGTCGCCGCGATGCGGCGGATGAAGGCGCGGTCGCGCTTCGGGGACAGGGAGAGCTTTTCGACGGTCTCGCCCGAGCTCCGCGACACCGCTATGTAAACGGTCCCCACGGGCTTTTCGGGGGTGCCTCCGCCGGGGCCGGCTATGCCGGTCGTGGCAAGGGCCACGTCCGTCCCCAGGGCCGTACGGGCCCCGCGCGCCATTTCCGCGGCCGTCTGTTCAGAGACGGCGCCGAAGCGCTCCAGGGTCGCGGGACTGACGCCCAGCAGGGAGATCTTTGCGGCGTTGGAGTAGGTCACGCATCCGCCCGCAAACACGTCGGAGCAGCCGGGGACGTCGGTGATGAGCTTGGCGATGAGACCGCCGGTGCAGGATTCGGCGCACGAGAGCGTCATGCCCCGCTCCCTGAGAACGGAGAGGAGGGCGTTCTCCGCGCTGCCCACGTCGATGCCGTATACGTAGGGGCCTACCTCGCCCGCCTTCACGCGGTCGATCAGCTCAAAGCAGAGGCGGTCGCCGGTCTCGCGGTCGGCAGCCCTGGCGCTGACGCGGAGGCGGACCTCGCCGGCCTGGACGTACGGGGCTATGGTCGGGTTTTCGGAGGCCACCATAAGACCGCGGAGGCGGTCCTCCACGGCCGACTCGCCGATGCCGGCAAGATAAACGTTATGCGACACTATTATTCCGTCGGAACGGGCGCTGAGGAAGGGGACGATCCTGTCCCGCCATATCGGCTCAAGCTCGGAGGGCGGGCCGGGAAGCATCACCGCCAGCTTTCCGTCCTTATCGACCGCAAGGGCCGGCGCGGTGCCGTAGTCGTTGTCGAAGACCGTCGCCCCTTCCGGGACCATGGCCTGCTTGAGGTTGTTGTCGGTCATAAGGCGGTGCGTTCCGGCAAAGTGACTTCTTATGCGTTCGGCGGTGTGTTCGTCGGTGCGGAGGGGGAGACCGAAGAAGGCGGCGACCGTCTCCTTGGTAAGGTCGTCGCAGGTCGGCCCCAGTCCGCCCGAGAGAAAGACGGCGTCGGACCTGGAGAAGGCCTCCGCGAGGGCGGAGGAGAGGCGGCCGGGATTGTCGCCGACCGCGGTGTGGCGGTAGAGAGGGATCCCCAGGTCGGCCAGTCCGCGGGACAGAAAGGTCGCGTTCGTGTTGACAATGTCGCCGAGCAGGAGCTCGGTCCCGACGCAGATGATCTCCGCGGATCCTATCGGTTTGCCCATGCTTGCCTCCGTTTCTCTCCCGCGACGGCGGGAAAACAACATATATTATACCACATTTTGCGCCCGGTATGAAAAACAACATTTATTATATCACATTTTGCGCCCGGGATAAAGACCCGGAGGGCAGATCCAGTCTCTCCGGAAGACAAATCGCGCCTGCCCGGAAAACAGATCGCCCCCGGAGGCTCGATCTGTTGACCCGCCGGGCCGCGGGTGGTATAATGATGGTGCGGACGCGCCGAGGACGGCCGGAGGCCTCGAGGCAGGGACCGAGAAC
>JAEEJM010000069.1 GCA_016281895.1 Clostridiales bacterium
ACATAGTCGGATTTGGTCCCGGTAAGGGCCGCAAGGATGACTCCGCCGACGCCCAGAAGGTAGCAGAGCATCGCCTTGACCTTGTTTGCCGAGATGTCGGCGGGATCGTATTCGGCGGTATGGTCGGAAGGATCAGCGACGGGGGCGGGAGCCGCCTGAGCGGCGTTCTGAGGAGCTCCGCAGGCGGGGCAGAAAGTCGCGCCGTCTTCGATCTGGGCTCCGCACTTGTTGCAGAATGCCATGGTTTTCTCTCCTTGTTTATAAAATTTGGTTATAAAACGCGCAAATCAATCAGATGACCGCCTGAGCCGGCCTTGTCGTATCCGGCCTTATCTGGCCTCGCGGTCCCGTTTGTCGATGAGACGGACGTCCATCTGCTCGTACGGGAACTCTATGCCGGCCTCGTCGAAGCCCTTCTTGGCCTGCTCGCGGACGTCGAAGAAGACGTCCCAGTAGTCCTCGTTCCTGCACCAGCTGCGGCAGCAGATGACGATCCCGTTGTCGGTGGCCCCGCTCACCCTGACGGTGTAAGGCCTGTCCTTCAGCACCTTTTCGTGCGAATCCAGTATCCCCGTAAGGATGTTCTTGGCCGTCTCGAAATCCTCCTCCTCGGAGATCTCGAAGTCTATGTCGACGCGGCGGAACTCCTTGATGGAATAGTTTACGACGGTCGCGCCGGACGCCGCGCTGTTGGGTATGTAGACCACCCGGTTGTCCAGCGTGCACACGACGGTGTGGCAGATGTGTATGTCCTCCACGGTGCCGACCGTGCCGCCGATGTCCACGAAGTCGTCGATCTTGAAGGGTCTGGTGACCAGGATAAGGATTCCGCCGGCGATGTTTGACAGCACTCCGTCTACAGCCAGACCGATGCATATGCCGAGGGAGGCTATGAGCGCCGTGATGCCGCTCGTGTCGATCCCCAGATAGGCGACGAGACAGACCGCTATGACGACCTTGAGCACGAGCTTTACGCCCTTGATGAGAATGCGGGCGACCGTCTTGTCGAACTTCGGATTCTTGTTGTTTTTCTTTTCGATCTTTCTTGCGATCCAGTTGATGATCTTGTAAGTGATAAGCAGGATCAGCAGGGCCACGACGACCTTGATTCCGGTGGTCAGCAGCCAGTTGACCAGCGAGCTTTTTATGGCCGCCCAGTCTATCCCTCCGGTCTTGACGGCGTCGACCGCGTTTTCCGCGGCCTTGCTGGCGTCATCGACGGCGCCGGACTGGACCTCGGCCAGCGCTTCTTCAAAGAACATATTCCGTCATCCTTTCGCGCGGCGGTCTTCCGGCGTCGCCGGCCTCCGCGATTATTCCGGGAGCCGGGCAGAACAGACTCCCTTTTATGTATTATACATTATTTGCGGCGAGTTATCAAGACATAATCAAGACAAAAGGGATAAAAAGTCAAAAAGAGGAAACAAAAAGGAAGGGTTTTCTGCCGGTTCCCTATTGACAAAAAACCCTTCCGTAGGTTATAATATCCCTTGCCGATTTCCGCACGCGGATCGGCAGAAAACGAATACGCACCCTTGGAGAAGTACTCAAGAGGCCGAAGAGGCGCCCCTGCTAAGGGTGTAGGCGGCTTTAAAACCGCGCGAGAGTTCAAATCTCTCCTTCTCCGCCATATCGGCACGGTGATTCTTATGGAATTGCCGTGCTTTTTCTTTTCAGGATATCAGTCGACCGCGTAAAACAGGACCAGAGCGGCCGACGAGGTCCTGTCCTCGAGGTCGATGTCGACTGCATAATCCATACAGTAAAAACAGCGGCCGTCAAACATAATGAGCAATGCGTCTCTCCGCGTTGTGGAATGGCCTACAATATGAATATCTTTCTGACTGTCAATAACAGCTTCGATCTTTTCCTCGGCTTTCCTGTGCGCCACATCCCGGAGAAAACGTTCCGCCGACACCTTCCCTGCCACCTCTTCAACCGTGTACGCCGGGTCTGTATGAGGGTGTCCGAAGCCACACAGCTTCCCACTTTTATCATCTATCAAAAAACCGCCGTAATCTCCGGAATAAAAATCGTACATGAATGTCGAGTGTATGAATCCCGGTCGTGTGTACTTATACTTCGCGGTATATTTCTGTCCGTCGATCGTCAATGTCTTTTCCGATCCTTCGAGCTGGGTTTTGAAGCACATGATTGAAGAAGCAGCGCGAAGACGAAGAAGCAGAGCACCCTGCGGATGATCTTTCTTTTTATAGTTGTCTCCCTCTCTTTCTGTCTCAACTTTTTTGTTCCGTCGATCAACAATAGTTTCTGATACACAACTATTTGACATCTTTTGTTTTGGAAAATAAGATACTTCTTTTTATCCTAAATTACAATGGTAAGTTGAATCCGCGTTTTTTTCATCTCAAACAAGAATAATAGGCGCCGGCCGTTTTCCGTGTCTTTTTTCACCGGGTTTTTATCGGCGCACTGAGCCGCGAAACCGGCTGCCGCGGCGAGGAAACAAGGAGATCCGCATCCCCGGAGAGGCGCGCTCCTGTGTGCGGCGGCAGAAGGATGCTGTCAAAAGGGGCGATCCGCAAGGTCTCTTCTCCGGCTTCGATCTCGCCCGATCCCCGGGTCACGAGAATATGCCTGAAGCGCGGCGACGGCCGCATTTCCGCCGGTCCGCAGAGACGCATCAGCTCCGCTCGGAAACGTGCGCAGTCGCAAAGGACCTTCGAGCGGTCGGCTCCCGGATCGTTTTCGTATCTCAGTCTGTCCGTCTGTTCCGGGGTGAATGCGCTGATCACGTCCATGGCCTTGTCCGTGTCCAGCCTGCGCGGCCTGCCGTCCGCCCCCTTGCGGCCGTAGTCGTAAACGCGGTACGTAAGATCGCTGTTCTCCTGGATCTCCGCGAGCAGTATTCCCTTCCCGATTGCATGAGGCATGCCGGCCGGGATGAAGAACGAGTCTCCCGGACGCACCGGTACGCGGTTCATTACGCGAAGCACGTCCCCGTCGCGCAGCGCTTCTCCGAAAGCGGCGCGGCCGGCACCCGGGACGAGGCCCATGAGCAGCTCCGATCCGGGATCCGCCTCGAGTATGTACCACATCTCCGTCTTCCCGCGGTCGTGCTCGCGCGCGGCGGCATAGATGTCGTCAGGGTGAACCTGGACCGAAAGTCTGTCCGCGGCGTCTATCAGCTTTACAAGCAGGGGAAAATCGCCGGGATCCTCCCCGAAAGAACCGGCCAGCCCGTCCAGGCGTCTGCCGGACAGCGGACCGCCGGCCACCGTGTTTGAGATCTCGCCGCGCACGGTGAGCATCCAGGCCTCTCCGACAGGGGAGTCGCCGCACGGTGTTCCGAACAAGGTCCGGAGCCGTGTGCCTCCCCAGATCGTGGATCTCGGCACGGGCCCGAGTTTCATCATATACGTACCTGTCAATTCTGATCCCTCCTTTGATCCGGCGGATCGGCTCCGTATGCGGCTAACACTCCGCCGGCGCCCGGTATGCCGCCGAAAACGGCAAGATACAGCCGTTCCCCGCGCCCCGTCTCGTAAAAAACGTATATACTGCCGGAGACCGGATCGACCCCCGTGTCGGCATAGCCGCCCCGGAGGGAGTCTACGGTCTCTTTGTACGTCCATGTCCTGCCCCCGTCGAAGCTGGCCTTGAGCGTAAGATTGACCCGGTCCGTCGCCGACTCGCAGTTGACGAACAGCAGCGCCGGCTCCGGGCCTTTCGGATACCAGGCGGCGACGGAACCGAAGCACACGGGATCGACGAGGCCGGGTGCCGGTCCGCAGCCGTACCAGTCTCCGTGCCCGTCCGGGCTGTAAGCCGCGGCGCGGCGGCCGTCTGCGCAGCGGACCGTCATATAAAACCCTTCTTCTCCGGGCAGCTCTGCCAGCGAGGCCTCGTTCGGAGAGACGAGTCCCCTCTCCGCCCCTATCGTTTCTCCGCGCTCCCAGGTCTCACCTTCGTCGCGGCTGAAGAGCACTCCGGTAACGCTCGGTCCGTGGGCCCTGAGCGGCGCGCCGAAGGACTTCGGGACCTCCCAGAACGGTATCAGAAGCAGCCCCTGACGCGACCGTATCCCGTGCCCCGGCCCGAGGGCGAAAACGTTCCTCTCCCCGGGCCGCGTAAAACGGGTAATATCGTCAGGCCCGGACCAGGTGAGGCCGTCGTCGAGGCTCGTGCGCCTCATGATCCGGCCGCCTTCGACGCCGTAGTTCTCGCAGTACAGAAAATGGATCCTGCCGAGACGGTCTTCGACCATAACGGGATTGTTCACCGTCGGGAGCTCTTCCGAACCGCGGGCAATGACCTGAACGGGGCCGAGCGTCGCGCCCCCGTCGCACGATCTGACGAGGACTATGTCCATCGGCGCCCAGTCGGAACTTCCCCGCCTTGCCTCGTTGTACATGAGCAGAGTCCCCCTGCCGCTCACGAGCAGACCGGGGATCCTCTGCCGCCCTCCGTCCTCCGCTCTCCGGATCTCGAAAAGGTCCATACGGACGGCCCGTCTGTCAGTTCGCCGCGGGATTGGGCACGAGTTCCCCGCGTGAGTTTCTGTAATACTTCGGCACGAAATCGTCCCTGAAGCTCATCTGCCACGTGACCCTGAAGCGGTAATCGTTGTTCTCCCTGACGGGGCACAGCCAGGTGTCGAAAACGGCCTTTCTCCCGTCTTCGGTCAGGGCGTCGGGATCCGAGTGCCATTTCCCGTCGTGGCCTGCGGCCATGACCCTGTCCTCGCCGAGGTATACGAAGGTGTGTCCGCGCCCCATGAACGTATCGCCGGGCCTTGCGTATCCGCCCTCGTATAGGCTCGAGAAAGGCACTCCGCCCTCCCAGTGTTTCACCTTGCAGGCCTGCAGGAGCAGCGGGGCGTAAGTGCTGTAGTTGGCTATCTCTCCTTTGTCGTTGCCCCAGTATCTCATCCCTGAGGCAAGCACGCCCATGTCGATCATTGCCCAGCCCGAAGGCATGGCGCAGTTGACTCCGTGCCTGCCGGAGGCGACCATGGCGTCGAAGGCCGAAGCCTGATTCGCGTATCTTTCAGAGTTGGTGTATACCCATTTCTCGCCCCGGGCGATGCCCTTCTGAAGCTCCGATTCGTAATACATGCAGCTCGAGATCATGGCAAGCTGTCCGGGATTCAGAGAGTTTATGAAAGCGGGGCTGAATCTCCCCGTCAGCATGTTGTCCGTGTAGAACTGTTTTTCCGCGTCGTTTCTCATTTCCAAGCCTCCGTTGTCTTCGTTATTCGTTCGTTTTTCCGGCGCTCCTGCATGCCGCGCCGGGATCCGTATCGAAAAGCGGGACCGCCGGCATTCCGGCAGTCCCGCTGAACGGTCATTTGGCCGCTTTCTTCTCCAGGAACTCGTTTATGCTCCTGATGAGCTCGTCGGCGTCGGTCCCGTGGACCGCGCAGGCCTCCTCGATAGTCTCGCCGCGGGATGCGGGGCATCCGAGGCAGTGCATGCCGATGGCAAAGAAGAACTGCGCCACCTCGACGTCGTAATCGAGCAGGGTCCCGATGAGGGTGTCTTTCTGTGCTTTCATATCTTTTCCTGCCGCGCCCGGTTCCGGGGGCGGCTCTCCTTTATTTCATTGAGATGGCTTTTCTGGCCTTGTCCGCTATATTGGCGGCAGTAAGCCCGAATTCCTCGAGCAGGACCGGGACCTTGCCGGATTTGCCGAACCTGTCCTCGACTCCCACGCGGAGCACGGGGCAGGGCCTGTTGGCGGTCACGACCTCGGCGACGGCGGATCCGAGTCCGCCTATGATGTTGTGCTCTTCGGCGGTGACTATGGCACCGGTCTCGGCAGCGGCGGCAATGACGTCGGCCTCGTCGATCGGCTTGATGGACGCGGCGTTGACGACTCTGGCGGAGATCCCCTCGCCGGCAAGCAGCTTTGCGGCGTCAAGGGCGACGGAGACCATGAGTCCCGTGCCGATGAGCGTGACGTCGGTGCCCTCCCTAAGGCGCACGTTCCTGCCGAGCTCGAACTTGTAGCTGTCCCTGTCGAGCAGGATCGGGCAGGCGAACCTTCCGAAGCGCATGTAGACGGGTCCGTAGTAGTTGATGGCCCATTCCACGACGGCTCTGGCCTCGACGGAATCCATGGGCTGAATCACCGCCATGCCGGGGATGGTGCGCATCACGGCCAGGTCCTCGAGGCACTGGTGGGTGGCTCCGTCCTCGCCGACGGTGATGCCGGCGTGCGTGGCGCCTATCTTGACGTTGAGGTGGGGATAACCTATGGAGTTGCGGACCTGTTCGAAGGCGCGCCCCGCCGCGAACATGGCGAACGAGGAGGCGAACGGGATCCTTCCGGAAGCGGCGATGCCCGCGGCCACGGACATCATGTTGCCCTCGGCGATACCGCAGTCGAAGAACCTCTCGGGGAATTTCTTCTTGAAGGTACCGGTCTTGGTAGCGGCTGCAAGGTCGGCGTCGAGCACTACGAAATCATATTTTTCGCCGAATTCGGCAAGCGCGTTGCCGTAAGCTTCTCTGGTGGCCTGTTTGATGATATCTGCCATGATCTGTTACCTCCTTAAAGGGATGCCTTGATTTCGGCCACGGCCTGGGCGTACTGCTCGTCGTTCGGGGCGGAGCCGTGCCAGCCGACCTGGTTCTCCATGAAGGAGACGCCCTTGCCCTTTACGGAGTGGGCGATGATGACCGAGGGCCTGCCCTTGCAGGCTCTGGCGGCCGCGAAGGCCTTCTCAAGGGATTCGAAATCGTGGGCGTCGGCCTCTATGACGTTCCAGTTGAAGGCCTCGAACTTCTTGTCGTGGGGGGTGGGGTCGATAACGTCGGTTATCTTGCCGTCGATCTGCAGTCCGTTGAGGTCGAGGATGAAGCAGAGGTTGTCAAGTCCGTAATGGGCTGCGAACATTGCCGACTCCCAGACCTGGCCCTCTTCGGTCTCGCCGTCGCCGACGATGGCGTAAACGCGGCGGGGGCTCTTGTCGAGCTTGGCGGCAAGCGCCATTCCGCAGGCCGCGGAAACGCCCAGACCGAGCGATCCGGTCGTCATGTCGACGCCGGGGGTGTGCTTCATCTCGCAGTGGCCCTGCAGGAAGGAATCGGCCTGGCGCAGCTTCTTAAGCTCGTCCTTGGGGAAAAATCCCTTTTCGGCAAGGACCGCGTAAAGCGCGGGGGCCGTATGTCCTTTGGAAAGCACCAGCCGGTCTCTTTCCTGCCATCTGGGATCGGCGGGATTGACGTTCATTTCGACATAATAGAGGTATGCGAGTATGTCGGCGATGGAAAGCGATCCGCCGGGATGTCCCGATGACGCCGCGTGTATTCCCTCGAGCACGCCGAGACGGATATTGGCGGCTTTTTCTTTGAGCAGTTTCAGTGTGGCCTGATCCATTTTTGAAAAAATCCTTTCCCGATCTTATTAAATAATTAAGAATCAAAGTTATAAAAGTCAGTCACGGCATATTATATCTCAAAAGCGCCCCGTTGTCAAGTGCGCGGCGGATCGCGGGATCTCAGGCGTCCGGGTCGACGAGAACTATCTCGCCGTCGACGAAATAGCCGGTGTAAGAGGCCCTGCCGTCGGTCCAGCTGTAGGTCCCGTATCCGTTGATCCCGTTCATGGCGAACTCCCCGGTGTAGGACTCGCCGTTGGCCCAGGTATAAGTGCCCGTGCCCGACCGCATATCGTTCTCGAAAGTGCCGTCGTAAGTGTCTCCGTTGGCGTATCTGTAGAAGCCGCGGCCCTGTTTGACGCCCGCCACGTAAGTGCCGGTGAAGCAGCTGCCGTCGGGCCTCGAGTCGGTACCCTCGCCGTCGCGCAGCCCGGCCCTGAAGCCTCCGTCGTACACCTCGCCGTCGGCATAGGTGTAGATGCCCCTGCCCTCGAACACGTTGTCGACGAAATCGCCCGTGTAGACGTCGCCGTTTATGAAGCGGTAGGTGCCTGTTCCGGTGAGCCGGTCCGCGTCGAAGTCGCCCTCGTAGATCTCTCCGTTGCTGAGGAGCAGCCTTCCCTTCCCTATCCTCTCGTAAGCCTGGTTCAGCTGGCCCTCGTACACCGAGCCGTCCGAGTATTCGAGCAGCCCCGTGTTTCCGCGTATCTTGGCCGTCCTGCCGTCGGCATAATAGATAGTCCCGTTCTTCGGCTGGCCGGCGCTGTCGACGACGCCGAAGAATTTGATCCTGTCGCCGTTCGCGCGGTTGAAGGTGACGTATCTCACTCCGGACATGTAGATGACGAGCACGCAGAGCAGGAACACCGCGAGCGCCGCGCCGAAGACGATGAGCAGTCTGGCCCAGAAGGGCAGCCTGCGCCTGTATTTCACATATTTCGGTTTGGTTTCAGCCATTGTCAAGCCTTTTTTTCAGTTATATTGAACGCGCCTTACGAGGCGGAGAAGATGCCGATGAAGTTGTCAGCGAACTGAAGGACTTCGGGCAGCATCTTAAGCGTAAGTATCATGGCGGCGAACGACGCGACCGTCACAACGACGGCCGTCAGAACGGTCCCGCGCCTGCGGATGAATCTCGCCTCGGCGGTGAAGGCCTCGCTCTCGGGGATGTAGAACCTGTCGGTCTCGAAGCGGTATCTGTATCTGGGAGTCCTGAAGGGCCTGACCCTCTTTCCGGCCGCGGCGGCCGCGGCGTAGTACTCGCTCCTCTGCCGCTCGGCGGAAAGGTTGAATTCGTCGCACGCGGGGCAGCGAAGAACGCCCCGGTACACGCTGCCTCCCGTTATGGCCGACCTCACGGCGACGTTCTTCTCATAGCCGACCTCGGCAAGCGTCTTTGCCGTCTCGGGCGAGAATGCGTTCTCGGCACCCAGAGACTTTATGAACCTGCCGAACACGCCGCGGTTCAGCAGCGAGTAATAGGTCGCGGCGCAGACGGCAATGAAAAACGCAATGACTATCAGCTGCAGCCGCCGGGCGGAGACGTCGGATATCGTAATGTGGCTGTAGCTGTAGTCGGAAAAATCCATATGCAGCCACTCGGCCAGGACGTCCAGGATCTCCTCGGAGGTCACGGCGGACGCTTTTTCGGCGATGAACGCCTTTGCGGCGGCGGACGCCTTTGCGGCGGCGGACGCAGCCGGACGCGCAATAAAGTTCATAAGCGCCTCCTCACAGCCCGAGCACGTCCGGACCGCAAAGCTTGAGAAGCAGCTCCTCCAGATCGTCGTTGTCGGAGTAGTCGACAGTCAGGCGGCGCTTGCCCTCGCCGAGATCGGAGATCTTGATCCTGTGTCCGGACAGCTCCATGGCCTTGCGCTCGAGCTCGGCAAAGTAGACCTCCTTCTGAACGTCCCCGGAAGAAGCCTTCGGGGCAGCTGCGGGCCGGTTCATGAGCTTGACGGCCTTTTCAACCTCTCTTACGGACATGCCCGTCTGCTGCGCCTTTCTGGCAAGCGGAACTATGCCGTCCTTAACGTTGAGCCCGAGCAGAGCCCTGCCGTGGCCGGCGGAGAGCAGACCGTCCGAGATCATGCCGAGGACCTCCTCGGGCAGTTCGAGCAGCCTGACCGCGTTTGCGACGGCCGGTCTGCTCTTCCCCGTTCTGGCGCTGCACTCGTCCTGAGTAAGGCCGAAGCGCTCCATAAGGTCGCGCAGTCCCGCGGCCTCCTCGACGGGGTCGAGGTCCTTTCTCTGGATGTTCTCGACGAGAGAGACCTGAGCGCGGGTAAGATCGTCTCCGGTGAATATGACGCAGGGTATCTCGGTAAGTCCGGCCATCCTGGACGCGCGCCAGCGGCGCTCGCCGGCAACAATGCGGTAGGTCCCGGGATAATCTATCTTCTCGGTTACGATAATGGGCTGGAGCAGTCCGAGCTCGGATATAGACGCGGCAAGCGTCGCAAGCTCCGCGTCGTCAAAGTGCTTCCTCGGCTGGCTCCTGTTGGGCTCTATGTCGGCCAGCGGAAGGGTCGCCACGCTGCCGGTCGGGGACTCTATCATATTGTCCGCAAACAGAGAGTCAAAGCCCCTGCCCAGACCGCTTCTTGAATTCTTAGCCATGTTCATAACATCCTTTCACGAAATGAGATGGTTAGAGGGAACGCCCGGATGCATCAGTTCCGCCGGATAAGCTCGGCGGCGACGTCGAGATACTCGCGAGCACCCTTGCTCTGCCTGTCGTGATAGTAGACGGGCAGCCCGAAAGACGGCGCTTCGGTCAGGCGGACTCCCCTGCTGATCTTTGTCTGGAAAAGCCTGGAGCCGTAGTGTCTGCGAAGCTCCTCCTCGACCTGGGCCGTCAGGACCAGCCGCGGGTTGTACATAGTAAGCAGTATGCCGGTTATGGCAAGAGCTGGATTGTACCTCTGTTTTATGCGCGATGTAGTGATCATCAGCTGAGAAAGGCCCTCGAGCGAGTAGAACTCGCACTGCATCGGCACGACGATGCCGTCGCTTGCGGCAAGTCCCTCAACGGTCAGCATGCCGAGTGATGGCGGACAGTCGATTACTATGAAGTCGTAGTCGTCCCTTATGAGGTTCAGAGCCTTGCGGAGCGCATATTCGCTCCCCTGCTGCGAAAACAGGTCGAATTCGGCCCCGGCAAGAGCAATCGTCGAAGGTATCACGGACAGCAGATCGAAATCCGTCGCGACGACTGTCGAAACGGCAAGACCCTCAAGGCTGACCCCGGATCCGTCGTCGGGCAGCAGAAGATCCCTCACCGATCGTTTCAGCTTTTTCTTTGCGATGCCGACTCCGCTCGTCGCGTTTCCCTGGGGATCAAGATCGACCAGAAGCGTCTTTTTCCCAAGAACACCAAGAGAAGCCGCGACATTGACAGCGGAGGTCGTCTTTCCGACTCCGCCCTTCTGATTTGCAAAAGCTATGATCTTTCCCATCGAACGGTCCTTTCGGCAGCGATCCAGGCCCCGGCAAGCTATATTGAGCATATAACAGACCGGCCTGATCGCTCTTATCTGCACATTGCAAAGGCTAAAAATCGTTATTCAATGTATTATACCATTTATAGAACGCAAGTTCAACTGATTTTTAGGTGAAAAATGCAAAAAATGACCAGATTGCAAGGAATGATTGTCTTGATTACACGAATCAGGCTCTATTCTGATTGTTTCACGTGAAACAAAACAATTACAGGACATCCGAAGTCGATCATGTCAACGATAAACGTTCATGTTCGATCAGCTTTGATTATTCACTTAATGCAATATGCTTCAGGACCCGTAGGACCTATTAAAGAACACCTTTGATTCTAAGAGGCACTTCTGCGACCCGAGCTATTGTTTCACGTGAAACATTGGAGGTAAAGTACATAGAAAGAAGTTCCTTAAATGTGTAAGCTCCAAAACAGATCCAAATTATTGTTTCACATGAAACAATGTAAAACCAGGAGAAAAAGCCTCCGCAGACGCGGAGGCCGAATGACAAAGTCGGGAATCATGATAATGTAACGCGATCGAAAACAGGCTCCTGTAAAAAAACATAGCCTTATAGAAGCTCTGTAATATACCGGCTGAATGAGATCAGAACAGCGGTCTTTTTGATATCTCGCCGTATTTTCTTGGGTATTCGGCGCCGCAGCGGCCGGTTTTGACCATTACGACCGCTGATCTGACATATTCGGTATCTCCGTCGACCAGCCTTCGCTCGGTCACATTTGCCGGTTCCAGTCCGAGACGGCGGATGACGGACGAGTCCGCAGGGAGCTCGTCCCCGACGGAACGGCTCTTCAGAGCTATCACAAGGCCGCCGGTCCTGACGGCGGGGGAGCACAGCTCGCACAGAACACCCAGGGGGGCGACGCCCCTTGTGATGCATACATCGAAGCTCTCTCGAAGAGCCCTGGACATCGGGCAGGCATCTGCTCCTCCGGGTGCAGACCTGCGGGAGCCGGGGCCGGCAGTGGAGCGGAAAAGCTCCTCGGCCCTGCCCGTTAGCGTTTTTATGTTCTCAAGGCCGGCTTTTTCGGCAAAAGCATCTATAAATGCTGTCTTTTTTGCGGTGGCATCGTTGCAGACGAAGCTCAGATCGTCTCTTGTCAATGCCAGCGGGACGGAGGGAAGACCGGCGCCGCATCCGATATCTATGCACGACGAGTCCTCAGGGATAAGGTCGGAGAAGAGAAGTGAATCGGCAAAGTGGAGCACGGCTATGCCTCGCGGACTGCTGACGGCAGTGAGGTTGTACTTTTCGTTCTCCTGACAAAGGAACGCCCCGAACTGCGCGAGCCCCGGCAAGGCCTTCTGAGGCGAGCGCAGGACCAGGCCGTTCTCCTCAAGAGCCTGAGCGACTGTCGACGCGAACGTTTCCGTGTCGGGAAAGTCCGAATACCTGAATCTCATGCCGCTCACCTAAGACCGAGCCTTATGAGCAGCACGGAGACGTCTGCCGGGCTGACGCCGCTTATGCGCGAGGCCTGGCCAAGTGTCGCCGGCCGTATGGCCGAAAGTTTCTGAGCGGCTTCCGTGCGCAGGCCGAGAATTGAAGAATAGTCGATGTCGTCCGGGAGGGCGTACTCCTCGAGCCGCTCCTGCCTTCTTACTTCAGAATACTGTCTTTTGATGTAGCCCTCGTACTTTATGTCGCACTCGGCAGTGGCGGTTACGCCGTCGGGCAGCCGGGGACGGGCGGGGTCGAGCTCGGACAAGTCCGCGTAGTCGAGCTGTGGACGCCGGAGCAGATCGGCAAGCGTGGCGCCCGGCGTATAAGAGAGCCCCCTCTGCGCGAGGAACGCCCGGAGCTCCGCGGCGGCCGGACGGGTGCTCTCGAGCCTTGCTTTTTCTTTGTCGGTCTGCCTCATCTTGCGCATAAAGGCCCTCCAGCGGCGGTCGTCGATAAGACCCGCGCGCCTTCCCGTCGGGGTGAGCCTCGAATCGGCGTTGTCCTGGCGAAGTATCAGGCGGAACTCGCTGCGGGCCGTCATCATCCGGTAGGGCTCGTTCGTGCCCTTCGTCACAAGGTCGTCAATAAGGGTTCCGATGTAGCCGTCGGACCGCTTGAGGATCAGCGGCGGCTCGCCCTTTTGCTTAAGCGCGGCGTTGATCCCGGCGACAAGTCCCTGAGCGGCGGCCTCCTCGTAGCCCGAGGTGCCGTTGAACTGACCTGCGCCGTACAGGCCGGAGATCTTTTTGTGCTCCAGCGTCGGCCTGAGCTCCAGCGGATCGACGCAGTCGTACTCTATGGCGTAGGCGTAGCGCGTTATGACCGCGTTCTTCATTCCGGGAAGGGTCCGCAGCATAGCGTCCTGAACGTCGGGGGGAAGGGAAGTGGAGAAACCCTGGAGGTACAGCTCGTCCGTGCCGGCGCCCATGGGCTCCAGGAACAGCTGGTGGCGCTCCTTGTCCGCAAACCGGACGATCTTGTCCTCTATGGACGGGCAGTACCTTGGCCCGACCCCGTGTATGAGACCGGAATACATGGCCGATCTTTTTATGTTGTCGAGTATTATCTTATGCGTCCGTTCGTTCGTGTACAGGATGTGGCACGGAAGCTGCTTTATGCGGTTGAGTCTGCGCGGATCGCTCAGGGCGGAGAAGGGAACTATGCGGTCCTCGCCGGGCTGCTCCTCGAGCTCCGAAAAATCCACCGACGAGCGCAGGATGCGAGGAGGAGTCCCCGTCTTGAATCGCCGCAGTGAGAGGCCTGCCTGCTCCAGCGAGGCGGACAGACCCGACGCGGCAAGCTGGCCGTCGGGGCCTCCCGAATATGAACTGTCGCCGACGAAGATCCGGCCTCCGAGATAGGTCCCGGTGCAGATTATTACGGCTCCGCACCTCCAGACCTCGCCGATGGAGGTGCGGACGCCCGCGACCCTGACCGTTCCGTCGTCCGCGGTCTCGGTCAGCAGGCCGGTGATCTCCGCCTGAAGCGGATGCAGGCGGGGCGTGGTCTCGAGAGTGTGTTTCATCAGCTCCTGGTACCTGCGCCTGTCCGCCTGGACGCGCTTCGAACGAACCGCGGCCCCTTTGCCGGTGTTGAGAGTTCGGGACTGAAGCGTAACGAGGTCGGCCGTGCGGCCCATCTGACCGCCCAGGGCGTCGATCTCGTACACCAGATGCCCTTTTGCCGTCCCGCCTATGGAGGGATTGCAGGGCATGTTGGCCACCGCGTCCATCGAAAGGGTGAACAGCACCGTGTCCATCCCCATCCTGGCGCAGGCCAGCGCCGCCTCGATGCCGGCGTGGCCTGCCCCGACGACGGCGACCTGTATTTCGTGATCCATCTTTCAAGAGCCTTTCTTGCGGCTTCCTATGCTGTCCGCGTACGCGGCCGCCGCCTGCTCGGTGCGGTTCCGGCCGAACCTGTAATACACCCTGTCTTTGAGCTCGTCCGGCAGATACTGCTGCTTCACGTAATGGCCGGGCCGGTCGTGGGGATAGACGTATCCTGAATAGAGCGGGCTCCGGAGCGGGACGGGAGGCACCGTGCCGAGTCCCGCGGCAATATCCTCGCCGGCCGCCGCGACCGCAAGATAGGCGGAGTTGGACTTGGGCGCCGTTGCCAGCATTACGGCGGCGTTGGCAAGGGGTATCCTGGCCTCCGGCATGCCAAGATCGACAGCCGACTCGCAGCAGGCCCGCGTAACGTAGGCCGCCGCGGGATAGGCGAGGCCTATGTCCTCGGACGCTATGACCTGAAGTCTGCGGCAGGCGGAGAGCAGCTCGCCGGCCCTCAGCAGGCTCTCGAGGTAAAACACCGCGGCGTCCGGATCCGAGCCCCTTATGGATTTCTGCAGGGCGGACAGCAGATCGTAATGGCGGTCGTCGGAATAGTTGCCGATGCCGCTGTCGAAGGCCGTGACGTCATCGGGGGAGATCTCGTCGCCGGCGTTGTACCAGGCGTTCTCGAAGAGCATGAGCGAGCGTCTGACGTCGCCGTCGGCAATGCGGGCCGTGAGCTCGGCGACCTCGTCGGGGCAGCGCTTCTCGCGGTTGTTCTCGCGGTTCAGATAGTCGAGAGCCCTGGCAAGCGCCCTTTTCATATCGGCGATCCCGACCGGTCTGAACTCGAAGAGCGTAGAGCGCGAGATCAGCGCCTTATAAATGCAGAAATGCGGATTGTCGGTAGTGGAGGCGACGAGCGTCACGCGGCCGTCCTCTATGTACTCCAGCAGCGACTGCTGCTGCTTGCGGTTGAAGTACTGGATCTCGTCGAGATACAGCAGTATGCCCCCGGTGCCGAACATTCCGGCGGTCGAGGACAGGACCTCCTTCACGTCGGCAAGGGAGGCCGTGGTGGCGTTCAGGCGACTGAAGGTCATGCCTGAGCGGGCGGCGACGAGCTCGGCGGCCGTGGTCTTTCCGGTCCCGGGAGGGCCGTAGAAGATCATGTTCGTCACGCGTCCGCTGTCGCACATCTTTCTGAGGACGCCCTTTTCGCCGAAGAGATGGTCCTGTCCGACCATGTCCTCGAAGGTCTTCGGGCGGAGCAGCTCCGCAAGCGGTGTGTGGTTCATTTTTCGTCTCCTGTGCCGGCGGCGGGCCGGGTGCCGGCGCCGTCCTGCGCGTTCCGTCCGCTCTCCTCCGAAAGCTTGTCCATATACGCGGCCAGTATGACCGCGTCCCGCGGATCGGGAACGGGAGAGAAGAGGAACAGCCGTCTGTTGTAATAGATGTCGATGTGGTCGCCCGGCGTCAGCGGGAAGGCCCGGACGTCGCGGGTGTTGAGTACGAAGCCTCCGTCGCGGCCCATGACCGTGCCGGAGAAAGTTATCTTTTCGCTGTCGACCGTGAGGGTGCCGCGGCCGCAGTCCCTTACCATGTATCCGTTTTCGTCTGTCGTGCTGACGGAACATTCCGCGCTGACGGGCGACGAGGTGTCGAGAGTTGACACGCAGTGATCGTACCAGCCTCCCACGGTGCTGATGCCGAAGGCGGTCTCGGTGCCGGAGACATAGCCGTATTCGTCAAGTACCGCCTCGAGGCCGCAGGCTTCGCAGACGATGCGGTTTCCGCCGCAGCGCAGGGTGTGGACTCCGCCGCAGCGCGGACATCTCCAGAGTATCGAGTCGAGGCCGGCGGCGGTGTCCGCGGTCCTGAACCTTACGCCGGGCATGGCCCTCTCCTCGTCGTGCTTTACGGCGGAGTCTATGCGGGCGGCGACGTCCCCGGCGCTGAGCGAGCCAAGCTCGTCGGCGGAAAACAGCTTTTTGACCGTCGTGAGGATCCTGCCCCTTCGGACCTCGGAGGCCCACTTTGGAAAGGTCTTTCCGGCCCCTTCGGAGCAGAGGATGAACACGTCGGCGCCAAGCCTTTTGACGAGCTCGGCGGTGCCGTCGGTGACCGGGAGAGACCGGCCGTGCCAGGTCAGCCTTCCCTCGGGGAAAAGCACCACCGTGCGGCCGGACCGCACGGCCCTGATTATGCCTATGACGGCCCCGGTGTCGGGGCAGAACATCTTTTTTGTAACCGGATGGACCAGTTTCAGGATCCGGCGCATCCCGGGGGAGGTCATGAAATGCTCGCTCAGCACGAAGGTCGGGCGCTCGGGATAAAGCGCGAGGCCCGTCAGAACGTGGTCTTTTGGCGAGGTGTGGACGGCAAGCACCACGGCCGGTCCCTTGTGGCCCGCAAACTCCGACCGGTCCACGGAAAGGCCGTAGCGGAGCCTGTACCGCAGCCCCATTATAAGAGCCCCGGCGGAATAGATCAGCAGAGGCGGTTTTTTTACTTTTGCTTTTTTTTCTGCCATTGGAGGACCTTCCGTCCTTTCGTCGCTTCGCCGGCGCGCGCACGGGCGCCGCGGCGCGGACCTGCGATTTGGTATATTTTGCACCATTTTATATTTTATCACTAAACGCGTGTGCGCGCAAGGTTTTGTTTGTCCGGCGCCGAAATCCGTTGCCATAAGTCCGAGTACGTGGTATAATAGAGCAGAGCGCGCGCTTCGGACCGGCAAGGCTCCCGCACAGAGGCGGACGGCCGGTTCCGGAAGAACGGTCGCGCGCCGGGTGATCATGGCAAACGTTAAGAAGACCGCACCGCCGACCCCGTCGTCCCCGGTATCGGTGCTCCCGGGCGTGGGCCCCGCAAAGGCCGCCGCGTACGGTAAGGCCGGAGTCCGGACGCTGTCGGATCTCATATACCACATCCCGAGGGCCTATGAAAACCGCGGGGACGTCCGTCTGCTCTCCGACGCCCGCACGGACGGAGGCAAGACCGCCGTGGTCCTCACCGTGGCGTCGGTGCCTTCGTTCAGACGCCTCAGGGGTCACATGTCAGTCGTCAAGTTCAAGGCCTTTGACGACAGCGGAGCCTGCGAGCTCACCTTCTTCAACCAGCCCTATCTCCGCGACCAGTTCGTTACGGACTCCGTCTGGAGGTTCTACGGCCAGGTCGAGGCCCGCGCCGGGCGCGGCGGAGTCATGCGCTACTCGATGTCGTCGCCGTCGTACGAAAGATGGGACGGCTCGGGGGCCCTGCCTGACTTCACCGCGGTCTATCCCCTGGCGGAGGGGCTCTCGCAGAAGCAGGTCGCGGCAAACGTCGCCGAGGCTCTGAAGCTCTGCGGCGGGGACGTGCCCGACGCCCTCCCCGACGAGATCAGAAGGGAATACGGGCTGTGCACGCTCGACTACGCCCTGCGCAACATACACGAGCCCGAGGATTATCCGGCCCTGGCCAGGGCCAAGAAAAGGCTGGTCTTCGACGAGCTCTTCCTGTTTTCCATGCTGCTGGCCGGAAAGCGAAGCCGCAGCCGCGAGACCGGCGCCTTCCCGTGCACCAAGCAGAACATATCGCCTCTGCTGAGCCTGCTGCCGTACGAACTGACCGGGGCGCAGAAGCGGGCCGTGAGGGACATCGCCGGCGACATGAAGACCGACGTTCCCATGAGCCGCATAGTGATCGGCGACGTCGGATGCGGAAAGACGGCCGTAGCGGCCTGCGCGGTGTACATCGCCGTGCTTTCCGGAAGGCAGGCTGCCCTGATGGCTCCGACGGAGATACTCGCCGCACAGCATTACGCGGAACTGTCGCCGCTGTTTGAAAAACTGGGGGTCCGGTGCGCGCTGCTTACGGGCGCGACCAGGGCCGCCGAAAAGAAAAAGATCCGGGACGGGCTCGCGGCCGCGGATCCGGGCGAACGGATCGACTTCATTATAGGCACCCACGCGCTGCTCACGGGGGACGTGGATTTTGCAGCGCTTTCCCTGGTCATAACGGACGAGCAGCACCGCTTCGGCGTAAGGCAGCGGTCCGTTCTGGCGGGCAAGGCTGAGCATCCGCACATACTCACCATGAGCGCGACCCCCATACCGAGGTCGCTTGCCCTGGTGCTTTACGGGGACCTGGACATTACTAAGATCGACGAGATGCCGCCCGGCAGGCAGAAGGTCGAGACCCGGCTGGCCAACGAGAGCATGCGGGACCGCGTCGACCAGGCCGTCGCCAAGGCCGTGGCGGCCGGAGGGCAGGTGTACATCGTCTGCCCGTCCATAGACGAGGATCCCGGGGGCGGCGCCGCTGCCGGCGGCGAGGTCGGCATTGGCGACATAACCGACGACGGGATCAGGGAGAGGCCGCCGCTCAAAGCGGCGTCAAAATACGCCGAAGAACTGGCGGAAAGGCTCCCCGGGCTGAGGATCGCCCTCGTTCACGGCAGGATGAAGCCGTCCGCCAAAGACGCGGTAATGAAGGACTTCGCGGAAGGGAAGACCGACGTGCTGGTATCTACGACGGTCATCGAGGTCGGCGTCAACGTGCCAAACGCAACTCTCATGATAGTGGAGAACGCCGAACGCTTCGGCCTGTCACAGCTGCATCAGCTGCGCGGGCGCGTAGGGCGAGGGTCCCGCAGATCCGAATGCGTCCTCGTCTCCGACGACGCGGGCGAGGGCGCCAGAGCCCGCCTTACGGCCATGGCCACCACATCGGACGGCTTCGAGATCGCCGAGGCAGACCTTCGCAACAGGGGCCCCGGAGACTTTGTCGGCAGGTCCGACGGCGCGGACATCCGCCAGAGCGGGGGACTGCGCTTCAGATTCGCCGACCTCTGCGGCGACGCTGGCCTGCTGGCCGCCGCTTCTGCCGCCGCCAGGCGCATAACGGAGGAGGATCCGGAGCTTGCCGCACACCCCGTGCTGAAACAGACCCTGGCCGGTCTGTCCGCCGGTGACACGCCCGCAGACTGAGATAACAAATTGAAAAATAAAACAAGGAGAACCGACATGAAGATCAAAACTGGATTGACAGCCCTGCTGCTGGCCGTCGTCATCGCGGCATGTTCCGCCGCCGGCCTGACAGCCTGCTCCCAGCCGGCCGACCCCGGGACCGAGAGCCAGACACAGAAGGGCCCGGAAGCCGATCTGTCCGACAACAGCACCGCGGAGACGGAGCCGCAGTTCGCCGAAGCCGATTACGGAGGGGCCGATTTCGTCATCTACATGCGCAGCAGCAAGGAGTTCAACTACCCCGGCCTGTACATCGTTCCTGATGAGAACGCATCCGACGTCGTCAGCTCCGAGGCAGTGAAGCGCAACCTCATCGTCGAGCAGAAATACAACATCAAATTCAAGACGATCGAGGTCTCCACGCCCTCCTCCACCATCGTCAACGACATCAATAGCGGCACCCCGTACTACGACGTCGCCCTGGACCACCGCAACAAGCTCGGCTCCCTGGCCCTCTCGGGGAACATGACCAACCTTTACAACCTCGGCATCGACTACACGAAACCCTGGTGGGACGAGAACGCGTACAACAGCTATTCCTTCTCCGGCAGGCTCTACGTGATGCCTAACGACGCTTCGGTGTCGAACCTGGGCGGTACGCGCTTCTACTACTTCAACAAGGCCGTTCTCGAGGACTTCCGCCTCACCAGCCCCTACGAACTGGCCGATAAGAACGAATGGACGCTCGACAACTTCGTGAGCATGGTCAAGTCCGTGTCCGTTCCGGACACCGGCTCCGAGCTCGGAGTCTACGGCCTTGTCAACGAGTCGGGCTCCAACCTCAGCCACATGCTGGTCGGCTGCGGGATCCCGTGGCTCGAGGTGACCGCCGACAACGAGCTCGTCTGCAACGTCTGCTCCGTCTACGGCGACCGCACCCAGCAGTTCATCGACAAGATCAAGGGCGCCTTCGAGGACCAGACCGTCTGCCTGACCTTCGACGAGGCCCACTCCCGCGACGCGGCCGGCGCGGCCGCCTTCAACGACAAGTACGCCCATTCGCGCGGACTTTTCGCCCAGGATCACTTCCTGTTCGTCCACTGCAACATGAAGGACGGAGCCATCGAGTTCGTAGACATGCCTAAGGGCTTCGGCGTCATAATGAACCCGAAGTTCGACTCCAACCAGAAAGAGTACTACCATAAGATGGACAGCAACAGCCTCATCTGGGGCATCCCCGCGGTCCCCGGCACCGATATCGAAAGAGCGGCCATCATCATGGACTACTGGGCGTACGTGTCCACCTCCACCGTCATGGAGTCTTACTACGAGCTGACGCTCAAGACCAAGAGAGCCAGCGACCCCGTTGCCGCGGGCGTGCTTGACACCGTCAAGGGCTCCATCTGCTACTATCTCACCGACATCTACGGCAGCGGCAGCACGGTCAACATCTCCGGCATGGTCAACGCAGCCTACTCCGGCAGCGTCGCCAACGCGGAAAAGACCTACTCCAGGCCCAACACGAGCGGCCTCACCAAACTGAAGCAGAAGCTCGAGTCTCTGGAATGAGGCGCTGACGCATCGCTCCGCGTGCAGATGAGCCGGACTCCTTCGCACATGCGCCGAACCGGCGCGCAAATGGCCTGACTCATCCGCAAATGCGACGGGCAATCCGATCGGGTAGGAGGTCACCCATTAGTTGAGTGACCGACCTCCCACACCACCGTGCGTACCGTTCGGTACACGGCGGTTCAATCAACAATGCAAGGACTCGTACTTGTCGAGGATATCAAAGTATCCCGCCTGTGCGAGT
>JAEEJM010000070.1 GCA_016281895.1 Clostridiales bacterium
ACGGCCGAAAACGGCCCGGGAGGGCCGGCGGATCGAAAGCATGCCGGAACGGCATACTTAAACACCATATTATACTATTATTATTCGCAAAAGTCAATAGTTTTGCGCAAAACGGCCAATGGCCGGGCGATGGCCGGACGTTGGCCGGATGCGGCGCCGGGCGCGGCGCCGCCGCGCCCGGGTCGAGATCATCCCGCGCAGAGGGGCATCTCTTTTCTCCGAACGGGCTCGCGGGTATCCCGCGGGGGCGGATCACTCCGCGCGGAAGGCGCCGAAGACGGCCCGGAACAGCGGGGGCCGGAGGACGGAGAAATCGCAGCCGAGGACGTGCTGGACGTACACCGCCGAGACGCCGAGCTCGGGGCTGATAAGCTGAAGAGCGCCCGCGGCTCCGCCCCAGCCGAACTCGCCGGCCGGCGAGAGCAGATCGGGATCGTCGGACAGACAGGTCCTGACTCCGAGGCCGTACGAGTAGCACTGCTTGAGGTACGACGAGACGAAGGTCCTGCGCTGGGCGGGAGTGAGCGCGGGGGTCCTTATGAGCTCGACCGTCCCGGGCTTCAGGATGCGCGCGCCGCTCTTTCCCTCGCCGAGGCAGGCCAGGGCGTCGCTGAAGAGCTGCATGTCGCCGAGACTGGATATGAGGCCCGCGCCGCCGGACTCGTAATCCGGACCGAAGACGTAACTGTTGTGGAGTGACACCTTTCTTGGCCCTCCGGAGCCGGAATCCCACGCGTACTCCTGAGCCATCCTCTCCGTGATCCCGGGGCCGGTATGCCAGAAGGAATCGTTCATTCCGAGCGGCTCGAAAACCGTCTTCTTAACGAAATCGGAGAAGCGCATGTCCGCGGCCTTCTCCACGCATGCGGCAAGTATGTCGTGGGAGAGGCCGTACATGTATCTGGCCCCCGGCTCGAACAGAAGCGGCAGGGTGGCGACGGCCTTCATGGCCTCGCGGGTCCCGCATCTGCCGCCGGTGTCGGCGCGCATCGCGCGCAGGCAGTCGGCCGTCATCCCGTAAGAGAAGCCGGACGTCATGGTGAACAGATGCCTGACTGTAAGCGTCTCCTTCGCCGGGGCGGTACTGCCGTCGGGCTGCTTTACGCAGAGATGTGAAAACTCGGGGAGCAGATCGCCGACGGGCCGGTCGAGGTCCAGCAGACCGCGCTCCCACAGGCTCATCGCCGCGCAGACGGTGACGGGTTTGGAGAGCGAGTACATAAAGAAGAGGGTGTCGTCGCGCGGAGGGAGCTCGCTCCCCGAGGCGAGGCGGAAGAGCTCGCGGTGGTCCTTCCACACGGACACCGCGCACGACGGAATGCCGTATGCCGACAGATCGGACAGCGTTTTTTCGAGTTCTTTGAAATCCATGTCAGTTCCTTTCGGAGGGCGAGATTCAGACGCAGCCGCCCCGCGGGCGCCCGGCCGTCGGCCGCTGCAGCCATAGGGCAGTCAGAATTATAGCATAAATCGCCCGTCCGGGCAAGTCCCCGCGGCCACAGAACGGCGCCGGAGGGGCATTGCGGCCTCGCCGAGGGACGGGCAGACCCGCCTTATGCGCATTTATGTCCAAAAACCGCGGCGCACGTTTGTACAAGTTGACGTATTTGGACAAACAACGCGATAAAAAACTTGATTGACATGCCTAAGTGTGTTATAATCTACAATGAGTATATGTCCCCGCCCGCGTGCGAGCGCGCGAGTCCGGGCCGGAATGAAAATCCATTTGCCGAACCTGTGGTTCAGGAAGGAAACATCATGAGAACCGGAAACAGATTCATATGTCTTCTGCTTGCTCTTGTGACCGCGCTCGGAGTGCTTGCCGTTGCGGCCTGCGGCGAAAAAACGCCCGACGCCCCCGATACCGATCCGGTCGTGCAGTCGTCGGAAGACTCGTCGACGGAAGCCGACACCTCGCCCAAATTCGCCGAGGCCGACTACGGCGGAGAGACCTTCACGGTCTACATGAGGTCGGCAAACCTTTCCCATTACATGGGGATGTATATCGTCGCCCCCGAGAACGCTTCCGACATCGTCAACGATCAGGTCACCGTCCGCAACAACATCGTCGAGGAAAAATACAACGTCAACTTCAAGTTCATCCAGGTCTCGAACCCCGTCGACACCATGAAGAGGGACATCACGGGAGGGGACATTCCTTACGACATCACGCTCGACCAGCGCGCCGGGTATCAGACTCTGGCCTACGCCGGGCTGCTCCGCAACTTCCTGGGCCTCGAGATCGACTACACCACGCCCTGGTGGGACGCCAACGCGGCCAGCGAGTACTGCTACGCCGACAAGCTGTTCATAATGCCCAACGACGTCTCCGTCAGCAACATCTCAGGGTGCCGCTTCTTCTTCTTCAACAAGGCGGTGCTCGAGGACTTCAAGCTCACCTCGCCGTACACGTACGTCGCGCAGAACGAATGGACCATTGACACATTCTTTACCATGGTAAAGAGCGTGTCGGCGCCCGGTGCCGACGGACAGATCGGCGTATACGGCCTGTCCAACGAGGAGGGGGCCGTACGCGGCCACATGCTGACCGGTATAGGATCGTTCCTGATCGAGTACGATGAGGACAGGAACATCGTCTGCAAGATCGGCACAGACTACGCCGAAAAGACCCAGGACTTCTTCGACAAGATCAGGGCCGTCACCACAGACAAGAACGTCTGCATCGACTTCTCGACGGCCGCGGGGCTCGACCCGATCAACGCGTCGAAATACCCGGACCAATTCTACCACGTCAGGGCGCTGTTCTCCCAGGGGCACTTCCTGTTCACGATGACCAGTCTCGGAGGCTCGCGCGAGTTCGAGGAGATGGAAAAGGGCTTCGGTCCGGTCATGAACCCGAAATACAACTCCGACCAGAAGGAGTACTACCACGCCATGGACAGCGGCACGATCATCTGGGCCCTGCCCAACGACCCCGCCGCCGACAAGGAGAAGATCGCCAACATCCTCGACTTCTGGGCCTACACGTCGACCGGCACCGTTATGGAGGCCTATTACGAGCTCACTATGAAGACCAAGCGCGCCACCGATCCCACGGCCGCAGAGATGCTTGACACCGTCAAGGGATCGATCCGCTACTATATCACCGACCTGTTCTC
>JAEEJM010000071.1 GCA_016281895.1 Clostridiales bacterium
GACGCGTCGTCGGCGGCTTCGTACGGCCTGCTCACGCTGAAGCTCGCCCTGGCTATAGTGCTGGGGATAATAGTCATATCCGCCGTGCCGTTCCCGCGCCGTAAGAAGCAGTGAGCGGTATCAATCGAGCGCCGCGATCTTGTCGTTGAGGCTCTTCAGCGTAGCTCTTGCCGTGCGCTCAGCCGAGGTCCACTGCTTGGCCAGGTTGTTGCGCTCGTAGGCGGTGTTCATGGCATCGGATATGCTGATGCCGAAGACGTCCGCCATCTCGTACATGATGGTCTCGCGGACGGTGTCTATCATGGCTGAGGCCGTGGGATCGGAGACGCGCTTGGTCTTGATCGTTACCTCGTAATAGGCGGGTATGAGCGTCGTCCTGGAGATATAGGCCCAGTAGTCGGAGACGATGGCCAGGCGCTCCCGGTCGACCGACGGGGAGTTCGGCGCACCGAAGATCAGCGCGTACGGGTCGATCTTGTGGTAGTATCTGGTCTGGTCCGCGTTGTATTTCGGGTTTACTATTGCTCCGTAGTCGTTTTCCATATCGGAGAACTGCGAGGAGATCCCCATGCCGCCGTGAAGGAACAGGAAGTGCCCCGAGGCGAACAGGGACCTGGCGTGGTCGTAGATGTTGGCGTAGCCGGACAGATTCTCCTTGTCCATATCGCTGGCCTTCGAGAAGGTCAGGGTCGATTCGGATTCGGACACGACCGTCCTTATGGACGAGAAAATGCCGTCGATCTTTTCCAGCTGATCTCCTACGGCCGCCTCGCGCTTTCCTTCGGCGTCGACCGACGTGAAGCGGATCCCGCAGCCCGTCAGCAGATGCATGTGGGTGCCGTTTGCCGGTCCCGTGGCGGTCAGCATTCCGTATGTGCCGATGCTTCCGTCGGCGGGGACGTTCGACACGCTCTGAACGAGACCCAGGAAGTTCTCGAGCGTCCAGTTTCCGGCCTTCTCGAGGCCGTACGGGTCGTCAAGGCGGTAGTTTTCCAGGATCTGCTTGTTGAAATACAGGAAATACGAGTTGCTGAATCTCGATACGGATATGTCGTTGGCGATGAGGAACAGCCGCCCGCCGAGCGAGTAGCCCTCGACGCAGTTCATGTCCCACCAGGGCCTGGAGAAGTCTATGTCCATGGCCGCCAGGTCGGCAAGCAGGCCCGACGTGACCTTCGGTCCCATAGAGTTGCGGCGCTCAAGGATGAGATCGTAACCCGGGTCGCCGCCCTTGATGTCCGCGGAGAGGGTCTCCAGAGGGCTCGACGCCTCCCGGAATTCCAGCTTGACTCCGTACTTTTCCTCGACCATCATGTTGCGGGAGAGCGCGGCCTCGTCGCACAGCGAACCGTTGTCCTCGCCTATCATGTAATTGGCGGCGTAAGACGTTGCCTTGCTGCTGCGCATATAGACCGTGAAAGTCTGGCCCGAATAGTCTCTGGCGGCAAACACGGGCTCTGTCCGGACGTCGGTCTCGGACCCGGCCGGCGCCTCGGCCGAAGTGACCGGCTCCGTGTCGTTCCCGGCCGGCGAGCCGGCGCAGGCTGACGCCAGCAGAGCTGCCGCGATGACCGCCGCGGCCGCGAACCTGATCCTGATCTTCATGAGGGGCTCCTTTCTCTTGGCGGGGGTTCGGCCGGGCCGGGCCCGGCTCCGGTAGGTCTATTATACCATGCCGGAGGCTTTTGTTCAAGGCGGCATTTTCATTCAGTCCGCCGTCAGGTAAATACCGCCGCACTGGCGGCAGGTCCGGCGGCTATCCCCGCCGGCAGACCGGCCGGCTGGACCGGAATAACGTCATACAGGCGGACGGGCGTCCGCGGAAAATACAATTACGAACAGGATGGAAAGAAGAATGTACAACAGGGATTCACTGGATACGGTCTGCGGGGCGCTCTCCCGCATAATGGGGATAGATCCGCCGGCCTTTGCCGCGGAGCCGAACTCCTCGCTCGTCGAATACGCCGAAGAAAAACTCGCCGGCCGCAGGGCGGGGCGGGTGCTGATGTTCAATCCCGACGCCGTGGCGCAGTGGATCTACCGGAAGTATCCGTGGTTCGTATCCGACGTCGCCCGCATAGGCGAGCTCGAGCTCCCGCTGAGATCCGTCATGCCCTCCGTGACTCCGGTCTGCTTCGGGACCATGTACACCGGGGCCCAGCCCGCGGTCCACGGCATCAGGAAGTACGAGAAGCCGGTCATACGCATCGACACCATCTTCGACGCGCTCATCAGGGCGGGGAAGAGGCCCGCCATAGTGGCCGACGGGGAGTGCAGCGTGGGCAAGATCTTCCGTGAGCGCGACATGGACTATTACATCTTCGACACGCTCGGGCAGATCGCCGAGAAGGCCGTCGAGCTCATCCGCGAGGACAGACACGACTTCATAGCCGTCTATCACGGCAACTATGACCACTGGATGCACAAGTTCGGGCCGGAGAGCACCGAGGCCATTTCGGAGCTCCGGGCCAATAACTACACCTTCGAGATGCTGTACAACGCCGTCAGGAAGTACTGGTCCGGCCACGATTCCCTGATCGGCTTCGCGATGGATCACGGCTGCCATGAGGTCGACGGCCACAGCGGCTCGCACGGGCTCGACATGGAGGAGGACCTGAACATAATGCATCTCTACACCGCCGTCCCGGCGGCGTCCGGCAAGCGACCGGAAGGGGCCTGACGGAAGTATATTGAAATAAATAAAAAACATCTTGCTTTTTGCGCGCCTTTGTGGTATAATAGCCTGCGCCGCTCTGCGGCGGTGTGCGCATCCGCACGGAAAAGCGGCCCGCCTGGCGGCCTGAGACTGTTTATCATTTGTACAAGAATAAGGAGCAAACCATGGGCACTCTTGAAATCGTACTGGGCATCGTGATCCTTGTCATGGGACTTGCCATCATCGTGGCGGTCCTGCTTCAGTCGGGAAAGGACAGCCAGATGTCCGGCGTCATCTCCGGTTCCGCGGAGACGTTCCTCGGCAAGGAAAGAGGCTCGCGCCTCGACAAAGCCCTCAACAAGGTAACACCCATTCTTTCCGGTATTTTTGCCGTACTGATATTAGTGCTTTACCTGCTCGTTTCCGACTGAGGAAACAAAAGACGGGAGACCCGAGCGAAAACGCAGGGCCTCCCGCCTCTTTTTTACGTGATCCGGCGCGGACGGACCGCGCGAGAGTTTTTTACCCGGAGAGCGAAATGAGGACCGAAGGGATAAAGATCAACTGTCTCGGGGCATCCAACACGAGGATCGTCGTGACCGACGGGCGCGAGTCCGCAAGGGATGTCAACTACCCTGTGATACTGGGGCTGCTTCTGCGGTGCACGGTGAGGAATTACGGCGTGTGCGGATCGTGCGTCGCCCTGACCGGCGAAAGGACAGACAGCTACCTTGAGCGGCTGCCGGCCATGGACCGCGACGCGGACGTCGTCATCCTTCAGGGCTGGGGCAACGACAACCACAGGGACGTGCCGCTGGGATCGCCGGGAGACCGCTGCGAGACCTCCTACCGCGGAGCCCTCGCGCTCTGCATCGAGCGCATACGGCTGCTGTTCCCGGACGCGAAGCTGCTCGTGCTGTCGGGCCTCGACCGCAGGCTTCCTCCGAGAGTGCGCCCGGACGGTCTGACCATCGACGACTTCATCGGGGCGTTCTTCGAGACCTGCCGCCGGTGCGGCGCCGAGCCGCACGACTTTTTCTCGGATCCGCTGATACGGGCCGCGGATCCGTCCGAGATGCCGGACGGAGTACACATGTCCGAAACGGCCTGCAGGCACTATGCCGAAGTGACGGCCGATCTTATAAAAGAACTGTGAAGGAGGGACGACATGTCTTTTTCACCCGAGAATCCCTGGATCAGGGAAAGAGAGACCATCCTGTGCGGCTGGAAGCCGGACTACAACAGAGGCTTCATCAACAATATGAACATGAACTTCTCGGTCGACTGGTATTCTTTTTCCGACCGTCAGATCAAAGAGTACGCCAGGATGATGAAATCGTTCGGCTACACCGGCATTCAGGTTACCGACGGCTGCAACAACTGGCGCTGGTACAGCAGCTGGGAGCCCGTCCACGACCGCTTCAAGAAGCTCGCTGACGCTCTCCACGAGGAGGGGATGAAGTTTACCTTCTGGGTCTGGGCCGCCAGATTCACCCATCACGGCTGGGTCGATCCCGACGTCAGATACACGGCCGCGGACGGCGGAAGCGCTTACGACGACCCGCAGGTCTTTGCCTGCTTCGACCGGTATTACGATATCTACGCGGACATGGCGCCTTACAGCGACCGTCTGATCCTTCATTTCTTCGATCCCGGCGCCCTTAGGAACTACAGCGACATCTTCAGGTTCTGCCGGCTCATCGAGGGCAAGTTCAGGAAGGTCAACCCCAACGTACAGATGGGCATAGACACCTGGAGCGCGCCCGACGACTTCCCGCAGGCCGTGGTCAATTCCGGCCTGAAGGATTATATGTTCATGGAGCTGCCGTCGCACGGCGACTGGTCGGCTGAGGAGAGAAGAGCCTTCCGGAAAGGCGTCAGAGACGCCGGCTCTCCCCTGGGGGTGTGGAGCTGGTACACGGCCGATATGGAGATCGACCAGTCGGCCAAGATGGTCGTTAACGCCCACGTCATGAAGGACGTATGCAACCGCACCCGCGAGGAGGGCGACTGCGTCAAAGTGCCGGACTACTGGTCCGAGATCGACTCGTACCACGTTATGAACCTGTTCTCGCTCTACTGCGCCGGTCAGCTCCTCATAGACCCTGACAGGGATCCTGACGAGCTCGTCCATGAGATAGCATACAGGATCTATTCCGACAGACACGGGGCCGCCGTCGAGCGCGCTCTGCGCCTGATCCAGGACGCGAGATCCGGAAAGCGCTGGGAGGACTACTGGTGGAAGGGCGACGCGAGAAAGCTGATCTTCGATCCCGATGACATCATCGCAAGGGCGGAGAAGAGCATGGCCGAGATCGCGGAAGTGGCAAAGGACCGCGGTTACACGACGACTCAGCCGCTGCCGGTCTCCCCGGCCACCCTGGCCGAACTCATGCTGCCGCATCTTGAGCAGATCCTTATATACGCGAGATTCAGGAAGGACATGTTCGGGCTCGAGAAGATGCTCGAGGACGGGGCGGACAAGGAAGCTCTGTTCGCGGAACTCGACCGCATCTGGGAGCCGGTCCCCGACTTCAACACCGTCGTGGGCGTCTGGGGCCAGCCGGAATCCAGGATGCAGCTGAACTACGTAAGGAACTTCTGCGCCAGGGCCGGCATCGACGTGCCGAAGAAGCCGCTCATGAGACACCTGCTGAAGAAGAGGTATTACGAGTGCCTCGTCTCCAAGGCCAAGACCGACGGAAGGACGGTCTTCTCCCACAGGTATTACGAGGGCTCCCTGCCGTTCAAGGCCGAGGAGGGCTGGATCTTCGACGAGCTCGAGGCCGAAGGGCTGATCCGCCAGCACGAGGACGGAAACATAGAGCTACTCCACGCCGAGGCTTACAAGTACAGATAAAAACGGTCCCGGGGGCCGCGGACGGTGCATACCGTGACCGCGGCCCCCGGGCCGCATATTCATCTTATGATCCTTGATCGGGCTGACCGGTATGTCCCGCCGGCACCGCGTACGGCGGTCACGGCGGCCGGGCATGAGGGATTCATTTTATAATGATCTTCTTGAAGGCCTTTTTGCCGCGGCGGACGACTTTTCCGGAGCGGAGCCCGTCGCCCGTCATCGCAAAGCGGATGTCGGTGACCCTCTCCCCGTCAACGGTGACGCCGCCCTGCTCGACGGCCCTTCTGGCCTCGGACTTGGAGGCGACGAGGCCGGACCTGACGAGCACCGTGAGCAGATCGATGCTGCCGTCGGCGTCGAGGTCGTCCTGCGTGAGCTCGGTCGTGGGGATCTCGGCCTCGGCTCCGGAGCCGAAGAGCGCCTTCGCGGAAGCCTCGGCGCGGTCGGCCTCGTCCTTCCCGTGCACGAGGGCGGTCAGCTCGTAGGCCAGGATCTCCTTGGCCCGGTTGAGGCGGTCGCCTTCCCAGCGGTTCATCTCCTCGATCTGCTCCATCGGAAGGAAGGTGAGCATCCTGACGCACTTCAGCACGTCGCCGTCGCCCACGTTTCTCCAGTACTGGTAGAAGTCGTAAGGAGAGGTCTTGGCGGCGTCGAGCCACACGGCGTTGCCGGCGGTCTTGCCCATTTTCTTTCCGTTAGAGTCGGTGAGCAGAGTGATGGTCATGGCGTGTGCGTCCTTGCCGAGCTTGCGGCGGATGAGCTCCGTACCGCCGAGCATGTTGGACCACTGGTCGTCGCCGCCGAACTGCATGTTGCAGCCGTAGTTTTTGAACAGATAGTAGAAGTCGTATGACTGCATTATCATGTAGTTGAACTCGAGGAAGGACAGGCCTCGCTCCATGCGCTGCTTGTAGCACTCGGCGCGGAGCATGTTGTTGACGGAGAAGCAGGCTCCGACCTCGCGCAGCAGATCGACGTAGTTGAGGTCGAGCAGCCAGTCGGCATTGTTGACCATGGTGGCCTGGCTTTTGCCGTCGCCGAACTCGATGAAGCGCTCCATCTGGATCCTGAAGCACTCGGCGTTGCGGTCGATGTCCTCCTTTGTCAGCATCTTGCGCATGTCGGTGCGGCCGGAAGGGTCGCCGATCATGGTGGTGCCGCCGCCGATGAGGGCAAAGGGCTTGTTCCCGGCGGACTGAAGGCGCTTCATAAGAGTGAGCGCCATGAAATGGCCGGCGGTCAGCGAGTCGGCCGTGCAGTCGAAGCCGATGTAGAATCTGGCCGAGCCGGAGTTTATCATGTTGCTTATCTCCGCCTCGTCCGTGACCTGAGCTATGAGGCCGCGGGCGCGGAGTTCTTCGTACATAGTCATGTGAGCTTACCTCGGTGAAAGAAATGAAAGGCGCGTCCGTACGGCGCGGCAGGGCTCTTTGCGGGATGCGCCGGCGGAACGGAGAATAATAAATTATACC
>JAEEJM010000072.1 GCA_016281895.1 Clostridiales bacterium
AGGTCGACGGCGGTATCGGTCCCGGCAACGTCGGTCTTCTGACCGCTGCCGGAGCCGACAATATCGTCGCCGGTTCCTCCGTCTTCCGCGCGGAGGACACCGCAGAAGCCATAAAACGGCTCCGTGCGGCGGCCGACGCGGCCATAAACTGAAAGGAACGCGAAAACAGCCATGATGAACAAGGAGATACGCGAGGTCGCCTCGCGTGTTAAGACCCTCCGCGAGATAGCCGGCATGTCCGAGGAGGAGGCCGCTCTCCGCACCGAGGTGTCGCTCGACGAATACCGCAGACTCGAATCGGGAGAGCTCGACTTCCCCTTCACCTTCATATACAAGGCGGCCGCGACGTTCGGCGTCGAGATGCGCGATATCCTCGAGGGCACGAGCCCCAAGCTCTCGCAGTACACCGTGACCCGCAAGGGCGACGGCATGCGCATAGCCCGCAACACCGGCTTCACCTACTTCAACCTTGCCCCTTCGTTCAAGAACAAGGTAGCCGAGCCGTTCTGGGTGAGCATCCCGCCCGAGTCCGGCAGCGAGCCCCCTGTCTTCACCCGCCACAAGGGCCAGGAGATCGACATCGTCATCAAGGGCAAGCTCGAGATCCGCATCCACAACAACATTGAGATCCTCACCGAGGGCGACACCATCTACTACAACAGCTCCGTGCCGCACGCCCTTCGCGCCATGGACGGCAAGGTCTGCGAGGTCTACGCGATAGTCCTCAAGTCGCAGGACGAGGAGGACGATTTCGAGCAGGAGCCTATAGAGGTGCCCGAGCAGACCGCCGTCGCCGGCGTCGCCGAGCGGTTCGTCACGACCGAGACCGATGAGAACGGCGTCGTCACCGGCATCAGCTTCAGGAACGAGGACAGGTTCAACTTTGCCTTCGACGTGGTCGACGGCATCGCCCGCAAGACGCCCGACAAGACCGCCATGCTCTGGGTCGGAAGCGACGGAAGGGACCACACCTTCACCTTCGCCGACATGTCCAGGTACTCCAACATGACGGCGAACTATCTCTCCTCGCTGGGCATCAGGCGCGGCGACACCGTAATGCTCGTGCTGAAGCGCCACTACCAGTTCTGGTTCTGCATGCTGGCCTGCCACAAGCTGGGGGCCGTGGCCATACCCGCCACGAACCAGCTGCAGACACGCGACTTCGAGTACAGATACAGATCGGCCGACGTCAGGGCGGTCATATGCACCGCCGACGGCGAGACCCTTCTTCACGCCGAAAAGGCGGCCGCCGAAAGGCCCGGCATGATAAAGATCCTGGTCGGCGGAAAGCGCGAGGGCTGGTTCGATTACAACTCCGAGATGGCTCTCTGCTCCTCCGTCTTCGACCGCGAGAAGGACTCCCCCTGCGGGAACGATCCCATGATCATGCTCTTCACCTCCGGGACCTCGGGCTATCCCAGGATCGCCTCGCACAACTACAAATACCCGCTCGGCCATTACATAACCGCCAGGTACTGGCATACGGCCTCGCCCGACGGGCTGCACTTCACCGTCTCCGACACCGGCTGGGGCAAGGCCCTCTGGGGCAAGCTCTACGGCCAGTGGCTCTGCGGCGCGCCCGTCTTCACCTACGACTTCGACCGCTTCAACCCTCACGACATACTGTCGCTCTTCTCCAAGTACGACATCAGGACCTTCTGCGCGCCGCCCACCATATACCGCTACTTCATCCGCGAGGACCTCTCCAAGTACGACCTCTCCTCCATCAGGTACGCGACTACCGCGGGCGAGGCCCTCAACCCCGAGGTCTCCAACATATTCTACAAGCACACCGGCCTGCGCATAATGGAGGCCTTCGGCCAGACCGAGACCACCCTTGTCATCGGCAACTTCGTCGGCACCGTGCCGAAGACAGGGTCCATGGGCAGACCCTCGCCCCTGTTCCGGGTAGATCTGCTCGACTCCGACGGCAACTCCTGCGAGCCCGGCAAGGCCGGCGAGATCTGCATCGACGTGCGCGGAGGCAGGCCCTGCGGCCTGTTCGACGGCTACTACCGCGATCCCGAAGGCACGGCCGCGGCAATACACGACGGCTTCTACCACACGGGCGACATCGCCACCCGCGACGAGGACGGCTACTACTGGTACGTCGGCCGCATAGACGACGTCATCAAGTCCTCCGGCTACCGCATAGGGCCCTTCGAGATCGAGTCGGTCATTATGGAGCTGCCTTACGTGCTCGAATGCGCCGTCACGGCCGTCCCCGACGAGATCCGCGGCCAGATAGTCAAGGCCACGGTGATACTCACCAGGGACGCGAAGCCCTCGGACGAGCTGAAGAAGGAGATCCAGAACTACGTAAAGACCCACACCGCACCGTACAAGTACCCGCGCGTGGTCGAGTTCGTAGACGAGCTCCCCAAGACCATCTCCGGAAAGGTCAGGCGCTTCGTCATCCGCGACCGCGACTACAGGAAGGAGTGACCTCCTCCCGCGCGCCGTCCCTAAGAATAATCCAATTATAATAAAACGGAGGAAAACTCATGTTGGACAGAAAACCGAGAGTCGGAGTGTTCGGCCTTAACAGAGGCAGCACTCTGGCTAAGAACGGCAGACCGGCCGGCCTGGAGTTCGTCGCGGCCTGCGACAAGAACCCCGGGACCTTCAAGTACATGAAGGGGATAGCCGAGCCCGACGCCGTTTACTACACGGATTTCGACGACTTCATCCGCCACGACATGGACGCCGTGATCCTCGCGAACTACTTCAACCAGCACACGGAATTCGCGATCAAGGCCATGAAGGCCGGAAAGGCCGTGATCTCCGAGTGCACGCCCGCGGCCTCGCTCGCAGAGTGCGTCGCTCTCGTCGAGGCGGCCGAGCAGACCGGCATGAAATACATGCTGGCCGAGAACTACCCGTTCATGCGCGGATGCGCCGAAATGGCCAGGGTCTATCAGAGCGGCATACTCGGAAAGGTCGTCTTCGCCGAGGGCGAATACGTCCATCCGATGAGCAGCGGCGAGTTCCTGGGCATCTCACCCGGAAAGAACCACTGGAGGCGCCACAACACCAAGATCCACTACATCACCCACTCCCTTGGTCCTCTGCTCTACATGACCGGCGCGAAGCCCGTCAGGGTGAACGCCGAGACGGTCTTCCTCAAGGACCACGCCCTCGAGCTCTACGACACCTGCGAGCAGCGCGCGGCCGTAGAGGAGGCCGGCATCATGCTGATCCAGATGGACAACGGCGCCGTCTTCCGCATCTCGGGCTCCAACAACCTCGCCCCTCACGACAACTGGTACAGACTGGCCTGCACCAACGGCTCCATCGAGACCGTCCGCGGCAACAACGGCCGCGTGATTCTCGACTACGGTGCCTGGGAGCTGCCCGTCGGCGTTACCGAATCCCACAGGATCTACGACGCCCAGTGGGACGAGCTCACGGACCTCGCCATCAACGCCGACCACGGCGGCGGCGACTTCTGGGAGATGTACAAATTCATGAGGTATCTCCGTTACGACGAGAAGCCCTATTTCGACGTTTACAACTCCGTCATAATGTCCGCGACCGCCGTCATGGCCTACAAGTCGGCGCTCTGCGAGGGCGCCCCCTTCGACATTCCCGACTTCCGCGACCGCGACATACGCAAGCTCTACGCCGAAGACCGCTTCACCCCGTTCCCGGACTACGACACCGGCGAGGGCAAGACCCTCCCGAGCAACGCACATCAGGATCTTTTCGACGCCGCCCTGGCGGCCCGCGAAGCCGCGAAGGCATAAGGAGGTGACCGGAATGAGTACAGACAGGCCGAGGATCGGCGTGTTCGGCCTCGGAAGAGGCTGCGACCTTATGCGCAAGGTCAATCTTTGCGGAGGTCAGCTCGTCGCCGTGTGCGACAGGATCCCCTCCAAGCTCTCCCGCGCCGAAGAGTACATGGCTCCCGGAGGAGGCTATTACGTCGACTTCGACGAGTTCATACAGCACGACATGGACGGCGTGATCATCGCCAACTATTTCAACGATCACGCGAGGTTCGCCGTCAAGGCCCTCGAGGCCGGAAAGGCAGTCATGTCCGAGTGCACCGCCGCCTCCACCATGGCCGACTGCGTCGCCCTGGTGCGCGCGGTCGAGAAGACCGGCGGCATATACATGCTCGGCGAGAACTACCCCTTCACCGCCTCGTCCCAGGAGCTGCGCAGGATCTATCTCAGCGGCCGGCTCGGAAAGGTCGTCTTCGCCGAGGGCGAATACGTCCATCCCATGAGCAGCAACGGGATCCTCAACATCGCCCCCTGGATGAATGAAAAGGACCGCGAGCTCTACGACAACGGAGCGGCCCCGATCCTCCACTGGAGGAGATGGCTGGCCAGGACCTACTACTCCACCCACGCCATGGCTCCGCTCATGTACGCGACCGACCTCGAGCCCAGGGACGTCAGCTGCCTTGCCGCCTGCATCGAGGAGGAGGCCGAAAAGGACTCCCGCTTTGCCGGCGACGGCGCCGCCCCCATGCTGGTCGGAATGAGCGACGGCTCGGTCTTCCGCGTGGCCGGCAGCTGCAACTTCGGCCCCGCCGGGACCTGGTACAGGCTGGCCTGCACTAAGGGAGGCGTCGAGACCGTCCGCGGCAACCGCCCGATGATCCGCATGAACTTCCCCGACGACAGACCGACTCCCGGAGTCACCGTCACGGAGCAGTGCTACACCCCGGACTTCCCCGAGGCCGCCGAGCTCGCCAAGAACGCCGGCCACGGCGGAGGAGACTTCTTCGTCGTATACAACTTCATCCGCACCCTCAGGGACGGTATGAAGCCCTATTTCGACGTATACAAGGCCGTCGCCCTTTCAGAGATGGCCATCATGGGCTGGAGGAGCGCCCTCGCCGGCGGCGTGCGCTTCTGTCTGCCCGACCTGCGCCTCGAGTCCGAGCGCGTAAAGTGGGAGAACTACACCTTCACTCCATTCCCGAACAACGAGACCGGCGAGCCTCCTACGATGCCCTGCTGCACCCGCGACATCAAGACGAACTACTACGGGGATATCGATCCGTTCGAGGCTTACAAGGCCCGTGTTGCCGCCGAAGCGGAAAAGGCCGAAAAGGAGGTAAAGTGACATGGCTGACGTTATAAGACTCGGTTTCTGCGGCCTCAAGAACAGAGAAAGCACTCTGAAGGCCGCCGCCGCGATGGGCGACCGCAGCGTCAAAGTCGTCGCCTGCTTCGACGGGTGCGGCGAACGCGCCGGCCTGTTCACCGAACTCTTCCCGAAGGCCGCGGTCTGCGCCGATCCCGAGGCCCTTGCCGGGGCCGGCATCGACGCCGTCGTCCTCGGCGACTGCGCCGGAGGAACGGCAAAGCTCGCCTGCATGTTCATGGAAAAGGGCATCCCGGTCCTGGCCGGCTCCCTGCCCGCCGCCTCGCTGGCCGAGGCCGTCAGGCTGTGCCGCACCGCGGAGAGCACCGGCACCGGCTACATGTTCGGCTCGCCTGTCGCCTTCGGCCCGGCCGTGACAGAGATGAAGCGCATATACGACGAGGGCTCGCTCGGAAAGGTCATCTTTGCCGAGGGAGAGTACCTTGCCGACGGTTCCGACTCGTGCGCCGGCAGGGCCCCCGTGTTCTACGGCGCCCGCGCGCTGCTCCCGCTGCTGTACATCACCGGTGAGAAGCCGCTGAGGCTCGTCGGGCGCGTGTCCTTCAACCACATGGATCCCGCCGCCGCCGGCCTCACCGCCCCCGACAGCATCCCCCAGATCCTACTCGAGACGGCCGGCGGAGCGGTCTTCAGAGTGGCCGCCTCCTGCAACGTCTATCCCAGGGGCACCTGGTTCCGCATCGGCGCCGTAAAAGGCGGAGTCGAGACCAGGCGCGGAGGCGAAGACGAAGTCCGCCTCGGCTACATCAAGGACGACGCAGTCAGCACCTATGCCGCGGCATACGGCGCGGCGGTCGCACGCAAGTACAAGGCCGTCGACCGGGCCCTTGTGCCCGAGATCCTCATGCTCAGGTACTTCACAGGCTGGCTGCGCGGCCAGAACGGCAACGACTTCGACGTCTACACGGCGGCGACGGTCGCCTCTGTCGTGCTCCTCGGCTGCATGAGCGGCCTCGATGACGGCATAGTCTTCCCCATCCCCGACTTCAGGATCGAAAGCATCCGCAGGATGTACGAGCGCGACTTCCGCTCTCCGCTCCCCGGAGAGAACGGATACGTTAATCTGCCTTGCAGAGCGCTACCCGTCTGAAGGCAAAGAAAGGCAGGGTCGGATCAATGAAAAAGATCAGATTGGGAGTCTTCGGACTCGACAGAGGACTTGCCTACTCGAGGCAGGTCCAGTACCTGGACAACGTCGAGATCGTCGCCATGTGCGACATGCGCACCGAGACCTTCGAGAAGGCGCGCTCCATAGCCGGTGAGAAATGCAAGTTCTTCACCGACTTCGACGAGTTCATCAAGGTCAAGATGGACGCGGTCGTGCTCACCAACTACTTCAACGAACACACTCCTTTCGCCATCAGGTGTCTCGAGAAAGGCATAGCCGTTCTCTCCGAGACACAGCCCTCGTCCACCATGGCCGAGTGCGTCGCCCTCGTCAGGACGGTCGAGCGCACCGGCGGCAAGTACATGCTGGCCGAGAACTACCCCTTCTCCAAGCAGCGCATGGAGCTCACCAGGGTCTACCAGGGCGGCACGCTCGGCGAGGTCGGCTTTGCCGAGGGCGAATACGTCCATCCGAGCGGAAAGAAGGGCACCTCCAACGGCAGGCGCGGCGAGACCTATCACTGGAGGAAATACAACCCCAGGACCTATTACTCCACCCACGCCATGGCGCCGCTCATGCTGGCCACCGGCCTCGAGCCGGTCCAGGTCATCGCCGCGGTAGCCACCGGCAAGGACGACGTCGGAAACGTCATCGAGGACAAGACGGCCATAATGATGGTCCGCATGAACAACGGGGCCATCTTCCGCATCGCCGGCTCCTGCGGCCTGCAGCCTCATCAGAACTGGTACCGCCTGTCCTGCACCAAGGGGAGCATCGAGACCTGCCGCGGCAACGACACCTCCAACATGCGCCTCTGCTACAACTGGTGGAGCAAGCCCACCGACGACACGCCCGAGGAGCAGATCTATCCCGCCCAGTGGCCGGAAAAGGGCGAGATCGCCGAGAAGGCCGGACACGGCGGCGGCGACTTCTGGGTGATGGAAAAGTTCATCAAGTACGTCCGCGGCGGCGAGGAGCCCTTCTTCACCGTCTACCACGCGGTCCAGCTGTCCGAGATAGCCATTCTAGGCTGGCGCTCGGCCCTCGGCAAAGGCGTGCCCTTTGCCATCCCGGATCTGCGCGACGAAGAGGTGAGAAAGATCTACGAGAACGACACCCTCACCCCCTTCCCGGACGGCAACGGCTTCACCCGCTATCCCAACCGCACCTTCCACACAAGGCTGAAATAAAGCCGCGGAAAAAAGCGCGCGCCCGGAGCTTCGGCTCCGGGCGCGCGTGCGCTCATAAGAGACTGATCAGAACAGCAGCTGCTTTGCTATGGTGAAATAGACCAGCAGGGAGAGCGCGTCTACTATTGTCGTTATGAAGGGACTGGCCATGACCGCTGGGTCGAAGCCCAGGCGCTTCGCCAGCATGGGGAGGACGCAGCCGATGAATTTCGCCACGACGACCGTGACGACCATCGTCAGGCTCACCGCCAGCGCCACCGTCAGAGTCACGGCCTCGTTGTGCATGAGCAGCCTGTCGACGAGCATGATCTTGCAGAAGCAGGCGGCGGCCAGCGTGGCGCCGCACAGCAGGGCGGTGCGGACCTCCTTCCATACGACCTGGGGGAGCGAGCGGAACCCTATCTCGTCGAGCGAGAGCGCCCTTATGACAGTTACCGAGGACTGCGAGCCCGTATTTCCTCCCGTGTCCATCAGCATGGGGATGAACGCGGTGAGCACCACCTGGGCGGCAAGGGCCTCCTCGAAGCCCGTGATTATCATGCCGGTGAAGGTCGCCGAGACCATGAGCAGCAGAAGCCACGGAATGCGGCTTCGGAACAGGTCGAAGACGCCGAGGTGCAGATAGGTCTTCTCCGGGGGCGTGATGGCGGCCATCTTGGCGATATCCTCGGTGGTCTCCTCCTCGATGACGTCGATGACGTCGTCGAAGGTTATGATGCCCACGAGGCGCTCCTCGTCGTCGACCACGGGAAGGGCCATGAAGCGGTACCTGGACAGCATCTTGGCGACCTCTTCCCTGTCGACCGACGTCCCGACCGATATCACGTCGGTCTTCATTATGTCGCCGATGAGCTTGGTGCCGTCGGCCGCCATGAGCATGTCCTTGAGCGATACGATGCCGGCCAGCACCCCCTTGCGGGTGACGTAGCAGTTGTATATCGTCTCCTTTTCGATGCCAGTGCGGCGCAGATAGGTCATGGCCTCGTCCAGGGTCATCTCGGGCTTCAGGGCGACGAACTCCGTCGTCATGACGGAGCCCGCGGAGTTCTCCGGGTAGCGCAGTATCTCGTTGATCTCGCGCCTGAGGTCCGGCGATGCCGTCTTAAGTATGCGCTTGACGACGTTAGCCGGCATGTCCTCGATTAGGTCCGCGGCGTCGTCTACGTACAGCTCGTTTATGACCAGGGCGAGCTCGCTGTCCGAGAACGCCTTTATGAGCTGCTCCTGGCACTCCGGCTCCATCTCGGCAAACACGTCCGCGGCCTGGGCCTTGGGAAGGAGCCTGAAGAGGAGCGGCAGCTCAGTCTCGCTCATCTCCCCGGCGGCGGCAGCGATGTCCGCCGGGTTCATGGTCGTCAGGATGTCCTTCAGCGAATTGTATTTCTTCTGCTCCAGCAGCGACCTGATGCTGCCGGCAATGGAAAAAGTGCTCTCTCTCATGCGCCATCTCCGCCTGGAAAGTCCGGTCCGCCGGAATGCCCGCCGTGAAGTCTCGGCCGTGACGCGGCCGGACGGCGGGTGCGATGCGGCGCTCCCGGTCCAATAATAATAGCACACGGCGGCCGTTTTGTCAATTTTAATCGCGCCCGCGCGCCCTCTGCGGCGGCAATGTTCCGCATTAATCCCGAAGAACGGAGAATGCGGTTGCCTTCCGCCCGCAGGCGTGGTATAATATGAGCGGGGACACGGACGCCGGACCGGCAGCCGCGCCCCGGCAAGCCAGACCGGCGCCCGTCCGGGCTCGTCCCGGCCGATCAGGCGCGAACCCTTCACATACGAACGACACGCACAAGGAGATATGAAATGTCTGTAGTAAAAGTCAATTCCGGTAACTTTGCCGAGGAGGTCCTCGGCTCCGACCGCACGGTCCTTGTCGACTTCAACGCCGACTGGTGCGGACCCTGCAGAATGCTCGCCCCCATGCTCGAAAAGGTGGCGGCCGCCCATCCTGAGGCCAAGTTTGCCGCCGTAAACATCGACGACGAGCCTGAGCTCGCCGTCAGGTACGGCATATCCTCCATACCCTGCCTGATAGCCTTCAGGGGAGGCAGCGAGATCAGAAGGAGCGTCGGCCTCATCCCGCCGGACGCCATCGCCGCTCTCATAAAGGGCTGACATGCACGATGTCCTCGTGATCGGGGCCGGCACCGCCGGCCTCACCGCGGCGATCTACGCCCGCCGGGCCTCGAAGAGCGTCCTCGTGCTCGAGGCACGCGGCTTCGGCGGCCAGATCCTCAACACCCCCGCCATATGGAACTACCCGGCCGAGCCCGGGATATCCGGCTTCGACTTTGCCATGAAGCTTTACTCGCAGGCCGAGACCCTGGGCGCCGAGTTCGCCTTCGGCACGGCCTCCGGCTTCCGGGCGGAAGACGGAGGCTTTACCGTGCCGACCGCGGACGCCGAGTACCGCGGGAGGTCGCTCATCATCGCCACCGGGACCTCGCACAGGGGCCTCGGCCTGCCCGGCGAGGAGGCACTTACCGGCAGGGGCGTCTCGTTCTGCGCGACATGCGACGGTGCCCTGTACAAGGGCCGCGACGTCGCGGTCGTCGGCGGCGGCAACACCGCCGTATCCGATGCCCTCTATCTGTCCGATCTGGCCGCGACCGTATGGCTCATCCACAGGCGCGACAGCTTCCGCGCGGATCCCGCGGACGTCGCCCTGCTTGGCAGGAAGGAAAACATCAGGCTGCTGCTCGGGACCCGGGTAACGGGACTTGTTGCTGAAGACAAACTGTCCGCCGTCGTCCTGACGGGACCCGAGGGCAGAACATCCGAGCTGCCGGTCGCCGGCCTGTTCATCGCCGTCGGCATGGTGCCTGCCACGGGCGCCTTCGAAGGCCTCCTCGAGCTCGATCCCTCCGGCTACATTGTCGCCGGCGAGGACTGCAGGACCTCGGTCCCGGGCGTCTTTGCCGCCGGCGACGGGAGGACAAAGGACGTACGGCAGCTCGTCACGGCCGCCGCCGACGGGGCCGTGGCTGCCACAGCGGCTGTGAGATACGTCAATTCCCTCTGATACGACCGAATCACTTCAATAATTCTTTAGGAAGGTGGCCGCATGCAAAACCAAAACGACAGGACTCTGAAACCGATAACCAACAAACTTCTCTGGATCTTCGCGGTGGGTCAGTTCGGCTGGAGCCTGCTGTCAGGCATCGTCTCGACCTGGCTCGTTCACCTCTACACCGGAAACGCCTCCGAGGGCGCCACGAACGGCATCTTCGGGAGCTTCATCACCCAGGCGCCCATACTTGCCTCCCTCACGCTGTTCGGCCTTATAACCGCCGTGGGAAGGATCTTCGACGCCGTCACCGACCCGCTCATTGCCAGCTGGTCCGACAGATCGAACTTCAAAGGCGGCAGGCGCATACCCTTCATGAAGGCGGTTGCCGTGCCGTTCGCGGCCGTCACGGCCGGGATCTTCTGCATCCCGGGCGCCGGCTTCTCCGAGGCCATGAACGACACGCTGATCTTCGTGCTGCTCATGCTCTTCTACCTCTTCATGACGGTCTACTGCACCCCGTATAACGCGCTCATCGCCGAGCTCGGGGATACGCAGGAGCACAGGATCAACGTCTCGACCTACATCTCCTTCACCTACATCGCCGGCTTCTCCGTATCGACGTTCATGCCCAACCTTGCGGGCATGCTCGAGGGCGTCGCCGGCAGCCAGGCCGCCGGCATACGGCTGGCCATCGGCATCATGTGCGCCGTGGCGTCAGTTGCCATGCTCGTGCCGGCCTTCCTCATCCGCGAGAGGGATTATATCGACTCGAAGCCGGTCAGGACCCCCGCCTTCCGCTCGCTGATAGCGACCTTCGGCAACGCCCAGTTCCGCCGCTTCGTGTATTCCGACGTCATTTACTTCTTTGCCGTCACCCTGTTCCAGACCGGCCTTGCCGACTTCGAGACCAACCTCATGGGCATCTCGTCCGACAAGACCTTCCTTCTGACGGTGCTCATGACCGTCGTCAGCCTTTCGCTCTATCCCCTGGTCAACAAACTGGCGCCGAGATTCGGTAAGAAGCGGCTTATCATAACGGGCTTCTTCGTCTACGCGGGAGTCTTCCTCATCACCGCTCTCTCATCCGACGCGGCAATAGGCTCGGTCCACTTCTTCGGCATCGTGGTCGCCGTAGCCGCCGGTATACCGATGGCCATACTCGGCATCCTTCCGCAGGCCTGCGTGGCCGACGTCTCCGAGCTCAGCACGCTTCAGACGGGCGAGGACCGCAGCGGAATGTTCTTTGCCGCCAGGACCTTTGCCATGAAGCTCGGCCAGGCGCTGTCGATGCTCGTCTACACCTCTATGACCGTCAAGCGTCTTACCTCCGACGGCGTCGAGGCGGTCACCGAGGGGCAGTACCGCGCCGTCGCCGCAGCCGCCGCCGTCACCTGCCTCATAGGAGCTGTCCTGTTCTTCCTCTACCGGGAGAAGGAGGTGCTCGGCACCATCCGCAGTCTGCGCTCCCGCAGCGCCTCCTCCGGCGACGGCACCGCGCAGTGACGCGGGATCGCCCGTCATGAGACCGTTCAAAGTCATTCCGGAGGCCGGGTTCGCCTCCGTCATGGACGGCGAGGTCGCCCCGGCCCTCGCCGCCGTAAGGACCGACGGAACATTCACCGGGACCGGCGGCCTCTCCCTTGCCTGGCACTCCTACTCCGCCGGCGATCCGTCCGCGGCGGTCGTCATCGTCCACGGCTTTACCGAATCGGGAGAGAAGTACGACGAGATGGCCTGGTACTTTCTCTCGCAGGGCTGGTCCGTCTACGTCTACGACCAGCGCGGACACGGCGCAAGCGGCCGCGAGGTCGCCGACAAAACGCTCACCCACGTCCGCCGCTTCGAAGATTACGTCGACGATCTGGAGCTCTTCCTCGACAGCGTTGTCCCAAAGGGCCTGCCGCTCTATCTCTATTCGCACTCGATGGGCGGCGCCGTAGCCGCGCTGTTCCTCGAGCGCTTCCCTGACAGATTCGAAAAGGCAGTGCTGTCCTCGCCCATGGTGGCGCCGTCTACAGGTGCCTTCCCTCCCTTCGTCGGCAGGGCCATATGCCGCTTCATGATCCTCTTCGGAGGGGCCCGAAAGCGCATCTTCCTGTCAAAGCCCTACCCCGGGATCGAGTACTTCAAGGACTCCTGCGGCAGCTCCGAGCCGAGGTTCTCAAGGTACGAGCTCTTCCGCCGCACCCACCCCGACTACCAGAACTTCAGCCCGACGTACAGATGGACGCTCGAGTCGCTGAAGACCTGCCGGAAGATACTGAAGAAGGGCGCACCCGAGCGGATCGTCACGCGCGTGCAGATCATCTCGGCCGGCCTCGACGACGTCGTCCTCATCCCGCCGCAGAAGGAGCTGGCGGGCCGGATCCGCGGCGCCGGTTACGTCCTCTTCGAGGGCGGCAGGCACGAGCTTTTTTTCGGCGGCGACTCCCAGATGTCCGCCTATCTTACGCAGGTCCTGTCCTTCCTGTCGGAGGACGATACGCAGGCGGGCGCCCCGGCGGGCGACAGATAAAGAGGCGCGGGATCCCTCCCGCAGCCCATTATGTGAACAGATGCCCCGCGGCCGGTTGAACCCGGCCGCGGGGCATCTGTGTCAGTATCGTTTTATATCGCCGCGGATCAGTTCTGCTTGAACTGCCAGAGCGTCCTCATGAGCGAGGGCTTGGAATCGCTCTCCCATTTCTGGTAGTAGACCGTGATGAAGCTGCCGTCGCTGTACTGGGCGGTGGCCGGATAGCCGAGGTCGGTGTCGGTGGACGACGCCGGCCTGCTTACGTAGAGCTCGCGAGTCCACTTGTCGCCGTTGTCGTAGCTGAATCTGACGACCTGTCCCGTGGTGTTGCTCCGCTTGGAATAGGTCATGATAACGACGCCGTTCGACGCCTGCAGGAGCTGCGCCGGCGCGCCGTACGTAAGATCCTTGGCCTCGGACCAGGTATAGCCGTTGTCCTCGGAATAGAAGATCATTGTGTGGAACGATCCGGTCCTGACCGTGGCCACGATCCTGCCGTTCTCGAGCTGAATTCCGTAGGCCTCGCAGGCGCCGTAGGAGGCGTCGATGGCCACGCGGGAGCGCTGCTCGAAGGTCTCGCCGCCGTCGGTGCTGATGTAGCAGTAGACGCCCGAGGCAAGGTCCTGACCGGTCGCGAGCTTCGGCGCCTTGGGCACGCCGAGGTACATGAGCGAGCCGTCCTTGAGCAGCGAGGGTCCGTGGGGAGCCGTCACGGGCATCAGATGCCTCTCGGACCAGGTCTTTCCGTAGTCGGTGGATATGATGTACGACGAGCAGCCGGTGCGCTCGACCGAGGTCGCCGCGTTCCACATATCGAACACCCTTTGCTTTTCCGTCGCGCTGACCTTGCTCTGCCATGTCACGTAAGAGGAGGTCGAGTTCGTCACGTAGAGCGAAGAGTTGTGTGAGAAAGACGTCACCAGCATCCGGCCGTTGCCCATGTAGACGATGCCGGCGTCGCGGTCGTCCAGCATGGTGTCGAGGATGCAGGTCCCCTCGTCCCACGTCATCCCCCTGTCGTAGCTCTTGTAGAGCATGACCTTGCCGTAGGGGTCGATGTGGAGCAGCCGCTTCGAGACCACGACGTAGGTGACGTCGTTCTCGTCGACGGCCACCGACGGCCAGCCGTAATAAGGCAGAGTCGGGAAGCTGCCCGGCTCACGGCTGATGCAGGCCTTGTCCTGCGTGATCTCTACGGTCAGATTGGAGAGCTGAGTCGCCGCCGGAGCGGTGCTCTCCTCGTCGGTCTGCGGTTCCTCTGTGACTGTGCCGGTATCTGCGGCAGTCAGGGCCTCGGTTGACTCGGTCGTCTGTTCCATGCTCAGTTCCTCCGTTTGATCGGTCGCGGCCTCCGTGCTGCCCTCCGCCGGCCCGGTCTGCGTCCCGCAGGACGCGAGCACCGCGGCCAGGACAAGAAGGCTGAGGAGCGCCTTGAATGTAGTATTCATATCTGCCTCCAGATTTCGGTTATCATTTTTTTTTTGTATCCCGGCGTCTTCACGGGCCCGGGACCGTTCCTGTCTTCGTAAGACCCGGACCGCGTCCTTCCGGGGACCCCGTTGCCGCCCGCTCACCGGGGATCGGCGACGCCGTCCTCGGCGCGGCCTCTCTTTTTGAG
>JAEEJM010000073.1 GCA_016281895.1 Clostridiales bacterium
CGGAAAAACAGCTTTCGGATGCCGCGAAGTAGCCGCCGAGGATTACAAGGATAACGAATAGTACGAGGCAGCATAAACTGTCGCCGTCCATAAAAAAGTACCATCTGCCTTTCTTTTCATGATTTTTGTGTGAAAAATCTTTTACTATTATATCATATTTAATGAAAATGTCAACATATTTTTATCTCGTTGTTGATTCCTCTGGCCCGGCGTGTTAGAATATAATCATATTTGATGCGAGAGGTGAGACTCATGTTCATATACGGAAACATCGGCAAAAACTCCGAAGGACACCTGACCTTTGCCGGTCTCGACACCGTCGACCTTGCCGCGGAGTTCGGCACGCCGCTTTATCTGCTCGACGAGGACCTGGTCCGTGAGAGATGCAGGATCTATCTGCGCGCCATGCGCGAGTTCTTCGGGGAGGGCTCTCTGCCGCTCTTCGCATCGAAGGCGCTCTCGTTCACGGAGATCTACCGCATAGTCGGCTCCGAGGGCATAGGCGCCGACGTGGTCTCCCCGGGCGAGCTCTACACGGCTCTGCGTGCCGGTTTCGATCCCTCGCTCATCTGCTTCCACGGCAACAACAAGACCGACGCCGACATCGCCTACGCCGTCCGCAGCAAGGTGGGCCTAATAGTCTCCGACTGCAGGGAGGAGCTCGAGGCTCTCAGCGCCGAGGCTGTGAGGCAGGGGGTGCGCCAGAAGGTCCTCCTGAGACTCTCGCCGGGCGTCGACGCCCACACACACGCGAAGATCACGACTGGCCTCACCGACTCTAAATTCGGTGTTCCCATCGAGACCGGAGCCGCCGGGGAGCTGTGCCTGTACGCCGCCGGGCTGCCCGGTATCGAACTGATCGGCTTCCACTCACACATAGGGAGCCAGATCGCCGACGTATCGCCGTTCCGCGAGGAGGCGATAAGGCTGATGGATTTCGTCGCCCGCATGCGGAAGGAAGGCGGCCCTGAGGTGTCCGTCATCAACTTCGGCGGCGGCCTTGGGGTGAGATACCTCCCCGGCGATCCCGCAGTCGACTACAGAGCCGCCCTTCGGGATCTCGCGGAGACGGTTATGTCTCACGGAGGAGGACAGACCGCAAAGGGCATAAGATTCATGGTCGAGCCCGGTCGCAGCATCGTCGCCGAAGCCGGCATGACGCTGTATACGGTCGGCTCCTTCCGAGAGATCCCGGGCTTCACTCCGTACACCTCCGTCGACGGCGGCATGGCCGACAACCCTAGATACGCGCTCTACGAGTCTCCTTACACCGTTTATTCCGCGAACCGCGCATCCGAGGCCTGCGACACACTGACGCACCTTGTCGGCAGGTGCTGCGAGAGCGGCGATATAATCCAGAAGAACGTCCGCCTGCCCCGGCCGAAGAGGGGAGACACCGTAGCCGTTGCGGGGACCGGCGCTTACAACTATTCGATGGCGTCGAACTACAACCGGCTGACAAGACCCCCCGTGGTCATTCTGACGGATGGCAGGGCGCGCCTGGCTGTGCGCGGCGAGACTTTCGAAGACCTTGTCCGCAACGATATCTGAGATCATCAGACAGGAAAAAAGCGGGCTGTCCGGAACTGATCCGGGCAGCCCGCCTGGTTTTTGCGGACGGTCACCTGTCGTGGAAGATGTCGTACAGCGTCTTTGACACTGAGGTCCTGTAGGAGGCGGCGGGGCAGCCGAAGACCCCGATTATCATCTCGCGCCCGCTGTACTGATACATGGAGAGCAGGCAGTAGCCTGCGGGGACCGTATATCCGGTCTTGAGGCCGATGCAGTCGTTCACCGAGGTGAGCATGCCGTTTATGTTGTTGAACGTATAGGTCTTTCCGCTCTGGAGCGTGGTAGTATAAGACCTGGTCCTGGTCCACTTGAGAACCTTGGAGCTCTTTGCGCAGAGCTCGGCGACTCTGATGAGATCGGCCATGGATGTGTAATGGCCCGTCATCTGGTTTCCGTCGGGGTTCTTCCAGATCGAACCCGTGAGACCGTTCTTGCGCGTGTAGTTGTTCATCTCGGCGATGAATACCAGCACCGCGGCCTCGTCCGTGGTCGCCTTGGGATCGATCTTGCGTCCCACGCCCTGGGCGATGATGTAGGCGGCGTCGCAGGCCGAGGGGAGAAGCATGGCCGCCATGAACTGGCCGAGAGTGCCCTTGTCGCCCTTCTTAAAACCCGATACGTAGGCGGAAGAGGGGATCTGCGAGAGCTCGGATCCGGCAGTTATGACAAGCGAATCGTCGGCGTACTGATAGGCGACGAGCGCCGTGACGAGCTTGGTTATGGACGCAGGGAGCAGCTCGTCGCTGAGCCCGCCCTTGACATACACTATCTGATTCTTCTTGTCGTAAACGAAGCCGGTCTTGGCGTTCTCGATCTTGATGGTCTGAGTCTTGTAGGGAACTGTTACCGTTTTGCCGGTGGCGGCCGTCGACGAATCGGTGTAGGACTTGCCGCACAGGCAGATGTGGACCGTATAGCCCTTCTGAGTAGCGGAGGCCGTGACCTTTCGGGTGATCGGATAGGTGTGGGCGCCTCCGGAGGTGTAGTCCTTCTTTTCCGTGTAGCTGCAGTACTTGCACTTGTAGATGGTGTAGCCCTGGGTCATGCAGGTCGCGGCTACGACCTTGCTCTTTTCCATTGTATGGCCGCCGGCCGGTGTAAAGTTTCGCTTCTCGGTAAGGCCGCAAACGCACTTGTACAGGGTGTAGCCCTGGTCCTGGCAGGTGGGCTCGACCACCTTGGACTTCTGGAAGTTGTGGCCGAGAGGCTCGATGACGTCGCCGGTGTACTGATAGCCGCACGAGCAGCGGTAGTCGCGGTAGCCCCGTTCTGTGCAGGTCACTTCCTTTTCGCGGACGATCTCGAAGACGTGCCCTTCGAGCAGAGTGTAGTCGCCTATCCTGGTGGAGCCGCAGTCGCACGCGTAAACGCTGTAGCCGGCGGCCATGCAGGTCGAGTTGACCGTCTTCTGGAGCTGATAATCGTGGCCGACGGGCTCAGTGAGGTCGCGCTTTTCGGTCTGTCCGCACTCGCAGCGGTAGAGCGAGTATCCGCGGGCCGTGCAGGTCGGAGCGGCCGTGAACACGAACATGAAATCGTGGATGTGGGCAGGTCCGCCGGCCTCCGCGCCGTCAGCGTCACCGGCCGAGTCCTGTCCTGCCTCGTAAGAGACCGGAGCATGAAGCACTGCGGCGTCGCCGGCATAGGAATCAGCGGCGGATCCGGCGCCGGAAGCGGACAGTTGCGCAAGTCCCGAGTCCGCCAGGGAGGGCGGGGAAGAGGCGCCGCCGTCCGAAAGGATCGGCGAGTCGTACGCCCCGGAGGCAAGGTCCTGCGCGGGCACGGCTTCTGCGCCGGGTACCCCACGGCCGCACGAGAACAGGCCGGCCAGGCACAGTATCACAAGAAGAAACGAGACGGATCTTGCAAACGGACCGTGCTTCGCGATCATGGCGGAATCCCCCAATTTAATTAATAATATCATTATATCATAAAATATTATTAAGAGCAAGAGAGAACTTGTAAAAAATCGGAAAAATGAATCGAAAATAGCGCTTATAGCTTGATTTTTTTCCGTTTCCGTCGTATTATTAGACTGTGCCGCGGGGTTCGTCCCGGTGCGGACCGGACGTCGGGGCAGCTGCCCCCCAAGACCGGCGGCAGACAGACGATTCTATTTGAGGTGTCTTATGATCAAAGTTAGGTTCGCGGCGCTTGCTCTTGCGCTGTTCCTGATACTCGCTGCCGCATCGGCCGCTCTTATGACAGCCTGCTCGAACGCCGACGGACCCGACGGCCGGCAGAGCTCCCAGAGTTCCTCCGGCGGAGATGACTCCCCGGGCGTTCGGTCCGACGGAGATGAGGGCACCCCTGCCCTCACCGAACCCGCGTTCTCGGACGCCAAGTACGGCGGAGAGGACTTCACCGTGTACATGCGCTCGCACAAGGCGGCCAACTACCCCGGAAGGTACATAGTGCCCGAGGAGGGCGAGTCCGACGTCATCAGTCTTGAGGCCGTCCGCAGAAACTACATGGTCGAGGAAAGATTCGACATACACCTAAAGGCCGTCGAGGTAACCGACCCCTACAAGACGATCCCTAAGGACATTCAGAGCGGCGCGCCCGGTTACGACATCTGCCTTGACCGCCGCAACAAGCTCGGCCCGATAGTGCTCGACGGAAGCATGGTCAACCTCAACAGACTCGGGCTGGATCTCAGGACGGGCTGGTGGGACGTCCACGCGTACGAGAGCTACTCTTACGCCGGCAAGGTCTACCTCATGCCTAACGACGTGTCGATATCCAACCTCGGAGGGGTCGAGTTCTTTTATTTCAGCAAGGCGGTCCTCGAGGACTTCGGCCTCACCAGCCCCTACGATTACGCCGCCCGCAATGAGTGGACGCTCGACAACTTCATCGGCCTGGTCAAGGGCGTGTCCGCCCCGGGAGCCGACGGGAAGATCGGAGTGTACGGCCTTGTCGCCGAGCTCCGCCCCGACACCAACTACATGCTGGTCGGCTGCGGCGTGCCGTGGATCGAGACCGACGCCGACGGAAACATCTCGTGCGGCATCTGCACGACATATGCCGACAGGACGCAGACATTTATCGAGAAGTTCAGGACCGTTACCGAGAACAAGGACGTCTGTCAGACCTATGACGAGGCCACGGCCAAGGATCCGGCGGGCTCCGGCTCATACAACGACAAATACGCCCACGCCCGCGGGCTGTTCGCGCAGGACCACTTCCTGTTCGTCCACGCCAACATGAGCGACGCCGCGTACGAGTTCATAGATATGTCCAAAGGCTTCGGCGTCATTATGAATCCCAAGTTCGACTCCGACCAGAAGGAGTACTACCACAAGATGGACACGAACTGCGTGATCTGGGGCGTGCCGGCAGCCGGCTCGGTCGATCTTGACCGGGTCGCCGACGTGACCGACTACTGGGCCTACGTCTCGACGTCGACGGTCGTCGAGGCCTACTACGAGCTTACGCTGAAGACAAAAAGGGCCAGCGATCCCGTCGCCGCGGAAACGCTGGACACAGTAAAGGCTTCGATATGCTACTACCTTACGGACCTGTACGGAAACAGCTCCATCGACATAGGAGGCATGGTCGAGTACGCGCTGAAGGGAAGCGTGAGCAAGGCCGGGCAGACCTACGGCAGACCTTTGACGAGCGGCCTTTCAAAGCTGAAAGCCGAACTTGACAAACTCCCCGACTGATATTTCGGCGGCGCTTCGGACCGATCGGGCCCGAAGCGCCGCCGCAGTATAGAGAGAGGTCAGTCGCGTCCCCCGCGGTCCTTCAGTTCCACGGTCATGCCTTTGACGAAGGACCTCATGAGCTCCTCCATGCCGATGCAGTACGACGTCGCCGCCGTGTAATGCAGCACCGCCACCCATTTTGGCATGTTCTGAGCGTGGCGGTCAATTAAGATGCATTTCCGTAAAAAATCGGCGTTTCGGGCATTTCGGCGAAAAGCAAACGTACATTTTAGATGCAGTTCGCCACTTGCAAACGTGCAGAATAGATGCGTCTTTATTTCGACAAACCGGAATTTGTCGATGATTTAGGCTTTCTGTTCAAATCGTTTTTTCATAATTTCGCAATCGTATTTGAGAAAGAACGGTTCAAGCAAATGATAGAATTCCTGCATTTTCTCGTGTGTTGAAAAAACAATATCGCAACCGCGATCGTCGTATACGGAAAGGATACACTCGTTTTCAAACGATACAAGACTGACTTCTAAATTGTTTTCGTCAGCGATTTGTTTTTCAATCAAAGCAAGATCATCGAATCCAATGTTGTCTGCGTAACATACAATACGATTTCGCCGGACAGCGTCATCAGCAGGATCGTCATAGGTTTTTAATCCCTTAAC
>JAEEJM010000074.1 GCA_016281895.1 Clostridiales bacterium
ACGACGGCCAGAACGATGACGGTGTTGTCACCGGTGGTGGGGTTGGTGGTTCCGCTCTGGCCCTGTCCGCCGGCTCCGGAGGCGGCGGTGGTCTCGGGCTCGGTGGCAGTCTCAGCGGGAGAGAAGGCGGCAAACTCGGTGAAGTAGGAATACATTGCAATGTTGGAGCAGACGAAGAGATACTTTGCCTCGATGGGCTCGGCAAGGGTCACTTCATAGTATCTGAAAGAACCGTCCGCGGATGCGGTGAACTTCGTCTCGCTGTCTTCTTTAAGAAGATCCTTCGCGGTGAAGAGTTCTTTGAAGTTGGCCTTGTTGGCGATAACGTCGGCGTTGTCGGCGGTGGCGCTGGCGGCCGCGACCGGCTTCCAGTCCTCGGTGCTGCTGTAATACACTGAAATATTATCGATGATAGCCGATTTAGGATTATCCTTTATCGGCGTAGCAGCTCCGGGAACGGCAAAAACGATGGCGGAAACTTTTGTGAGTTCAACTGTTTCGCCGGTTCCAAGTTCGGCAATAAAAGCAACGTTGAATTCCGGATCTGTGGACCCTTTCTCGCAGAAAACGCTGTACTTGCTACCCATGGGGTTAAGTCCCATGATTTTAAGCTTGTTGGCAAGATCTGCAGAGTTGTTTAAAGGATCAGGAAGCGTTTCGGCGGGATTGAGGTTGAGATTGTTGTCCGCATAGTCCTTGTTGTAGGTGTTTGCCCATGTTCCTGCGGTTGCTCCGATTTTTGTGGAGTTCTTGATTTTGATAACTTTCGAGTCAGTAGCCGCGTATGTCGGATCCTTTCCGGCGGGAGCGGTCGTTCCCTCGGCGCTCACGGAGAAGGCGAGAGCGGAAACGACCAGGACGAGCGCGATAAGAAGTGATACGAGCTTTTTCATGCTGTTGTCTCCTTATTATTTCATAAAAATGAGTTCAAAAGAATAATAGTGGTACTATTGGGACGTGATTGCGGACTATCGGCCGCGGACCTGCGGCCGGGATGGCCGTCGGATCCGCCGCATTGTCGGGCGAAGCTTCAGCTGCGTCTCTTTTTCGTGAAGACCGCGGCGGCGCCTATGACAGCCACGACGGCCAGCATGGAAACGGATTCCTTGCAGCCCTTCTTCTTGGCGGGCTCGGTCTCGGGAGCCTGGGTGGCGGGAGCCTGAGTTTCCGGGGCCTGAGTCTCGGGAGCCTGGGTCTCCGGAGCCTGAGTCTCGGGGGCCTGGGTCTCGGGAGCCTGGGTCTCGGGAGCCTGGGTCTCGGGCTCGGAGGTGGCGGGGGTCTCCTCGGAGGTATCGTCCTCGAGGGTCTCCTCGACGTGCTTGTGCTCGGTCGTTCCGGCGGTGTCGCCGACCGGGAGCTCCTCGGAGAACGCGGAGAACTCGGTCACGTAGTGATAAACGGTGGGAGCGTTGTCGGCGCCGTTCTCCCTGTTCATGGCGGTCACGTAGATGTCGAACTCGCGGCTGAAGAGGAGAAGCAGGTAGGTGGCCTCAATGGGCTCGGGAAGGTTGCACTCATAGTATCTGTAAGAACCGTCTGCTGCGACGGAGTATTTGTTCTCGGCGTAAAGGCCGGTCACCGTGCAGCTGTAGTGCCAGTTGGCCTTGTTGATGGCGATCTTGGCAGCCTCGTTGTCCGCGGTGTTGAACCAGATGCTGTCGCCGTAGTAGAGCGAGAAGCCGTCGGGCACGCAGCCGCCGACCTTGGAGGCCTCCGCGGGGACCGCGAAGCAGATGCTGGAGATCTTGGTCTTCTGGGCCTCGGTGCCGGTGCCGAGAGTGAGCTGTACGAAGACGTTGTAGATGGCGTCGCCTTCGACGTATTTCTCGGAGTAGGCGGTGTAGCTGGTGGCCGCCTCATAGAAGGTGGTGCCGCCCAGCACTCTGGCGGTGGTGCCGTTACCGAAGGCCGTGATGCCTTCGCAGGGGTTGAGGTTGTCTCCGCCGTAGCTGCCGTCGATCAGGGCCTCGGGGTTGGCGTAAGCGGCGGCCTTGGGGAAGGCGACGCCGATGATCTTGCTTTTATCGGCCTTGAACTGAGGGTCGAGGTTCGCGGCGGAGGCCGGAACGGCCAGCGCGAACACCGACGCGATCATCAGAACGGAGAGCGTCAGGGCAATGAATTTCTTCATTTTAGACTCCTTTATTTTTTTGTATTTAAATATGAAAGGGAAAATTCGGCAGGGGACACTTACCCATTTTTACGATCGTGCCCATTATACCCTAAAAAAATCAAGTTGTCAACACAATTTTGAAAATTGTGCTCAAATTTGGCCGAAGCACGTGAAAAAACCCCTCCTTATGTTCCTGCCGGAGAGTGCCGGCCGGGTTGACAGTCCACCGGCAAAGTTGTAGAATAATACGGGCAGTCAACACGGGCTATCGCCGCGGCCGCAGCGGCCGCGGACCCGGAAGAAAGGAGGCGGCGGCCATGAAAGAAAAAAGCACCGGGTCCGGAGGCGCCGGAAAGAGGCGCAAAGGCTCGGTGATAATGTATTCCCGCCTGCCGGCAATCCTGCTGCTGGTCGTGCTCCAGGTGGTGCTTATAACGGTCCTGTACGTCAAGCTCTCCGAGGCCGTGCCTTACATCGCCATCGTCCAGGCCGCCTTTACGGTCGGCGTGTTCTTTTACCTCAGCAGCTGCCGCATGGATCCGACCGGGAAGCTTTCCTGGCTCGCGGTCGTCGCCCTGTTCCCCTTCCCCGGCACGCTGATGCTGATCTTCTACAGGTCGAACCTCGGCCACCGGCGCATCAGGGCCGGCACGGCGCACATAACGGAGGAGACGCGCGGCCTGCTTCCGCGCGACGCCGGCGCCGAGCGGCGGCTCGCGCTGGAGAGCCCCGACATGGCCGGCCTGTGCGACTACGTAAACAAGAGCGGCTGCATGCCGGTCTTCGGCGGGACCGACGTCACATACTTCTCCTCCGGCGAGGACTGCTTCGCCGCCATGGCCGCGGAGCTGGAGCGGGCCGAAAAGTTCATCTTCCTCGAGTTCTTCATAATTGAGGAAGGGGCCATGTGGGACAGGATACTCGGCATACTTAAGCGCAAGGCCGCCGAGGGCGTCGACGTCCGCGTGCTCGTCGACGGCATGTGCGAACTCGCCCACCTCCCGCGCGGCTACGTACGGAGACTGGCGTCGCTCGGCATCAAGGCCAAGACCTTCTCTCCCATCTACGCGTTCGTCTCGACCCGCTACAACTACCGCGACCACCGCAAGATAGTCGTCATAGACAACCGGGTGGCCTTCAACGGGGGGCTCAACATAGCAGACGAGTATATCAACGTCCGCGAGCGCTTCGGCCACTGGAAGGACACGGCCGTCATGCTGCGCGGCGAGGCCGCAAAGAGCTTCACTCTGATGTTCACGCAGATGTGGAGCCTGACCGACCCCGTGCACGACTACTCCCCCGCCCTCGGCGATGGCCTGTCGGTCCCGGCGGAAGGCTTCGTTATGCCGTTCGGCGACAGCCCGCTCGACTCCGAAAAGGTGACCGAGAACGTCTACACCGACATCCTCTACCGCGCCCGACGTTACGTTTACATAATGACGCCTTATATGATCCTCGACGGCGAGCTCGAGACCGCTCTGAAGTACGCCGCCGGCCGGGGCGTCGACGTGCGGATCATCCTGCCCGGCATACCGGACAAGAAGATCCCTTACGCCCTGGCAAAATCTCACTACGGGACCCTCATGGCATCCGGCGTCCGGATCTTCGAATACACCCCCGGCTTCATCCACGCAAAGGTCTTCGTCAGCGACGGAAAAGCCGCGGTCGTCGGGACGGCCAATCTCGACTACCGCAGCCTTTATCATCATTTCGAAAGCTCGACCTTCCTGTACGGCGCGCCCTGCGTCGGCGACATTGAAGCCGACTTCCGGTCGACGTTTGAGAAGTGCCGCGAGGCGACGCCGGAATCGGTGAGGAACGAGAAGTTTTTCTACAAGTTCGCGGGCGTCGTAATGAAGATCATAGCGCCGCTGCTCTGAGCCCGCGTCCCTCAGTTCTCCTCCGGCGACGTCATCCTGCGGGCGTCCAGCACCGAATCCGCCTCGGACTCGGTCATAAGCCCCTTGCGAAGCACTATCTGGCGCACGGTCTCGCCCGTGGTCAGCGCCTCGTGGGCGATGTCCGAGGTGAGCGTGTATCCGAGTTTCGGGGCCAGCGCGGTCACCATGGCCATGCTGTGCTCCACGTTCCACTCGCAGCGACCACTGTTGGCGGTTATGCCTTTTATGCAGTGCTCCGTGAGCGTGCCGACCGCGCCGGTGAGCACCCTCAGCGACTCGAACAGCCTGTCAAGTATGACCGGTTCGAAGGCGTTGAGCTCGAGCTGCCCGGCCTCGGCGGCCATCGTGACGGCAGTGTCGTTGCCGACGACTATGAACGCGGCCTGCGACACCACCTCGGGAATGACCGGGTTGATCTTGCCCGGCATTATGGAGGATCCGTTCTGCCTTGCCGGCAGGACGATCTCGCAAAAGCCGGTGCACGGACCGCTGGCCAGCAGCCGCAGATCGTTGGACATCTTTGAGAGATCGACGGCGCAGGCTTTCAGCGCACCGGATATCTCCACGAAGCCGTCGACGTTCTGCGTCGAGTCGATGAGATCGTCCGCCTTTCTGAGAGCCACCCCCGTCTGCTCCGAGAGGACGCGGGTTATGTTTTTCAGATA
>JAEEJM010000075.1 GCA_016281895.1 Clostridiales bacterium
CCGGTCCTCAGATGGCCCTGTTCCTGTACACCGCGAACCTGACCGTGTATCCTCCCGTCTCGACGGGCCCGGACATGCTCTCCTCCTCCCATTCGGGAAGGGCCCGGAAATCCGGGATGAAGACCTCGGCGTCCAGCGCCCTGGCGTTGACCCAGGTGACGTACGCGCGCCGGCAGCACCGGAAGAGCGAGTTGTACAGGCTCGCCCCGCCTATCAGCATGACGTCCTCGGGCGGGTACCCGGCGATGGCGGCAAACATCTCGTCGAAGCTGTGAACGTTGATGCAGCCGGGCGCCTCGAACTCCCTGTCCGCGGACAGCACTATGTTGGTCCTGCCTTTGAGCGGAGCCGGACCGGGGAGCGAGAGGAACGTGTTCTGGCCCATGACCACGGTCTTGCCGGCGGTCATGCGGCGAAAATACTTCATATCCTCGGGCAGGCTGTAGATGAGCCCGTTTTTTCTGCCTATCGCGCAGCCGAGATCGGCGGCCACTATAAGATCCATGCGCGGTCCTCCCCTTAATTCCGTCAGATGGCCACCGGGATCCGAAAGCCGGTGGGATTTGCCTCGTAGCCTTCGAAGACGACGTCGTCGACGGTGAAGTCGTAGAAATCGCGCACCTCGGGGTTGAGACGCAGTTTCGGCGCCGGATACTGCTTCCTTGTCAGCAGCTCCTCGACGAGGGGCACGTGGCGGTCGTATATGTGGCAGTCGGCAATTATGTGGACGAACTCACCGGGAAGGAAGCCGGTGACCTGAGCCAGCATGCACAGGAGCACCGAGTACTGCACGACGTTCCAGTTGTTCGCGACCAGCATGTCCTGGGAGCGCTGGTTCAGTATGCCGTTGAGATACCTCCCCGTCACGCTGAAGGTCATCGAATAGGCGCAGGGGTAGAGGTTCATCTCGTGCAGGTCGGCATGGTTGTATATGTTTGTCAGGATGCGCCGGCTGCCGGGGTTGTTGCGCAGGTCGTAGATGACCCGGTCGACCTGGTCGAACTCGCCCTCGGGATAGATGTGCTTTACGCCCAGCTGATAGCCGTAGGCCTTGCCTATGGTGCCGTCCTCGCCGGCCCAGGAATCCCAGATGTGCGAATGGAGGTCGCATATGCGGTTGGACTTCTTCTGCCAGATCCACAGGATCTCGTCGACCGCGTTGCGCACGCCGGTCCTGCGGAGCGTCATAAGCGGGAACTCCTCCCTCAGGTCGTACCGGTTGACGACGCAGAATCTCTTTATGGTGTGGGCGGGCGTGCCGTCCTCCCAGCGGGGCCGCACTTCCAGCCCCTCGTCGCTCCAGCCGCCGTCAAGTATCCCGCGGCAGGTCTCGATATAGATCTCGTCAGCCTTGCTCATACAATCCTCCGCCAGCGTACGCGCCCGTCAGATCTCGAAGTCGACCGTGGCTCTGGCCGTACGGACCTTCTTCACGTACTGCGATATGACGACGTGATCGGGATGGACCCTGTACGCCTCGAGGCACTCCGGCGAGTCGAAGACCGTGATCAGCGCCATGTCGTACGACATCTCGGTGCGGCTCACGTCCATGCCTATCTCCAGGGATCTCAGGCCGGCGATCTTTCCGCTGCTGTACAGAGCCTTCAGCTTCCCGGCCACGAGCTCCAGATTCTCCTCCCTGGTCCGCCCCTCGGCGGAGTCGGCGAACTTCCACATGACTATGTGCTTGATCATTTCATTCCTCCGGCGGCCTGCCCGGCCGCGCGCTTTTTTTCGGGACGGCGCGGCGGCGTGCGCCGCGCGCCCTCCGTACGATAATATTATATCCTTCCGCGGGCGCGATGTCAACCGCGTTGCGCAAATGCGCGGTCGATTGACAACCGCGCGGGCATATGATATAATACATGCGTGTTATTATCTGTACATGCGCAAAACGGCGGACCGGAGGTGTGACATTTTGAAAAAAAGAACATCGCGTCCGCTTCGGGCGATCTGCCCGGCCGCAGGCCGGTTCCTGCTTTCCCGGGCCTGCTCCCGCGGTACCTGCGGGGTCGCCGACACCTTCCGATACAGTCAAAGATGAAACCGTCTCAGACCCGAATAATGCTGTCGACGGCGGTCGCGGCCGTCTGCCTGGGACTGCTTCTGGCCGCGCTTTTCGCGTCTCCTTACGAATGCGCGCAGCGGCTGGACCGCGGGCTGGGATCCGGCCTCGTCAGCTTCACCGGCCTCTGCGACAGGCTGACCGGTTTTTCCGACCCCGACGACGGCCTCATATGCGTCTCGGTCCAGGACGGCCCGGGCTTCCGGATAACCTCCGGCAACCCTGTCAGGGTCGCCCGGGGGCAGACGGCGTCTTTCGACGTCGAGATAGAAGACGGGTACAGGATCGCCGGCCTGTCCGCAGGCTTTTCCCTGGCAGACGGGAAGATCGTCGCCGCAGACGTCAAACATCCCATGGTATGCGTCGCTGACTCCGGGCCGGTACCGATATGGACGGTGTCGCTGACCGCGTGCGATCTGGACGGAACGGCGGACGGCTCCGGAGCCCTCTCCGGCGCGGTCCGTGCCAGTCTGACCGGCTCGTGCCCCGACGGCACGCCGGTGACGTTCTCCGCCTCGGACGCCGAGCTTTACGACTTCGTCTGTTATACATCGGGCGCCCCCGCCTCCGGGGGCGGCAGGGTCCTCGGCGAGGATCCGGTCCTCGGGATCGATGTGGACTCTGACCTCGAAATATACGCCAATTACAGGAGGGCGCGGGCCGCGGTGAGCTTCGCCCCGGCCGAAGG
>JAEEJM010000006.1 GCA_016281895.1 Clostridiales bacterium
CCATGCTGAGGACCACCCAGACCGCCGCGCCGGCGAGGGAGAACAGAAACGCTCCCACTATCCCGGCCAGCACGTTCTCGTTTTTCTGAACAGCCTGCTGATTCATATAATATCTCCTTGAATGACAGATTGTCGCCCCGGCGGCCGTCCGCCGCCCTGCAACTGATATATTATAACATATGTCGTTCGGGAACGCAAGCGTCCGGGACGGATTATCTCTCCCCGCCGTCTTTCATCTCTCCGATTCTGCATATTGATTATTCAGCACATATATGATATAATATGATGAATATCTGTCGCGACTCGGCTCGCTGACGACGGAAGGAAGAAAGATGCAACCGGCCAGAAAGCGTTTGATCGGAAGAATAATGGCAAAGATCGGGCTGTCGGTCCTGCTCGGGCTGCTGCTCGTGCTGACCGTGGCGTGGTCTCTTATGTTTTTCGTCGCCCACGGCCCCAGTACCACCATGCGCGACCTGCTGGTGGGAATGTGCCTGCAGTCGGGCGGAGTCAAGTTCCTTCCCTACACCGTCATGAGGGCCTCCGAGGTCGACGAGATCATCGCCCGCGAGGCCGAGGGCGTCACCGAGGTCTTCACGCCGGCCGACATGGAGAGCCGGTACATCACCAAGATCGTCACCGACGAGAACGGCCGGAGGATCGAGGTCAAGGTGCTCGTCCGCGAGGACGGAAGCGCGCTCATCGACGCCGGAGGCGACAGCCAGGAAGTGGCCGAGTACGACGAGTGGGAGCACGCCATAGACGGCATCCAGTTCATCACCCTTACAAGGACCAACTTCAAGGCCTACATGCTCATCATCCGGGATCCGTCCCGGGTCTACATGGCCGCGTCTTGCGATTTCAAAGGCCAGGTCGGCAAGCGGTTCTGGGAGATCGCCGAGCAGGAGAACGCCGTTGCCGCGCTCAACGGCGGCGAGTTCTACATCAGCAAAGGCGACGGCAGCTATCCCATCGGGCTGACGTTCTCCCGGGGCGAGTGCCTCTGGAGCGACCAGTACACCTGGAAGACCTTCATCGGCTTCGACAGCAACGACAGACTGATCGTTCAGGACGGCCTCACCAAGGCAAAGGCGGTCGCCATGGGCATCCGCGACGGAGTCACTTTCCGCACGGGTTCCAACTCCAACCGGCTCATATACACGGACGAGAACGGCAACACTCACGTGACCAAGAGCCAGTCGGTGGCTCCGGCCCAGCGGTCCGCCATCGGCCAGAGGGCCGACGGGGCGGTCATCCTGCTTGCCACGGACGGGCGCTCGCCGACCAGCATAGGGGCCGACTACAGCGAGATCACCCAGCTCATGTACGAATACGGCGCGGTCACCGCAGGCATGCTGGACGGCGGCTCGTCCTGCCAGATGTACTACCGCGACTATTTCGACCTTTACGATTACGACAGGACCCGGCTGGACGAGTATCAGCTAATGGGTCTCGTGAACAATTACTATACAGGATCCGCTCCCCGCAGGGTGCCCACGTATTTCGTCGTGGCGCCTTCGGGAACGGCCCCGGGGGACTGATATGGAAGACACATCCGGCATTGTCAGACGAGTCAGCGCAGTGATCCCTTCATATCAGCCTGACGGGAAGCTCATGACGGTCATAACGGGGCTTGAGGAGCTCGGTTTCGACGACATCATCGTCGTGGACGACGGCAGCGACGCGGGTCACCGCGCGCCGTTCGACGAGGCCCGGCAGAGGCCGTCTGTAACGCTGCTCCGGCACGAGGTCAACCGCGGAAAGGGCGCTGCCCTCCGCACGGCCTTCTCCTTCTTCATGGAGAACCGGCCGGACCGCATCGGCCTGGTCACCGCCGACGGCGACGCCCAGCACCGGCCGGCCGACATACTGGCCTGCGCGCAGACTATGGAACGGCTCGGGGACCGCATAGTCCTCGGCGTGCGCGATTTCTCGCAGCCGCAGGTGCCGAAGAGGAGCCGCATGGGCAACCGCATAACGTCCGCCGTGTTCCTCGTCCTGTGCGGACTCAGGATATCCGACACACAGACGGGTCTTCGGGCATTCCCGCGCTCCGTCCTGCCTGACATGCTGACCGTCGGCGGCGACAGATACGAATACGAGACGAACATGCTCCTTGCCATGAAGAGCTTCGGCATAAAGCACGCCGAGCAGCCCATCGAGACCGTGTATATCGAGGAGAACAGGACCTCGCACTTCCGCCCGTTCCGCGACTCGGTCCGCATATACGCCCTCATACTGAGGTTCCTGGCGAGCTCGATGTCCTCCATGCTGGTCGACATCGCGGCCTTCTACCTGCTGACCAGGTTCCTGGCGCCCTCGCTCGACGCCCGCTTCGCGACGATCGTATGCACGGCCATCGCCAGGGCGCTGTCGTCCGCCTTCAACTTCACCGTCAACCGCCGCGTGGTGTTCAGGTCCGGCGCTCCGGTCGCCGTGACCCTGCTGCGATACTACGCGCTGGCCGTTCCCATCATGCTGATCTCCGGCGGCTGCGTGACGCTGCTCAAGTTCTGCTTCGGGGCGACTCTCCCCATTGCCGTCACGCTGATCAAGCTTGCCGTGGACGTCGTCCTGTACATCGTGAGCTTCCGGGTCCAGCACGAATGGGTGTTCGGCGGGAAGCGGAAATGAACGCAAACGGCATAAACGGCGGCGCTCCGGCGCGCGCCCGCGGCGGGATCTCCCCCGGGCGGAGGAGAAGTCCCTTCTTAGCCGCGGCGGCCGCGCTCCTTCTGACCGCCCTGCTCATACTTCCGGCCGCGCTGCCGGCGGCCGCGGCACAGACCGGCACCGCCGCGCAGACCGGCGGGCCCGACGCGGTCAGCTCGGCCGAAGTCCGTACGCCGGACGGTCCGTCCGCCGGAGCCGCGGAGGCCGGGACCGACGGGAACGAGGAATACCGGACCTCAAGGATCGGCAGGCTCCTGGCGGCGCTCTTCTTCGTCCTTACTGGCCTGATGACCGCAGGCGTGATCTGCGCCCTGATCGTTCCGGCCGTCAAACGCCGCCGGGCGGCGGGATCCGCGGACGGCAGACGCTCTCCTAAGGACCCCTACAGGAGATTCCGGATCGTCTGGGCCGTCATATACGCGGTCCTGGCCGCGGCCACCCTCATAGGGATGACCGTGCTCAACAGAGTCCTGACCGAGTACGAGGCCGTTCAGCCCCGCTACGAGGCGGACCGCATATTCAGACTGTATTTCAAGGACCTCGACGCCGACGTCCTGTGGCCCTTCGTGGAGCACGAGGTCGGCGAGTTCGAGACCGACGACACGGCCAAGGCCTACTTCGCCTCGCTGCTGCGCGGGGGCGGCGGGCCGGCCGAGTACCACGAGGTCATCTCCGACAGCGCAGGGGTGTCAAAATTCGCCGTCTCAGCGGGCTCGTACCCGCTAGGCTATTTCACCGTCGTCGACGACGAGACGCGCGTGTCCGAACGCTACGGCCTGTGCTACAAGAAACTGCAGCACATAAGCATACGCATCGCCCCGCTGCGCGGCGTCACCGTGTTCGCTCCCGAGAACGCCGAGGTCAGGATCAACGGCCGCACGGTGGGAGAAGGTTACCGCGCCGGCGATCCGGTCGTCCTTGCCGAGACGCCGTACTTCCCCGCCGACGATCCCTCATACCGCTCCATGGTGAACTACGGGATCTCCGGGCTTTACACGGCTCCCCTGGTCGAGGTCATATCGCCGTTCTCCGTGAGCTACGTGCTCGAATACGACGAGGAAGCCGGCGCTTACGTAACGAAGCTCGGCGAGCCCTCCGGCGGAGCCTTCGCCTATTCCCTTCTGTACGACGCGGAAAGCTTCACCTACAGCGCCGAGGCCGACTACACGCGCAGGCTTGCCGAGGCCTACACTCTGGCCGGCGAGGCCGAAGAGCGCGCCCAGGCCGAGCGCCTTTACGCCGCGGAACTGGCCGCGGCCGCCGGGCAGATCGCCGCGAAGGAGGCCGCCGAGCGCGAGAGGCTCGCGGCGGAGGAGGCCGCCCGTATCCAGGCCGAGATCGACTTTGCCGTCTCCGAGGAGATCCGCGCGATATACGAGGCCCGGGTGGAGACGCTCTGCACCGAATACACCCGCTTCATGTACCGCAAGCCGTCGTCGAGCTACCGCTCGGCCTGCCTCAAGTACATAGAAAAAGGCAGCGCCCTTTACAAGTACATCCAGGGCTACACCAACTACAGCTGGTTCACCCCTTCGAAGTACACTTTCTCGGACTTCGAGTCCTCGGACTACCGCTGGACGGACGACACGCACACGGCATTCTCGTGCACGGTGCGGCTGACCGTATCCATGTACGGCTACTCGAGCAAGGAGGAGAAGAACATCGACACCTCCGAGCGCTTCGAGGCCCGCGTGACCGTGAGTCTGGCCACAAACAGATCCGGACTGCTGTCCGAATCGCATCCCGTAGAATAGCGCAAAGCGCTGTGTCCCTCAATTATTCCGCGGCAGCGCCGCGTCAAGACGAAAGGTGTCTCTGCACATGATCAAGATCTCACATCTGGTAAAAAACTACGGCTCTATGTGCGCCGTGGACGATATCAGCTTCGACATCGAGCGCGGCGAGGTAGTCGGCTTCCTCGGTCCCAACGGGGCCGGAAAGAGCACGACTATGAACATCATCACCGGCTATCTGTCGTCGACGTCGGGCACGGTCACCGTAGGCGGCGTCGACATCCTGGACGATCCGCTGAGCGCCAAGCGGCTGATCGGCTATCTCCCGGAACAGCCTCCCCTCTACCCCGACATGACCGTCGAGGAGTACCTGGGGTTCGCCTACGACCTTAAGAACTGCAAGTTCAACAAGGCCAAGCATCTGAAGGAGATATGCGACGTCGTCAAGATCTCCGACGTGCGGCAGAGGCTGATAAAGAACCTGTCCAAGGGCTACAAGCAGCGCGTGGGGATCGCCCAGGCACTGGTGGGCAACCCGCCCGTCATCATCTTCGACGAGCCGACCATCGGCCTCGACCCGAAGCAGATCATCGAGATCCGCAACCTGATCAGGACCCTCGGCCGTGAGCACACCGTCATCCTCTCCACCCACATCCTGCAGGAGGTCCAGGCGGTCTGCGACCGGATCATAATCATAAACAAGGGAAAGATCGTCGCCGACGAGCTCACCGAGAACATCTCCAAGGCCGTCGAGAACACCCGCAGGTTCAACCTGAAGATCTGCGGCCCGCAGCGCGACGTGCTGTCGACCCTCAAGAACATGTCCGGCATCGTCTACGCCGAGGTCCTGGCCGCCCGCGACGGCGACGCCTACACCTACATGATCGAGAGCGAGGTCAACGTCGACATCCGCAAGAAGGTCTTCTGGACCATGGCCGAGAACAAGTGGCCGATAATCGGCTTCGAGGCCCTCGGCATGAGCATAGAGGATATCTTCATCGCCGTCGTCGACAAGACCGGCGACTCCGCGGCCGGAAAGAAAAAGACCCGGTACGCCGAGCAGCGCAGGGCGGCCGCCGAAAAGGAGATGGCCGCCGGCATGGTCGAAAAGGCCGCCGAGGAGGTCCGCAGGCGGGCCGAGGAGCCGGATGAGGCGCCCGAGCCCGAAGGCCGCTATTACGAGGACTATACCGTGACCGAGGACACCTTTGCCGCGAAGCCCGAAGACGGAGACGCCTCCGGTGACGCCGCAGACGGCAGGGACGGCCCCGCCGAAGCCGCCGACGCCGGCGCAAAGAACGCCGGCGGAAACTGAGGTCCGTGAAAGGAAAGGAGCAACCAGATGCTTGCGATATATAAAAAGGAGATGCGCTCGTACTTCATAAACCCGGTCGGGTATGTTTTCGTGGGCGTGTTTCTCACTCTTGCGGCGGCTCTCTGCTGCTACACCACGCTGCAGTCGTCCAGCTACAGTACGGCTTCCTACTTCTACTTCCTGCTGCTGTCCATGATAGTGGTCATCCCCCTGCTCACGATGCGCACGTTCGCCGAGGAGCGCAAGATGCGGACCGAGCAGATGCTGCTGACCGCGCCGGTCTCCATCATTCAAATGGTCCTCGGCAAGTTCCTGGCCGCCTTCACGATGTTCGGCGGCTCGCTGCTCATCTCGCTCATCAACCTCGTCCCGCTGTACATCATCGGCGCCGAGGAGGACAACCTGACCGACTTCTCGTTTACGCACATCGGGCCCGTGACGGCCGAGATCGTCGGCTCGGTGATGGGCATCCTGCTGGTCGGCGGGGCCTTCATCGCCATAGGCATGTTCATCTCCTCCCTGACCGAGAGCCAGCTCTCCGCGGCCGTCCTGACCATAGCGGTGCTGGTATTCATGGTCGTGCTAAATCTGCTGAACAAGATAGGCAGCGATTCCGACGGCACCCGCGTGATCAACAGCTACGTCGTAAGGTACGTCATCGACTGGTTCAGCGTGATCTCCAGGTACACCGCCTTCCAGTACGGCATACTCCAGTGGTCCGCGCTGCTCTACTACCTGTCGCTGACGTTCATTTTCATATACCTGACGGTGCGCGTCTACGAGCGCCGCCGTTGGGCCTGAGGAGGTGCGGACAATGGCATTCAGGTTCAACGGACAGTCCCTGCGCTCCAAGCGCTTCAAATACGGCAGCGCCGCCACCGCCATGACCGTCGTGGTAATCGTGGCAGTCCTGCTTATCAACGCGATATTCTCCAAGCTGGCCTCCCGCTTCCTCTGGTACACCGACCTTACCTCGGAGCGTATGTACACCCTCTCCGACGCGGCCGTCGAGGCCATATCCGGCATCGACAAGGACGTCACCATCCTCTTCTGCGACGACCCCGACAACCTCATGTCCAACACGACGCAGCGGTACGTCTACGAGACCGCCCTCGGGCTCGAGAAGGCCAACAAGTACGTCCACGTCGAGACCGTCAACATCTGGCGGAACCCCTCGGCCGTCAACTACTATAAGACCAACTCCAAATCCAATATATACTCCACCAGCATCATAGTCACCTCGGGCACCGAGTTCCGCGTCTACACGCTGCGGTCCATGTACGTGTTCAACACCGAGGAGGACACCGAGCCCTGGTCCTACAACGGCGAAAAGAAGCTCTGCGCGGGCATCCTGGCCGTCACGAGGGCCGAGGCCCCCATCTGCTGCATCACTTACTCACACGGCGAGCCCTTCGTCACCGAGGCCGACGCGTCAAAGAACTCCGAGATCATCGGGCTGCTCACCGACGCCGGCTACAAGCTCCAGTTCATCGATCTCACGAACGAGGAGATCCCCGAGGACTGCCGCCTGCTGTTCGTCTACGATCCCAAGGACGACTTCCTCGTCAACGACGGCATCTCCGACAAGGACGAGATCGAGAAGATCGACCGCTTCCTGGACGGGACCAACGCCATGATGGTGTTCATGAATCCGTCCTCGCCCGTGCTCCCCAACCTCGAGGAGTACCTTGAGGAGTGGGGCATCGTGTTCGACCGCAGCACAAACGCCCTCGGCATGACCACCGGCTGCACGGTGAAGGACGGCCTCAACTCCATCACCCAGGACGGGCTCGGCCTTGTGGGCGCTTACACGGCCTACGGCATCGGCGCCTCGCTGCACAGCGATCTTCGCACCACCTATCCTCCCAAGGTGATCTTCCCCAACTGCATGGGCATCACCTTCGGCTCCAAGTACTATCCCGAGGCCGTCACCAACGACACCACCTCCGTCATAGAGTACACCGTTTACAAATACTACTCGAACGGCGTCGGCCGCATGATCGGCGACGTCTTCAACGCCTTCCCCGGCGCGACCGAGATCGCCCACGGCGAGACCGTCGCCACCTCCACGACAAACGATCCCTTCCATCTCATGACCATAACCCGCGAGGCCCGCATGGTCGACAACACCAACGAGGACTACTCTTACGTGCTGGCCTGCGGCTCCACCGACTTCCTCTCCAGGAAGCTGCTCCAGTCCAACACCTACGGCAACACCGACCTCATGCTCAGCGCCCTGCGCGCCGTCGGCAAGGACATCGCCATAGCCAACCTCGACCACAAACCCTTCGCTTCCACCACGATGGAGAACATCACGACGGCGGAGGCCAACCAGTGGACCGCCGTGCTCATCGCCGCGCCCGCCGTCATAGCGCTCGGCTTCGGCATCTACGTGCTCGTAAGGAGAAAATACGCATGACGGAAAACGAACCGATCATCGAAGAGACCGGCTCCTCCGGGCCGAGCTCCTCGGAGCGCCACCGCGAGACGCGCCGCAAAAGACATTCGGTGCTGAAGACCCAGCGCAGGCTGATCATTGCCGGCGTGATCTTCATCCTGCTGCTGATACCCGCGCTCATCTACGTGAACTACATAGTGGGCATATTCACCTTCACCGACTTCGACGGGCAGAAGTACAAGATCAAGAAGGAGGCCGGCCGGTACGCAATGTATGACCCGGACGGCAGCATGCTCGACGTCACCAAAGACGGCTATTACGTTACGACCAAGCTCAGTACGCTCGTCGAGGTCGATCCCGAATCCGGCAGCTACAAGGTCATTGCCGTGGTCGACACCGAGGAGGGCGAGTCCGTCGGCACCGCCGACAGGCTGCTCATGTACCGCCACGTGTCGCAGGACAACACCCAGCAGATCGAGGTGCACAACAGGTACGGCACCTTCACATTCTACCGCAACTCCGACGACGATTTCGTCATAAAGGGCTACGAGACCTACCCCTACTCCGTGACCATCTTCTCTTCGCTGTGCGTCAGCTGCGGCTACTCGCTCACGATACAGAAGATCAAGGACCCGATCAAGGCCGATGACGGAAAATACCACGAATACGGCCTTGCCGACGAGGTCCGCAAGGACGAGGACGGCAACGACTACAACTACTCGCCCTCCTGGTTCCGCATGACGGACGTCAACGGAAACTCCTACACCGTCTACATCGGCGACGAGACCCCCTCGGGCGACGGCTGCTACGTCAAGTACACCGAGCGCGACGCGGTCTACATCATGGACTACAGCGTCGCCGGCACGGTCATCACGATGTACGACACAGTGCAGAACGCGGGCGACATCGCCAACGTCCTCGAAGAGCCGCTGACCACTTTCGTGACGCCCATAGTGTGCTATCCTATGACGGCCACCACCTACTTCGACGTCCGGAACTTCATGATCTTCCGCGGCGAGGAGCTGGCAAAGTCCGAGGCGGACGAGTCCTACACCCCCATGCCCGTCGTCAGCTTCACCTTCTGGGATATGGACGAAAGGTTCGGCACCTTCTACCACACCCGCTCCTTCTACCTGACCTACCCCGAGAACTACCTTGTCAACACTGAGAACACAAACGCCGCGCTCCAGTCCTTCTACGCCATGTATTACGAGGGCTGCCGCGAGCTCGACCTGACCGATGAGAAGCTGGCCGCTTACGGCCTGGACGATCCCGAGTTCCTCATCTACTTCGAGTTCCAGAACATCGAGCACAACATACTGATCAGCCGCAAGACCGAGAACAACACCCGCTACCTCACCTCGGCCCTGTACGACATGATCGTCGAGGTCAACGCGGACCAGCTGCTGTTCCTCGACTACGACCTCACCGACTGGGTCGATCCCGCCTACTTCGACATGAACATCGCCTGGGCCACCGAGGTGATAGTCGAGGCCGACGGCGAGACCTACCACTTCTGGATGGACAACTCCAAGTCCGACTCCATGTCCAACCCGACGTACTCCGAGGAGGCCAAAAAGAACACCACCATCTCCTCCACCGACATGACCGTGTACTGCAGCGACAGCAAGGGCAACACCATGCAGAGCATCTCGCAGGTCGTAGTCACCGACAAGAACGGCTACCTGTGGACCGTCAACGCCGAAAAGATCACCGTAAAGGACTCGAAGGGCAACTACGGCACCCTGACGGCGGCAAAGAAGGTGAAGAACGCGATAGGCAACGAGGTCACGGTGCTCACGGGCTACATCGACGCGGCGGACGGGACCCAGATCTCCGTCGACGCCAACTACATAACGATCAGGGATCCCGACGGCCACTCCGAGACCTATCTCCGCTACGGCATGTCCATGTTCCGCAAGTTCTACCAGTCCCTGCTTTACGCCTCGCTCGAGGGCAACGCGCACGACGGACAGTACGGCCTCAGCGACGAAAAGATCCGGCAGACCGTGTCGGTCCCGGATTCCGAGTGCCAGACCGTCATAACTGTGAAGACCTGCTACTCCAAGGTCCCCGAGTACGTATTCAGATACTATCCCTACTCCGAGCGCCGCTCGCTCATAACGGTCAACGGCGGGACGGCCGAGTTCTACGTGCTCCGCTCGTTCACCGACAAGATCGTGACCGACGCCGCCAGAGTCATAAAAGGCGAAAAGGTGGATCCCATCTCCAAATACTGACCCGCGTCCGGCCCGGAGACGTCCCGGCGCGGAAGAGCACATCGCCGCTCCCCGGAGCGGAGAAACACATCGCCGCCGCTCCCCGGAGCGGCGGCGATGTGCGTCCGAATGAAAAAGCGCCCGGAAGTTCTTCACTTCCGGACGCTTTTTGACCGGGACTGTTTACAGCC
>JAEEJM010000076.1 GCA_016281895.1 Clostridiales bacterium
CCGGGGCTGCCGAAGGCCTCGTCGCGCCTGTAGACGTAGCAGTGCAGGCAGCCCGGGCTCACCCTGGTGCAGCCGTGCCACGGGTTCCAGCTTCGGATCTCCTTTGCGGTTACCGGCATGACGTTCCTCCTCTTTTATTCTGTAAAACGGTGAAGGTTCGCCGGATACGTCAGAGCATGACCGGTGAGTTGCGCAGCGAGGCGTCCCCGATGCGCTCGGTTATGCCGTATGCATAAGGCTCAAGGTAGGCGTCCGTGCAGTCGCACAGCCCCTGGTCCCGTATATCGGCGGCCACGGCCGACGATATCTTCTCGATCAGCGCGGACGCAGTCTCCCGGTCGGCCGGCGATTTCAGCATGAGATCGGCGTCGTCCGCCAGAAAGCTCAGCCGCGGCAGGCCGCGCAGACTTCTGAAAAGCCATTTGTAATAGGGCGCGTAAGTGCGGCACAGCAGATGCGCCGCCCTGGCCGCGTGCGAGGCAAAATCCGCCAGCGCCGCGGCCGCCGCCGCCGTCTCGCCGTGATCGAGACAGCGGCCGTAGTTGTACTGCCCGGTCTGGGCCATGAAGATCACTTCGGACGCCAGTTTTTTCAGGCGGACGTCCTCGGGCCTGTCCTCTTTTATCGCGCGTCTGATCCCGGAAAAGCGTCCGGAAGGATCAGAGAAGACCTCTCCGTTCACGGCCTCGCAAAGGGCGCTGTCCGGGACGGCCAGCCAGCCGGCAAGCGTCTCCGGCGGCTCCGGCGACCCGAGGTAATATCTGTAGTACTCTTCGATCGTGTGCACGCCGCGCGTCCCCGAGCCGAACAGGCTCGCTTCGCGCATCCTGACGCCCATGAACTCGCGCGGCAGGCGGCCGTACGCCCGGAAGAGCCGGAAGCCGAACTCCCGGTCGTCGCTCTCGCCGAGCCAGATGCAGAAGCCGGGCTCGTAATCGTGATCGGTCGAGATGCCGTCGTCGTAGCCGTAGCACTCCGATCCGTGCCCCGCGAGGCCGATCGCCATGCGGTCCAGATATTCCGGAAAATCCCGCTCCAGCATGGGCCTGCCGCACTGCTCGTAATACGTCCTGGCAAGTTCGAGCCCCTTCACACGGCACCTCCGTATATGTCGGCGGCGACGTCCTCCATGGCCCGGGCCTCGTCCTCCCGTTTGAAATAGCGGAAGGCAGGAGCGCACTTGGTCAGGATGAACGCGTAGTTCGCGTCGCGGGGCTGGCGCGGCGAGTTCACGCACTCCCACGCCCGGTCGAGTATGCTCTCGACGCGCGACGCGGCGGCCTCGCCGTCCCTGTCGTACAGCAGGTGCGCAAGGCTGACCAGAGACACGGCGATCTCCCCGTCGTGCCGCCCCTCGTCCTCGAGTATCCCGATCGCCCCGTTCATGCATTCCTCTGCCTCGTCCGTACGTCCGAGGTCGCATAGCGACGCCGCCTTGTTGTTGAGCAGGGCGGCATATTCGTACGTCCTCCCCGCCCCTGCGGCGGCAAAGATCCGCTCGGCCTCGGCGTAAATCGCGACAGCCCTGTCGGGTCGGCCGAAGGCGCCGAGCGTCGTGGCGATGTTGACGCGAACGACCCCGCCCGACAGCCCGCCGGGAGCCAGTTCGCGCAGCAGATCCCCGGCCTCACCGGCGGCCCTGAGTCCGCCTTCGCGGTCGCCGGTCCTCCGGCTGTAGCCGAGCCTTTCGCTGAGCACGGTCAGAAGGGCCCGGCGGTCGCCGAGCCTGCGGGCCTCGCTCTCCCAGTAATCAAGATGGGCCCCCGCCCCGGCCAGGTCGTCGGAGCGGTAATAGCCGTCGAGCTTTGCAGTAAATCTGCCGGTATCGACGGTCCCGGGGTCTGTCTTGGAACAGCTCCCGCATGACGGTTCTTTCATTGCATATACAGGGCCGGATCCCCGCCGTCGGCGCGGATCCGGCCCGTCTCCTCACAGTATGTCCGGACAGCCTGACGTCAGCCGACGGGCTCGAAGTCGGCCGCTCCGTGCTTGCAGAGCGGGCAGACGAAGTCCTCCGGGAGCTCGTCGCCCTCGTAGACGTAGCCGCACACCTTGCAGACGTAGCCTTTTTTGCCCTTGGTCTCGGGCTTCGGCTTGACGTTCTTCTGGTAGTAGGTGTAGGTCATGGTCTCCCGGTCGGAGATGACCCTTGCCTCGGTCACGGAGCAGATGAACATGCCGTGGGTGTCCAGGTCGACGTACTGCTCGACCTTGAGCGACATGAAGGCGTTGATGTGCTTCGGGAGGAAGACCAGTCCGTTCTCCGAGCGGAGCCTCGGTTCGTCGCCGAACTTGTCGACGTTCCTTCCGCTGCGGAAGCCGAAGGATTCGAAGACGGAGAACGGTGCGTCAACTGACAGGCAGTTGACGTTCATGATCCCGGTCTGCTTTATGACGTGGTGGGAGTAGTTCTGCTTGTTGATGCAGACCGCCACCCGGTTCGGGGAATTGGTCACCTGGCTCACCGTGTTGACGATGAGGCCGTTGTCCTTGCGCCCGTCGTTCGACGTCACCACGTACAGGCCGTAGCCTATGTTGAACAGAGCGGTCGGGTCGTTGCGGTTGACCGCCTCTCCGGAGCGCGCGGCGTATTCGCGGCAGAGCTCCGAGGCCAGGGCCTCGAGCTTTTCGCCCGTCTCCCCGTCCGGGGCGGACATGACGGTCACGTTGTTGACGGCGTAGTTGATGTCGCGGCAGTCGGCCAGCATCCGTTTCATGACCTTGATCGCCTGAGGCGCCCACGAACCGTTCTCAATCATGGCCACGGTCCTGTTGCGGAATCCGCGCTCGGTGAGGTGGTTTATGAACTCCCTCATGAACGGGAAGATCTCGGCGTTGTAGGTCGTCGTGGCAAGGACGAGCGTCCCGTATCTGAACGCGTCCTCGACGGCCTCGGCCATGTCGGATCTGGCAAGGTCAGTCACGGTCACCTTGGGGCAGCCCTTTGCCCTGAGCTTTTCTGCCAGGATCTGAACGGCTTTGCGGGTGTTTCCGTAGACGGAGGTGTAGGCGATGAAGATGCCGTCGGTCTCGGCCTCGTAGGCGGACCAGGTCTTGTACAGGCCGATATAATAGCCGAGGTTCCCGGACAGCACCGGGCCGTGCAGGGGGCAGATCGTCCTGATGTCGAGCGGAGCCAGGGAGGCCAGCAGGCGCTGGACCTGGGCCCCGTATTTGCCGACGATGCCGAAATAGTACCTTCTGGCCTCGCACGCCCAGTCCTCGTCGGCGTCAAGGGCGCCGAACTTGCCGAACGCGTCGGCCGAGAACAGCACGCCGTCGGCGCTGTCGTAGGTAACGAGCACCTCGGGCCAGTGCACCATGGGGGCCGTGCGGAAGGTGAGCGTGTGCCGCCCGAGCGCGAGCGTGTCTCCGTCGCCGACGACGAGCCTTCTGTCCTCGAACTCGGTCCCGAAGAAGTTCTTCATCATGCGGAAGGCCTTGTCCGAGGCCACGACCGCGGCGGACGGATAGGTCTTCATGAAGTTTACGATGTTTGCGGAGTGGTCCGGCTCCATGTGCTGGACCACGAGATAGTCGGGCGAGCGGCCGTCCAGGACCTTCTCGATCCCGTCCAGCCATTCGTGGGTGAACCTGCGGTCGACGGAATCCATCACGGCGATCTTCTCATCCTTTATGAGATAAGAGTTGTACGCCATGCCGTTCGGGACCTCGTACTGGCCCTCGAACAGGTCGATCTC
>JAEEJM010000077.1 GCA_016281895.1 Clostridiales bacterium
CCAAGTCCGCCGTCGTCCAGTTCGAGCAGCTGCTCGGAAAGGACGCCTACGGCATCAACCTCGCCAAGGCCAAAGAGAACCTCAAGAAGTCCGTATTCGACACCGACAGCGACACCGACTACGCTTTGTCCGAAAGGATGACCGAGCAGGTCAACAACGCCATCGACAAGATCAACAACCTCTCCAAGCTCGAAAAGGACGGCAATAAGCTCTACGAGAAATACGCAAAGAAGCTGTATAAGACCATTGCCGACAACGCCGAGTACGAGAAGGAGAACACCGAAGTCAAGATCTTCGACGAGTCCGACGTCCCCTGCACCGCAGTCACCGTAAAGCTCGACAGCAAAGCCATCTCCAAGGCCGTCCAGAGCTTCTGGAAGGACGCCAAGAGCGACTCCGAGCTTAAGAAGTACATCTCCGACAACATCATCACGCTGAATATCGGCTTCGAAGACGTCGGCGATCTCTACGACAAGATCGACGACGAGGTCGAGGACCTTGTCGACGACCTCGAGGACAGCGATCTGACCGTCACCGTCAGATACTACCTCAACAAGAGCTCCGGCGCCATCATGAAGGCCGAGCTGATCATCCGCGACGACAACGGCAACAAGACCACCTACGCCGTCGAACTCGGCAAGGAGTTCAAGACCTTCGAGGGCCTCAAGGTAACCGTCAAGCGCGACGGCTCCGACGCCATGTACGTATGGCTCAAGGTCACCGAGAACAGCAAGGACGAGTTCAAGTGCGTCCTCGATTCCAAGAACGCCGGCAGCATGCCCGAGTTCTCGCTCAAGTACACTAAGTCCGACGGTTCGGTCAAGATCACCTTCGACGACGGGAGGACCGAATACACCGTAAAACTCACCTATAAGAAGTCCGGAAGCACCCACACGGTCACCCTGGATTCCGTGTCCGCCGACGGCGAAAAGGTCGAGCTTCCCGGCAAGTTCTCCGTCATCGTCAACACAAAGGCAAAGGCCCCGTCCGCTCCCTCCAAGTACACCGACATCCTCACCATGAAAGAGGAGGATTTCGAGGACTTCATCGAGGACGTTCAGAAGAACGCCGAAGATATAGAGAAGGAGTTCGGATCCGGCGCTGAAGAGCCCGAATTCGATTTCTGACGCGGCCCCGGTAGCGACCGGTCCCGTCCCGGAGGAATAATATGTACTGGGACAACACCTACATACTTGTCATAATCGGCCTTGTGATCAGCATGATCGCCTCGGCCAACGTGCGGTCCACCTTCAACAAATACAGCAAGGTGATCTCGTCCCGCGGCCTGACAGCCGAGAGCGCGGCGCTGGCCATAATGCGCAGCGCCGGGATCACCGACGTCAGGATCGAGCGCGTCAGCGGAAGCCTGACCGACCATTACGATCCGTCGGCCAAGGTGCTGAGGCTGTCCGAGTCGGTCTACGGATCGACGTCGGTGGCCGCCATAGGCGTGGCCGCGCACGAGAGCGGACACGCGATCCAGCACGCGCAGGACTACGTCCCGCTGAAGCTGAGGTCGCTCTCCGTCCCCGTCGCCAGGATCGGATCGTGGCTGTCGTGGCCGGTAATAGTACTGGGCATTGCCTTCGGCTACGCCGACCTCACCAAAATAGGCATTATTCTCTTCTGCACCGTCATTGCCTTCCAGCTCATTACGCTGCCCGTCGAGTTCAACGCCTCAAGGCGAGCGCTGGCGGTCCTGGGCTCGTCGTACATGCTGCAGGGCAGCGAGCTGACGGGCGCCCGAAAGGTGCTGAACGCGGCGGCACTGACTTACGTCGCCTCGCTCTTCACCTCGGTGCTTCAGCTGCTTCGTATCCTTCTGATCTTCAGAGGAAACAGAAGATAAGGCGGCGGGCACCTTCGCGCATTTGACACGATAAGCGCCGCCCCGCACAAGACAGGAGCCGCCCGGGACCGAAACGGTCCCGGGCGGCGACTTTTATGAGATCCGCGTTATTATTTCAGATCTTCGTCAGAGTGAGATCCGTCATTGCCTGCGCGACTCAGATCCAGAGGGCCGGCGTTCCGGTCAGGCGCTCGCCCGTCCGGCTGGCCCATTTTTCGCAGTAGAGATCGGTATATCTCACCCCGGACGTCCTGCGGAGCCTTCTGAACGGCGGAAGCAGGCACCACAGGGCGGACGGCAGACCGACCACAGCCAGATACAGGGGGCCAAGTATGACAGACTGAACGGTGTGCCCCCATTCGTGGACAGCGGCCGCGGTCTCGACCGACGTGCCCCCGTGGCCGAAGAAAATGAACGGGCCGAGCGCCATGCTGTAGGGAAACCTCCAGTGAATCACGGCCGCGCCGTGAAAGACGCACAGCTTGCGCCGCGGTCCGCAGACCAGCAGACCCAGGAAAAGCAGCAGACCGCAGAGACTCTGCGGCAGTCCCCAGGTGAACTGAAGCAGCCAGTATAGTGTCAGCGTGAGCCGGTTTCTTTTCATTTCCGTCCTTTCCGGCCGCCTTAGGAGGGACATTTCACCCCGTGCGGCGGGAATAATTATACAACAGAATCCAAAATATGTCCATATCGGGCCGTTTTTTTGTTGCAAAAGCCGTTCCGGCATGCTATAATAGTTTTGAACTATGCGTCAGGATAGTATTTAGATCCGCCGCCCGACGGCAGAAGGAGACCTCAGGATGGGAATCTTAGATTCGCTTATGAAACTGGCCAAGGAACTTCAGGCCTTTTCCGATCAGCTCCCCAAGGACCCCAACGCCCAGACAAAGAAAGAGACGCAGCCCGAGCCTAAGAAGGAAGAGCCCGTGACTGCCGCCGCGTCTCAGGCCGACGGTTTCGTCGACGACGACAACATATTCGAAGGCGAGTGCGACCGCCCGACCTGCAGGGCCAGGATCCTGGCGGTGCTTGCCAGCGAGTTCCCCTCCTACACGGTGAAAGAGGACGTGTCGCCGCACACCATCGGCGGCACCGGAAAGTTCATGAACTACTCCATCGCCGTCTACAGCGGCGACGAGCCCAAGCTGTTCATGATGCTGATCGGCAAGACGACCGCGTCGCACCGCGAATACCGCTGGTCGAAGGAGGAGGCGGCTAAGAAGGGCATCCCCATGATCAACTTCATCTGCCACGACCCCAACAAGACCGTATACATCAAACAGCGGCTCCATAAGTATCTCTGAGCGCCGGATCTTCCCCGCTCTTCCGTCCGGCCCTCTCCGTCCGGCCCCTGCGCCGCGCGGATCCGCCCGGCGGATCAGTACGCTTCACCTTTGTCCTTCCGCGGAAAGAGAAACGCATCGTATGCGCCTGCGGCGGACTCAGTGCGGCCCTTTTTCCAGGCTTTGCAGGCAGCCGGGCCGCATACCGTCCGGTATCGTAAGAAACTTCTTACTTCAAAGCTTTTTCTCTTTCCTCTTATAACGAAGGCCGGCGCCGCGCCGGATGACCCTGAGCAGCATCTGCCCGGCGGCTTCAGCGCGGTCAGCCGGCCGTTTTTTTCGCCGCGACGGCGGCGCGTCACATATGAGTCTTCTTGATGAACTAAAAAAAGAGGAGGTCTGGGAGGAGTTTTACGCCTCCAGGACATCGGGCGGCCGGCTCACCCGCTCGGAAGCCGCCTCGCTGAGGGCCTTTATCGACGAAAAGAGATACCTCTCGACCCCCGAGCCGGACGTCCCCGACAAGCTGATCATCAGCAAGGCCGGCTCGTCAAAAAAGCGCACGGTCTACTGCTTCCCGGAGAACGAGACCTGGATGCTCAAGCTCCTGGCCTCGCTGCTCTACAGATACGACGGCCGCCTCAGCGACGGCTGTTTCTCCTTCCGCAGGGGCGTCACCGCGGCCACGGTCTTCCGCAGGATCCGCTCGATACCCGGTATCCGGGACAAATACGTCTTCAAGGCGGACATACGCGACTATTTCAACTCCATCCCGGCCGGGAGGCTGCTCGACGTACTGGCGGACACCGTGGACGACGACCCCGAACTGCTCGCCTTTTTCGGAAGGCTGCTGCTCCGCGACCGCTGCAGGTACGGCGGGGAGATCATAGAGGAGCGGCGCGGGGCCATGGCCGGCGTGCCGCTGGCCTCGTTCTTTGCCAACTTCTACCTTCTGAGCCTGGACCTGCTCTTCCGGGACGAGGGAATACCGTATTTCAGGTACTCGGACGACGTCCTGGTCTTTGCCGACAGCGCGGAACAGCGGGACGAATACTACCGGAGATTTCTGCGGCACGTTGAGGAGAAGGGGCTCGAGGTGAACCCGAAGAAGGTCTTCTTCTACGACCCCGGCGACGGCTTCGAGTTCCTCGGCTTCCGCTGGAAGGACGGCAGCGTCGACCTGTCCTCCGTGACGGTCGGCAAGATGAAGGACAAGATCCGCCGTAAGGCGAGGTCCGTCATGCGCCGCAGGGACCGGAAGGGCTACTCCTTCGAGAAGGCGGCCAGGACGCTCATACGGAGCATGGACGAAAAGCTGTACGACCTGTCCGGAAGCAACGACTTCACCTGGACCCGCTTCTACTTCCCCGTCATAACGGTCACCGACGGGCTCGCCGAGATCGACCGGCACATGGTCCGCTACCTCCGCTATCTGTACAGCGGAAGACATTACAAGGGCAACTACGCGGTCTCATACAGAAAGCTGAAGTCGCTCGGGTACACGTCGCTCGTCAACGAATACTACACCTGGAAACGGGAAAACGCCCGTCTGGACGCCGAAAACGCGGAGAGACCGGAAGACTCGGAAAAACAGGAAAACTGAAGAAACAAGGCGGTCCTCATGAAAGCCATGAGGACCGCCCTGTTTGCCGTCGCAGGCGGCACTTCATTTGCCCGCGCAGCGGGCAACTTCATTTGCGCGCGCAGCGGGCAACTTCATCAGCGCCCCGCAGGGCGCTTCTTTACTTCCGCTCCGACGGCTGGATGACCTTCGCCGTGCCGAGGGTATACGGCATCAGGAGCATCGTCATGCGGCCGACCGGGCCGCCGACGTAAACTTCCTTTATGTTCGGATTGTACGCCGGATCGTACGCCCTGCGGTTGTAGCTCTTGTCCAGCAGTTTGGGGTAATCGCCCTCGCCCACGGGCCAGAGCAGGACCGTCGGAGCCATGGCATTGTACGCGGCTATGGTGCCCTCGACCCAGCCGAAGGTGACCATTCCGTGGTGGGCAAGCTGAAGGACGTCGGTCTTAAGATAGTCGCCGTACATCTTAGTCAGATGGTTCAGGGCCTTTCCGGTCGCGTCGCCGAGCGACATATACACCATCTGTTGTCCGGTGGCGGGATCGGTGAAGGTCATTTTCATTATCAGGGAGGTCGAGTTCATCGCGTCGGCCGCCTCCGGGGCAATGCATTCGAGCGTGTAGAGGACCTCGATCTTCAGATCGGCGAACCAGAAGACCTGTCCGACGTGCGCGACCACCTGATCGGCTCCGAGGCCGGTTATCGCCCGGTAGGTCCCCGCCCAGGTGTCGGTCTCTCCCGTGCTCCAGTTGATCGGCCACTCTTCTATGCAGCGCTTCATCTCATCCTTGTCAAGGAAGTTGAGTATCACCCTCTCGACCGTGATCCCGGCCTTCATTATGTCCTTGTAGCGCCCGTTGAGAAGGGCGTTGTGGTCCTCGTGCGAATGGGTCACGATCCACGCGGCTATGGTGTACTTCCCGTCCGTCGTATACTCCGCGGCCTGGTCCTTTATGGCTCCGATCAGAGAGTTCGCGTGTTCGGCGCGGTTGAAGCCTCCGTCGATCACGATAAAGCGCCCGTCCGAGAGACGGATGAGGAAACACATTCCGTGCTCCATAGTGTCCCCGTAACTGTTGGTGTAGCTCACTCCCAGCATCGTGAGGGCCGGGGTCGTCACTCTGGTGAAGACGTTGTCCGCCTCGGTCCCTATCAGAGTTGCCTGCGAGAACGGTTCGACTATGATCCTGAGCTGACGCTCGTTGCCGTAGTACCATACGGTGACCGTGACTTCGGCGCTGTAGAGAGTCGAGAAACAGTTCCTCTTTATCTCGTGCGACGCGTAGAAGGTGAAGCCGGACTCCTTCAGCAGGGCGACGTAGTTCCTGTACTTTTCCGGCGACGCGTTACGGTAAATGAGCTCCCGGCACCCCTCGCCGGAATTGTATACGGTGCTGTAGACGACGTCTGCCGGCGAAGGCACCGCAGCGATTATGTCGGAAGACCGGCCGGAAAAATCAAGCTCTTCGGGCGGGATCTCAACGGTGATGCCGGAACCGGTGTCATTCGCGTGTTCGGAGAGCAGCGCGCCGAACTTTCTGACGGCCTCCGTGTACGCGTCCCCGCTTCGGGCGAAAACGACGATCTTTCGTCCGTAGATCCTGACCATGTATCCGCCGGACGAGACCTTTTCCATGTCGTCCCGGCCTTCTTCGTATTCCGTCTTTCCTATCAGTATCTCGAGCGCCTCGGGGTCGTGGGTCCCGTTCAGTACCCAGTCTGAGCCCATGGGCTGATCTCCATCGGATATGAAGGCCTCAAGGGCCTTTTTCAGCGCGACGGCCGCGGCGGAGTTCATCTCGTCCTCTTCGGTCTTGACTCTGCCGGTGGTGTCCGGGACCACTATCCTGACGGAGGACCTGCCGTTTTCTATAAGTACGACGCCGGCCGGCGCCGCTTCGGTAACGGAGGGGACCCCCGTCGTGCCACTTTCGCCGGGTCCCCCGGCCGGAGATGAGCACGCCGGCATTAGGATCGCGCCCGCTATCAGCGCGGCGGCCGCCGCCAGCGACGCGACGCTTCTTATGATCCTGAATGATGCCTTCATTATGCAGGTACCTCCGCTCAGAGTTTTCTCGTCACCACGAAGTTCGCGCCCGTTCCGAGGACGTCCGCGAGCACGACGTCTCCGGGTGCCACGGGCGATCTCAGCACGACGCCGTCAAGCAGCTTCACGGCCTCGAAGATGAGGGCCTTGGGTATCGCGACGTCGGTCTTTACCGGGCAGCGGGGGCAGACGGCGCCCTCGATCTTCACGGTGGACGTGATAACCCGCCTGGGGTCGGTCAGTTCCTTCCTGCCGTACTCGGCTCCGCGTTCGCAGCCGTTGCCTGTGACGGCGTAGCCGTTCTCCTCGTCGACTCTTAGGTGGCAGCCCTTCGGGCACACTATGCAGATAAGTTCTTTCATTTTCAGGCCTCCCCGGTGGTCTCCACCGATACTTCAATGCTCCCGGACGCTCCGGCCAGCAGGACCGCCGGAACGATGATCTTTTCCATCTCGCCGGGGGCCATGTGCTCGCGCCTGAAGGAGGCGATCTTCCTGTCGCCCGACGTGACTTTTATGACCGATTCGCCGCGCGGGCGGTTGGTGCGGAAGAAGATCTCCGCTGCCCTGCCGGCGTTGCCGGGGCGGATCCTCTGCGGGACGGTGTAGTTGACGCCGTCGCCGCCGCGGACCTCGATGACCTCTCCCTCTACCCGCTTTCCGGCGGCAAACTCGGCGGCCGCCGCGCCGGCCTTCATGGCCTCGGCGGTGACGAAGTCGACGAGGTCGTGCACGTGCACGACGTTCCCGCAGGCGAACACGCCGGGCGTCATGGTCATCATGTCCTCGTACACGACAGGGCCGTTGGTGCGGCGGTCGATCTCGATGCCCGCCCCGCGGGTGAGCTCGTTCTCGGGTATCAGGCCGACCGACAGGAGGACGGTGTCGCAGTCGATGGTGAATTCGGTGCCCGGGATCGGGCGGCCGCCGTCGACCTTCGACACGGTGACCGATGCCACCCGTCCGTTCTCGGCCGTGATGCCCGTTATGGTGTGGGCGAGGTAGAGCGGTATGCCGTAGTCGTTGAGGCACTGGACTATGTTGCGGTTGAGGCCGTTGGAATAGGGGCAGAGCTCGACGCAGGCAAGGACCTTCGCGCCCTCGAGCGTCATTCTGCGGGCCATTATGAGGCCGATGTCGCCCGAGCCGAGGATGACGATCCTGCGGCCGATCATATAGCCCTCGATGTTGACGTAGCGCTGGGCGGTCCCGGCCGTGAGCACGCCGGCGGGCCTGTCGCCCGGGATGGCAATGGCTCCGCGGGTCCGCTCCCTGCAGCCCATGCAGAGCACGACGGCGCCCGCGCCGTATTCGCGGTAGCCCTCCTCAGCGCTTATGCAGCTGACGACCCTTTCGTCCGCGGAGGCCCTGATATCGAGCACCATGGTGTCGGTGACGACCTCGGCGCGGGTGTTGCGGACCATTTCGGCGAAGCGGCCGGCGTACTCGGGGCCGGTGAGCTCCTCCTTGAAGTAATGGAGGCCGAAGCCGTTGTGTATGCACTGGTTGAGGATGCCGCCGACGACCCTGTCGCGCTCGATGACGAGCACGCTCCCGGCGCCCTTGTCGCACGCGGACACCGCGGCCGCCAGGCCGGCGGGACCTCCGCCTATAACAATAACGTCATAATGTTTCACGCCGGCACCTCTCATTCCTTTGTCTTTCCGGTTATGATGAAGGAGTCCTCCTCGGTGAGGCGGATGTCCTCCATCTTCACGCCGAGCTCGCGCGCCAGGATCTCGTGGACCCTCGGCGAGCAGAACCCGCCCTGGCAGCGGCCCATTCCCGCCCTGCAGCGGCGCTTCACGGCGTCGAGCGTGCGCGGACGGATGGGACGGTTTATCGCGTCGACGATCTCGCCCTCCGTCACGGTCTCGCATCTGCATATGATGCGGCCGTACAGCGGGTTCTTTTCAATGACGGCGCGACGGCCTTCGGCGTCGAGCGAGGCGAAGCGGACCACGGGCGGCCTGCTGTCGCTGAAAGATGCTCTGGGCCTCAGCTCAAGTCCGGCGCCGGCCAGCAGTTCCGCGGCCCTCTCGCCCACGGCGGCGGCGGCAGACAGGCCGGGCGACGCCATGGAGGCGAGATTTATCATCCTGCCGCACGCGGGGCTGACGTCGATCACGAAATCCTTTACGTTGGTCGTCGGCCGGACGCCGGCGTACTGGCGTATAACGTTGCGGAAGTTTATCGAGGGAACGTAGCGCAGCCCGCTGGCCTTGATGCGGTCGAGGGTCGCGGCGTCCGTGCCCAGGGTCTCGGCGCTGGCGACGGGGTCGGAGTTGGGGCCGACTATAAGATTGCCGTGCACGGTCGGCGAGACCAGTATTCCCTTGAAGCCCTTCTCGTCCGGGCAGCCGAAGATGACCGAATTGACCTTCGCGCCCTCGGCCTTGTCCAAAACGAAGTACTGGCCCTGGAAGTTGGTCTGGGTCAGGCGGTCGTCGCCGACCATCCTCATTATATCCGCGGCGTGGCAGCCGGCGGCGTTGACGACGTATCTCGTGCGGAATTCTCCGCGGTCGGTCACGACGGTCAGGGCGTCGCCGTCGCGCACGATCCCGGTAACCTTGTGCTCAAGGAACAGTTCGGCGCCGTTCAGCACCGCGACCTCCGCCATGGCGGTCGCGTATTCCCACGGGTTGATTATCGCGGAATCGTCGGTCCAGAGAGCCCCGATTACGTCGGGATTGAGCGACGGCTCGGCAGCGTGTACCTGCTCGCGGTCAAGGATCTTAACGTTTACCCCGTTGGCGAGGCCGCGCTCATAGAGCGTCCTGACGGTCTCCATGTCGCGCTCGCTGAAGGCTATGACGAGGGACTGGAGCGGGCGGTACTCGACGTCGAGTTTCCGGGCGATCTCCTTCCCGAGGCGGATGCCGCGGAGGTTGAGGGGCGTCATGACCTTCCCGGGGGCGGGGTCGTAGCCCGCGTGCATAATGGCGCTGTTGGCCTTGGTGGCCCCGCAGGCGACGTCGCTGAACCGCTCGACTATACCGACCCTCAGGTCGTACCGCGCGAGCTGATAGGCGACCGCCGCTCCGGTCACGCCGCAGCCGATAATGATAACATCGTACATGTCTTACTGCTCCTGTGCGGTTAATTGTTTACTTGACGAACCTTCTGAGGTAGCGCCCGGGATCTCCGCAGTACAGGGAGAACTCGGACATGATGAGCTCCATGACCTCCTCGGGGGACCTGTGCTCGGTGTCGACGGTGAGGTCGTAGTTCGAGAGGTCGAGGTGATCCACGTTGTAGATCTTGCGGTAGCGCCGGTTTTCCTCCATCATGCGATCCTCGATCTGCTTCACGGCGTCCTCGACGCCGGAGTAGCGCTCGACGTCGCCGCGGCTCTCATCGGCGAGGATGCGCTTCGCGGATACCTCGGTCGGGACGTAGAGGTAGACCTTGAAGGAGCTGACGGCAAAATGCCAGGCCATCCTGGAATCGTAGATGATCTTGTCGTCGGCCCGCTCGATGGATATGCGGCGGGTCTCGTCGTCGATCATGTAGTCGTACTTCGGGTCCTCCGTCATAAGGCGGTTGAACTCGAGCGCGGTCATTCCGAGATCGGCGGCGATCTTTCGCACCGCGGTGCCGGTGCTGTGGATCTCGTAGCCGTAGGTGGACGAGATCAGGCGGGCAACGGTGGATTTGCCGCTGCCGAGGCGGCCTGTGAGCGAGATGTGCATGAGATACTCCTGAAGAGAAAAAGTTTTATATGAAGGATCTTTCGAAAAACGGGCCAAGGGGGCCTTCGGCAAACGGGCTTGGGGGCCTTCGGGAAACGGGCTCAGGGGGCCAGGCGGAGCTGGCGGGACGTGATCTTTTTTCTGTATTCCGCGAAGGCGCCTTCGGCCGCGCCGGCGCGGTCGATCCGGCCAGCGGGCGTGCGGGCAAGCGGGGCGTCGCTGACGACGAAGCAGCAGAGGCGCTTGTACGACGCGCTCCTGGCGTTGACGGCGTCGACAGCCGCGCCGAGCTCGGCCTCGACCTGGCCGGGGAGGAAGCCCCTGCCGTACTTCGCGGTAAGAGCGGCCCTGTCGGGTACCAGGATGGCAACGAGGTCGCGGTCGCCGGCCGCCTCGTCGAAGTAGGCCGCCACGGCGGCCTCGGAGACGAAGGGGCTGTTGACGAGCTGGGCCTCGAGCTCCTCGGGGAAGATGTTCTTTCCCGAGGCAGTGACTATGAGGCCGGACCGCCTCCCTATGGCGTACAGGAAGCCGTGCTTGTCCTTGTAGCCGTACACGCCGGTGTAGAACCAGCCGTCGCGGATGACGCGGGCGGTGGCGTCGGGATCGCCGTAATAGCCGAGCATAATGCCGGGGCCCTTGCAGCGGATCTCTCCGGTGCCGTCCCTGCGGATGTCGTAGATGTCGGCAAGGCAGGAGGGCGACGGCATCCCGGCGGCGCCGTAGTTGCAGTTGCCGCCCTGGTTGACGGCCGCCAGAGGCACGCATTCGGTGAGGCCGAAGGCGCGGGCGACGCCGAAGCCCAGGCCGCGCAGGCCCCTGACCGTGTCGGGGGCGGGCGAGCCGCAGCACACGATGAGCCGCACCCTGCCGCCCAGGACGTCGTGTATCTCGCGGAACACGTGGCGCTTGAGCCGGCGGTTGCCGTAAGTCAGGGACACGAGGTCCTTCGTTATGACCTCGGCCATGCCGCTCCTGCGGCGGATGCCGGACAGGATGCTGCTGTAGAGGCTCCCCGCCAGGGCCGGAGTCGCGCATATTACGGTCGGGCGGACGGCCCTGCACTCGCGATCAAGCCCGGCAAGGCCGTCGCAGAGGACGGCGCAGGCGCCGACGCTGAGCGGAAACAGAAGGCCGCAGAGGCAGCTGAAGGCGTGATGCAGGGGCAGCGGGGACAGGAAGACGTCCGAATGCGAATGCCTGATCGTGCAGGCCGCGTCGTAAAGGTCGGAGCAGACCGTCGAGTGCGAGTGCATGACGCCGAGAGGGGCGCCGTCGGGCCCGGTGGCAAAAAGTATGCACGACAGGGCGGACGGGTCGACGGCCGCGGGGGCCGGGGCGGGATCGCCCTTGCGGGCCTTGCGGATGATCTCGGGGAAAGCGGAGAAACACACCTTGACGACAGAGCCCGGAAGGGCCTCGGCCGCGGCGGAGCAGTTCTCCGAGTACAGCACGGCACCGGCGTCGGACAGCTTTGCAAGGCGGGCAAGCTCGCCGGCGGACGAGGCGCTGTCGACGGGGACGGCGACTCCAAGGCCGCAGACGACGGCAAGGAAGCCCAGAGCCCACTCGCCGGAGCTCTCTCCGACTATGAGCACGTGCCGGCCGCCCAGCCCGAGGGCGCGCAGACCCGCGCCGAGGGCGCCGGCAAGGCCGGAAAGCTCGGCGTAAGTGAGTCTCGCGTATCTGCCCGCGCGGCTGATCACAGCCGGGCGGTCCGGGTAAAGCTCGGCGGAGCGCCGCAGCGCCGCCCCGATATCCGTGAAGCGGACGGGCGCCGTGTTTTTTCTAAGAGGATTGATCATAAGCCGGACAGAGATTGTAAGATCACCGAGGAGCTGAGCTCCGCGGCTCTGGCGGAAAAGGTGGGAAAGTCCTGATCGGATGTGCCGTCTGCGTTGTTTCCATGGGAACGGCTCAGTACCTCACCTGGGTGACGACGGTGGCCTCCCTGTTGTAGAAGCGGCAGCGCTTAAGCATCTCGGCGGTGGCGTCGAAATAGTAGGCGACACGCTTGCCGTCGGCGTCGCAGAAGAGGGCGACGTAAGCGTCGGGGACGTCGGGGTCGGAGAGGCCGTTGTAGACTATCTCGGGCTTGAACTCGGCGATCTTGTCCTCGCTGGCGGCCTTGGGGGCTATGAGCGTGCAGTCCTTGACGGCGAACTGCATCTTTTCCTTCTTGATGCGGTGCTGGAAGACGTTCTGGATCACGGCGTAGGTGACGATGCCCGTCTTGATGGAGTAGTAGGTCTCGAGGTTGACGAATCTCCAGGTGAAGAAGTACACGACGGCGTCGGCCAGCACGA
>JAEEJM010000078.1 GCA_016281895.1 Clostridiales bacterium
CCGGGCTCAGTAGACAGCCCGGCATCCTCCGCCTGCTCTCCGGCACCGCGGTAAAGCAGCACCGTAGGTTCGCATTCGAAGCGGGGCCGGGTACGTCCGGCCGGGCCCGCAGGGCCATCAGTGAGACCCGCGGACGGGGACGGACGGACGGGATCGGTATCATCCCCGCTCCCGACCGGAAAATACACGCTGCGTGCGGAGCGGTGATCCGGGTCCGCGCTTTCTTTTCCGCGCCGGCCGCGCCGAAAAAAGCCTAAGACTCCGCCGAAATGCTTGTCCGACGGGCAGCCATGAGCCGCACGGCTCCCGGCCGCGCCGTCCGATCCGTCTGAGACGCCTCCCGCGGCGTCTCCCCTCCGCCCGTTTCCTGCGCCGGCGGATCCCGCGCAGTGCGGGCAGCTTTCGAAGACCTCGCTGTCGTAAAAATGGCCCGCTTCACATCTGACTACTTTCAAAGCGCCTCCGTTAACAGTTTGTTCAGGATTCGGTCATCTTTCCGTAACTTCGCCGACATTATACCAAAACATTTCGGATTTGTCAACGGTTTTTGGCCGGATTCTTTCGGATTTTTTAAAAATCTGTGAACAGGACGGTCTGTGAACGGCTCGCCGCCGCAAACGATGCGTCTGCGGATCTCCGGGGCGCCTCCCCGCCCGCCGTGCGCGGCTTTTTTGCGAAAAACGCTTTACAACTTTAGCGAATTGAAGTATAATATAGCCGCGGTCGCCCCGGCGGGGGCAGCGGACCGCCCGCGAACACAAGTAGGTCACAACACAAGGAGGTTACCTATGGACGACGCCGGAAAGGCCGCCATGAGACAGGATCTCGTCGCCCTGCTTGCCGGGACTGACGATCCCGAGCTCATATCTCTGCTCCTGGACGACCTCTGCACGATCAAGGAGATCGAGCAGATGTCCGAGCGGCTCAGAGCGGCAAAACTGCTGCTCGAGGGAAAGACCTACAACCAGGTCATGGAGGAGACGTCCATCTCCACCGCCACGCTCAGCCGCGTATCGAGGTGCGTACAGTACGGGAAGGGCTATTCGAGCCTTCTGAAAAAAACCAAACGGCCGTGACACTGTCCGGCCGTTTGGTTTTTTTATGTTTCGGTGTCTGATACTGTTGTTCTCAGCCCTCGAGGAACCTCGACAGGAACTCCCGGGTCCTCGGATTGCGCGGACTGCCGAAGAGCTCCGACGGGGTGCCCTCCTCGGCTATGACTCCCTTGTCCATGAAGATGACCCTGTGGGACACGTCCCTGGCGAAGGCCATCTCGTGGGTGACGACGATCATGGTGAACCCCTCCTCGGCCATGCGCTTCATGACCGAGAGCACCTCGCCGACCGTCTCGGGGTCGAGGGCAGACGTGGGCTCGTCGAAGAGGATGACCTCGGGCGACATCGCCAGGGTCCTGGCTATCGCTACGCGCTGCTTCTGGCCGCCGGACAGCTGCGACGGCCTCGCGTTGATGTACTTGTCCATGCCGACCTTGGCAAGGAAGTTGAGCGCGGTCTTTTCCGCCTCGCCGCGCTCGCGCTTCAGCACCTTCATCTGGCCGACGGTGCAGTTCCTCAGGACGTTCATGTTCTCGAACAGGTTGAACGACTGGAAGACCATGCCCACCTTGGCGCGGTAGCGCTGGAGGCCGCCGCCGATGTTGCGAACATCGCAGCCGTGGAAGAGGATCTCGCCGGAGGTCGGCGTCTCGAGAAGGTTGATGCACCTCAGCATGGTGCTCTTTCCCGAGCCCGACGCGCCGATGATGCTCAGCACCTCGCCCTGGCCGACCGAGAGGTTTATGTCCGTAAGGACGCGGTTCTCGCCGAAATCCTTGCGCAGATGTCTTACCTCGAGTATGGTCCCGTTCTCAGCCATTGTGCAGGTCCTCCTTTCTGATCCTCACCTCGGCCTCGGGATCGCTCTGGGAGCCGCAGATGACGTAGCTGTCGCTGCCGTCCATCTTTTTCTCGAGGAAGCGCAGGATGCGAGTTATGGTGAAAGTGAGGACGAAGTAGACCGCGGCGCATATGACGTAGGACGGCACGAACTGCATGTACGCCCCGCCCGCCTGCTTGGCGGCGAACATCAGCTCCGTAATGGATATGACGGAGAGCACCGAGCTGTCCTTTATGTTGACGACAAACTCGTTGCCGATAGACGGCATTATGTTCCTTACGGCCTGGGGCAGGACGACCAGGGTCATGGTCTGCATATGGGTCATGCCGACGGAGGCCGCTCCCTCAGTCTGGCCGCGGCCTATGGATATGATGCCTCCGCGGACGATCTCGGCCATGTAGGCTCCGGTGTTGACGGAGATTATGATCAGCGCCGACGCCATTGACGGCATGCCTATGCGCTGGAACAGGCTGTAATGGATTATCAGCGCCTGGACCATCATGGGCGTGCCGCGGATGACCTCGATGTACACCGTCATGATCACGTTCGCGGTCTTGAGCACCGCCTTCTTAAGCGGACCGTCTCCCGGGGCCACCGGCACGGTGCGCACGATGGCTATGAGCAGCCCTATTATGAACCCCACCGCGGTGCCTACGATGGCCATGACCAGCGTGTTCACCGTTCCGGAGAGGAACTGCCTCCAGTACTCGGAGACCAGCTTTGCTATCCACTGAAAAAAGTTCATGCAATCAAAAGGTCCCGCCCCGGACGAGATAACTCGCCGGGGCCGGGAAAGATGCGGGCGTTATTATTCCGCGGGCTGGCGGGCGATGGCCGCGTTCATCATCTCCTCCCTTGCGGTGGCGGAGATGCTGCCGACGACCTTGTTGACCTCGGCGGTGAGCGAGCTGCCCTTGCGCAGGCCTACGGAGATGGAGGAATCGGCGGGATCGCACTCGAAGCCCTTGCCGGCTGCGAACTCGACGAAGGTGAACGAGGAGTTGGAGGCGGTGGCGGAGACGGCTCCGGGCTTCTCGCAGACGTAGCCGTCGATGGCCCCGGAATCGAGGGCCTGGATGAGGGCGGCGAAGTCCTGAAGCTCGGTCTGCTTGTTGACGCCCGGGATCTGATCGATGACCTTGTAATGGAAGGTGTTGAGCTGGCCGGTGATCTTTGCTCCGGAGAAGCCGGCAAGCTCCGTTGCGCCGGCGTAGGGGCCGTCCTTCTTGACGACGATGACGAGGTTGCTGTCAAAATACGTGTCGGAGAAGTCGATGGAGAGCTTCCTGTCCTCTGTCGGGGACATCCCGGCGATGATCATGTCGATGCTGCCGCTCTGCAGCGATGGGATGAGGCCGTCCCACTCGGTGGGGACGATCTCGAGCTCGACGTTCAGCCACTCGGCGATCTTTCTGGCGATCTGGACGTCGTAGCCGTCGGCATAAGTGTTGTTGGAGAGCTTGACTGTGTATTCGCTGGCCGAGGGCTGGGCCCAGTTATAAGGCGCGTAAGCGCATTCCATGCCGACCACCAGCTTGCCGGCGGCCTTGACCTTCTTGAGGTCGTCGGCGGCGTTCACGCCGCCGCAGGAGGCGAGGGCCAGCACGGAGGACAGCAGCATCAGGGCCGCGAGGATTACGGAGATCAGTTTTTTCATCGGTCTTCCCTTTCTTATATGTTGATTTTTCAGTTCCGGGATATCGAACAAAAAACACACGACGGAGCCGTCGTGTGTCTTTTCCCGGGCAGCCGGGCACACAGGATAGCTCTCCACACCAGGTGTGACAGTCCGCGGCATGTTATGCCGCGTCCCAACCCCGGCGTCCGGCAGCAGACCGGGGTTTCGGCGGAGGGCCCTTTCGCGCGCCGTGACGGTCCTGCCGGACCTGTGACGCGTTAATAATGCCTTCCGCGACCTCTATCTTGAATGTAAGCATTATACACCCGCGCGGCGCGGCTGTCAATACTTTTTTTTCTTTTTCGTCCGGCGCGCGGCCGACAGGCGCTTCAGGGTTGACTGGCAGCCCAAAAAATGGTATCATTATCGTGCGACCGGAAAGGCGGCGCGCAGGCGCGCGGTCTCAGCGCCCGTAAGGATAGAACTCCCGCTTCAGCCTCAGGGTCAGAACGGTGCCGTCGGGGTCGGGTATGACGCCGTCCTCGTCGGCCAGTTCCTCGCCGGCGTAGATCTCCTTGATCCGTGCCTCCGAACCTGGCGGGAACGTCGCTCCTGCTCCGGATCCGTAGTTTTTCGGGGTGAGTATGAGCACGGTCTTGTGGGGATAGCTGTCGAGATCGACGTCGCCGACTTTCATGGTCAATCCTTTCCCGCCGTCCGCGGCCCGTGATCCGGGCCGTCCGCGGCACATCTGCATATGGTTTTACTGAATATCGAAATAATGATCACACCGCCCAGAAGCCGGGCCGGCACGGCCGCCGCACCGATCCGTTGTCCCGTGCGGCCGGCGCTCGGCCGGGGCGGGCGTCGCCCGGAGGAGGACAGGATGCACGACGAACTGACAGAGATAGACATCAGAAAAATGAAGGAGGAGATCGCCGAGCGCAAGGCCCGCATACCCGCACTGCGCGAGGAGGTGCGGCGCACGCGCGAGTACGGCGACCTCAGCGAGAACGACGAATACCGCTCCGCGAAGCGCGAGTACAACGCCAACAACGGGCGCATCCGCTATCTCGAGAACATGATAGCCACGGCGGTCATAATAACGACCGATTCCCGCGAGGACGAGGTGGGCCTGTTCGACGAGGTCGACGTCCTCTATCCCGAGGACGGCGGCACAGACACCGTCAGGATCGTCACGACCCTGCGCAACGACGTCTTCACGAACAACATATCCAAGGAGTCCCCGTTCGGCAGGGCCCTGCTCGGGCGCCGGGCCGGCGAGACGGTCACGGTACGCGTGAACGACCGCAAGAGCTATGCGGTCACGGTGGTGGCCATACGCAAGGGCCGGGACGACGATTCCCTTCCCATAGCCGGATACTGAGCCCGCGCCGCCGCGGCAGCCCTTTCATATGTGATTATACACCGGAACGGAAAAAAAGGCAATACTCATCTGCGCGCCGCCGGGGCGGATCTCATCCGCGCAAGCGGATCAAATCGGGATCAGCCGGTTTATCCCGCCCGCAAGGGGCGGCTTCATTGAAAAATCCTCGTACGAAGACGAGGATTTTTCTGTGGTACTACTCAAAATTGGACCGGGGGTCGTTTTTGAGGGGCAAAAACACGCTTTTTGTTGTACAGAATGGATCGTATTTCCTCGCTACCCGGATCGCTTTTACTTTGCTTCGATGTAATAGTATTTACTCAGCAAGTGTTTCTTGGGAGGCAGATACGGGCATTCTCCTTTTTCTCCGGAATAAAGGAG
>JAEEJM010000079.1 GCA_016281895.1 Clostridiales bacterium
AGAATAAAAGAGGAGGAACGTCATGCCGGTAACCGCAAAGGAGATCCGAAGCTGGAACCCGTGGCACGGCTGCACCAGGGTGAGCCCGGGCTGCCTGCACTGCTACGTCTACAGGCGCGACGAGGCCTTCGGCAGCCCCGGCGCCAGTAGCCTGTGCCGGCGCACCGCCGACTTCGGTCTTCCCGTGCGGCGGGGGAGGGGAGGCGGATATTCGCTGCCCTCCGGAAGCCTCGTCTACACCTGCTTCACCTCCGACTTCCTTCTCACTGACGCCGACGTATGGCGGCCCGAGTGCTGGAGAATGATCAGGGAGAGGCAGGACTGCGACTTCGTGTTCTTCACGAAGCGCATAGAGCGCCTTCCGGAATGCCTTCCGCCAGACTGGGGCGACGGCTACGAAAACGTCCGAATCGGCTGCACCGTCGAGAACCGCGACCGGGCGGACTTCAGGCTTCCGATCTTCCGCTCGCTGCCGATAAAGCACAGGCTGATCGTGGCGGAGCCGCTCCTTGAGAGGCTCGACCTGTCCCCGTACCTCGACGGCCTCATCGGGGAGGTAAGCGCCGGCGGCGAGTCCGGCGACGGGGCCCGCCCGTGCGACTATTCGTGGATACTGGATCTGCGCGACCAGTGCGTGCGCGCCGGCGTCTCGTTCACCTTCCACCAGACGGGCGCAAGATTCGTAAAGGACGGAAGGACGTATATGATAAGGCGCGGTCTCCAGCACGGGCAGGCCGCCAGGGCCGGCCTTGATTTCCGCGCCGGTGACGACGAAAAAGAGCCTTCGTTCGTTGAAAAACGGCCTTCGTTCTGATATAATAATATAAAACGGCGCGCGGCGGCAAGGCCCTGCCGCGCACGGCCGGGAGGACGCGCTTATGGACGACGGGACCGAACTTACCACTCTCTGTTACGTTGAGAGAGACGGCCGGTATCTTATGATGTACCGCAACAGAAAAAAGGACGACGTCAACGCCGGCAAATACATAGGAATAGGAGGGCACGTCGAGCTCCACGAGACCCCGGACGAATGCATCGTCCGCGAGGCGCTGGAGGAGACGGGCCTGCGCCTGCGGAACGTCAGGCTTCGCGGTCTGCTGACCTTCGTTATCGACGGCCGGGACGAGCGCACCTTCCTCTACACCTGTTCGGATTTTGAGGGGGAGGCCGGCGGTTGCTCCGAGGGCGAGCTCGTCTGGGTCGAACGGGACAGGGTCCGCGATCTGCCACTCTGGGAAGGGGACGCCGTCTTTCTCAGCCTGCTGTCGGAGAGGGAGGACGTGTTCTCGCTGAAGCTGGTCTACTCCGGCGGGCGCCTGACAGGCGCCTCGCTGGACGGGGAAGAGCTTACGGACCCCCGGGCCGTCTGAGGGCGGACGCTCAGGAACTCCGGGCCGTTCGGAACGCGGACCGTTTATTATCGCCAACAGTTTCCATCATCATACAGGAGGATCTCGGATGAGGATCAGAACCGACCGTATCCGGGCGCTCCCGCTCCTGCTCGCGGCGCTGCTGCTTATGGCGGCTGCCGCCGGGGGGCAGGGCTGCGCGCCGGGACCGCAGACGCCGCCGGACGGCACCTCCGGCGCAACGACGGAGGAGCAGACCGCTGCGCCTGAGACCGAAATGAAGCTGGTCGACCACGGGGTCGCGAACTTCCGGGTGATCCGCAACGACCGCAGAAAGAACGACGACGAGGACGTGCTCGTCGCCGTGCAGATCAAAAAGGCCCTGAACGTCTACGCCACCGTGACTCCGGCGGCCATCACCACGGACTGGGGCAACGGCGACGACACCGAAAAGTACGAGATCCTGGTCGGCGACTGCGACTACCCGTGCGTAAGGGATGCCCTGCCGGGCCTCGGCTACGGCGAGTACCTTATCAAGCTCGACGGCCGCAAGATCATGGTCCTGAGCCAGGGCAACCTGACCATCGAGGACGCCGGTGCGCGCTTCCTGAGCCTGATCGAGGAGTTCCGCACCGAGAACGACGACGGCACGGTCTCCGTCATCATCCCCGTCGACAGGCTCAATATCGCCGAGAAGGCCGTGGAGCTCATCTCCGCGATCCCGGCAATGGAGGGGATCACTCTCACCTCGCAGATCAAGGAGAGCAAAAACGCCATACAGCTGTTCTTCAGCAGGACGACCTACGAGCAGTACGTCCGGTACACCTCGCTCATGCTGTCAAGCGGGTACAGATCCTTCATGACCGGCACGACGACGGACGAGTATAAGGCGTTCGCGAAGGACAACCTTAAGGTCACAGTAAGATACTCCAAGGCCGCAAGGCGCATGGAGGTCGATATCGAAAAAGTCAAGGATGTGAGCAAGATGGAAAACTGCTACGGACTTATCACGGCCGCCGAGGCGGTCATAAGGACTGAACCCCGCGAGGACGCTCCGGAGTCGCCGGTCGGGAAGCTTAAGAAGTACGACGTCGCCGAGGTGGTCGATTCGGGCAACACCGGCTGGTACAAGGTCGTGTCCGGGGATGCCTCGGGCTACTGCAGGCAGAAGGACATGAGGACCTTTACATCGGTGTCCGCTCTCAAGGCCTTTGCCGCGGTCGTCTGGGCCAGGGACATAGTCGCCGACGACGACTTCCACTACGGGTACAGCTCATGGGCCCACCATTACGGCTGCTACTTCTGCGGCACCAACTCCGCTACCGGCACCAAGGTCAGGTCCGGCGCGAACTACGAGGACCAGCTCAAGACCTACTGCTGCAACCCCTTCGTGACCGCGGCCTACTGCCACGGGGCGGGAGGCGTGAAGTTCGGCAAGGACGTATCGCTCATCGTCAACTGCGTCGGGAAGAACATCAACCTTGCCAACGACTCAAACCCGGTGCTTCAGGACGCCCGCCATTTCGCGCTCATCGAGAAGCCCGCCAACGTGATGGATCTGCGGCCGGGTGACATCCTCCTGACGCCGTCCCACGCGATGCTCTACACCGAGAACGGGATGGTCGCCGAGGCCTCCGGCTCCGACGACAACGTGAGGAACTCGTCCCGCTGGAACAATTCGATCAGGGAGAGGTCGCTGGGTTCTTCATACGAAAACGTGACGAAGGTCTACCGCTATATCTTTGAGTGAGCGGCCAGGATCTCCGCAAACGCGGGAGCCCGCCGGAGAAACCTTTCTCCGGCGGGCTCCACACTGAGGCCCGGCTCAGCCGTAATACGGCAGCTGGCTGTCGAAGCGCGTCCTGCCGTTCCTGTAGTACGCCTCGAGGTGCTTCAGCGTCTCGTCGGCCTTTGCCTTTGCGGCGGCGTCCGAGTTGAAGGCCTGGTGAGGCTGGGTGTAGATATTGCCCTCCCTGGACAGGGCCAGACGGATGAGTTCGGTCTGGGCCTCCTCGGCCGGGGTCGACGGCGCGCGCCGGCCGTTCAGTATCGCCGACAGGCCGTCCTCCGACGAGAACGTGTCGAGCCCTATCCCGAAGATGTGCCCCTCCCTGTACAGACGCAGCAGGGCCACCTCGTCGGCGAGCTCGCCGCGCGTGACGTTGACGAAGACCAGGCCCCGCGGCGTGCTCCTCAGGAACTCTTCGGAGAAATAGCCGCGGTTGAAGAAGGGCGAGGACGGGTCCCTCGTGTAGCTCATTCCGCAGACGATCACGTCGGAGCGGACCGCCTCCTCCGCAGACACGAAGCGGACCCGGTCGCCGTAGAGCGCAGACAGCTCCTTCTCCCTAATGTCGACCGCCACCGTGTCGGTTCCGCAGCCCTCCAGCAGGTCGTATATCCGCCTGCCTATGTTGCCGACGCCGAAGACGGCAGCCCGGAGGCCGGTCAGTTCGCGGAACGAGACGCAGCTGTTGCGCTCGAACGTTTCCGAGTTCTTCTGATACTGATTGAGATTGCCGCAGGCCGCCAGAACGAACTTCAGCGCGGTCTCGGCGACGGCGTTGACGCAGTACCTTCTCAGCGACGTCACGTTGGCGACGCGCTGCAGATGCTCTACGTGGTCGTACCCGGCGGACCTGGTTATAATGCTCTTTCTGACCCCTCCCGAGGCGAGCCAGTCCTCCGGTATCACGGAGTGGGTCTTTACGGACAGGATGTCCGGCAGCGCCGCGCCCGGATGGGCGGCGATGAACTCCTGCAGGGTCTCGGTGCCTATGTAGCAGCGCAGCCCGGCCGGGATGCGGCCGGCATCGGCGGCCGACGACAGGGCCTCGCGAAGGTGTCCGTTCTCCTCGCCGAGCGCCTCGAAAAACATGAGGTCGTATGTTTCGCCGGACCGGACCCCGCCGGCGTCTGTGTCGATGGTCATCATGGCTGTCTCCTTGTCGCGCAGTCGGCCGCACGCCTCGCCGGCTCTTGCCGGGGCCGCGGCGGCGATATGCTATAATGATATCACAACCTTTGCCTTCAATCAAGAAATCATCGCTTTTTTTCGCCGGATATCACGGTTTTTTCCGGCCGGACAGACTGTCATAATACGATCCGCCGCGGCCGTGAGCCGGCGGGGAACCGGAGTGGAATGACGTGAAACTTGTGTCATGGAACGTGAACGGCCTCAGAGCGGCCGTGGGAAAGAACTTTTACGAGGCGTTCTCGGGCCTCGGGGCCGATGTGTTCTGCCTGCAGGAGACGAAGCTCCAGGAGGGGCAGATCGAGATGGACCTGCCAGGGTACTCACAGTACTGGAACTGCGCCGAAAAGAAGGGTTACAGCGGTACGGCGGTGTTCTCGAAGGCCGAACCTCTGTCGGTCGGCCGCGGGATCGGCATCGAGGAGCACGACCGGGAGGGCAGGGTGCTCACTCTCGAGTATCCGGATTTCTACCTCGTCGACGTCTACGTGCCGAATTCCCAGGAGGGCCTGAAGCGCCTTGCCTACCGGATGACCTGGGAGGACGCCTTCCGGGGCTATCTGTCGGAGCTTGACCGCAAAAAGGCCGTGATCGTCTGCGGCGACATGAACGTCGCCCACAACGAGATCGATATAAAGAACCCCGCTTCCAACCGCATGAATCCCGGCTTCACTGACGCAGAGAGGGGAAAGATGACCGAGCTTCTCGGAGCCGGTTTCACCGACACTTTCCGCTTCCTCTATCCCGACGTCCGCGACGTCTACTCATGGTGGTCCTACCGCTTCAGCGCGCGGGAGAGGAACACCGGCTGGCGCATCGACTACTTCCTGGTCTCCGACCGGCTGAGGCCGGCCGTTAAGGACGCCATTATACACACCGGCATATACGGCTCGGACCACTGCCCGGTCGAGCTCGACATAGAGCTGTGAGCGTCCGTCCCGGCACGAACGTCGCGGCCGGGATACCGGTCGTTCCGGAGGGCCCGGAGTTTGCCGAAACGGCGGCAAAGGCCGCCCGGGATACGGGTGGCTTCCTTTGCGCGTCGCCCCCGGGCGAGAACGTTCCCTATCTTTCGGCCGGGCCCGGGGGACTGTCGCTGCGCGCGGGAGGGCTCTCGCTCCGCGGCGATCTTTCATCCGTCGCGCGGAGGCTGGCCGCGGGGAACCTCGGCGGCGAGCTTCTGGTCAGGGCGGCAAGGCCGGCCTCGCGCAGGCGCGGCGCAACCGCGGCAGATCGGTCCGGATGCGTTCCCGCAGATGTCAGGTCCGCGTGCGCATCCGAAGAGGACAGGTCCGCGTGCGCATCCGAAGGGGAGGCCGAGGGAGCGGAGCTCCGGGCCGGAGCAAACGCCCGGCGCCGGCCGCTGGTCATCGACGCCACGGCGGGCCTCGGCGAGGACTCGTTCCTTCTTGCGGCTGCGGGGTTTTTCGTAGATATGTACGAGCACAATCCCGTGATCGCCGCGCTGCTGTCGGACGCCCTGGGGCGTGCCATGGAGGACCCCGGGCTCCGCGGACCCGCGTCCAGGATGCGGCTCACGGTCGGGGACAGCCTTGATGCAATAAAAAACGCGGACCCGGCGCCCGACGTGATCTACCTCGATCCGATGTTTCCGGAGCGCCGCAAGAGCGCTGCCGTGAAGAAGAAGTTTCAGCTGCTTCATATGATAGAGGAGCCCGAGGGCTCCGGGGAGGCCCTGCTGGCCGCCGCGATCGCTGCGGCCCCGGGGAAGATAGTTATAAAGCGGCCGCCTAAGGGCCCCTGCCTTGGAGGCATCAGGCCGGGATACTCGCTGACCGGCAAGGCGGTGAGGTACGACGTGATAGTGCCCGCCGGAGCGGCGCCGCGCGCCGCGGAGGAACGATGATGGACAACGGTGAAAGATTCATCCGGGTCGAGGTGCCGTCCTCGGCACGCGGGACCGTGCTCTCCGAATGGCTCGCACAGAGCGGCCATCCGGTCGCCCTGCCGTGCGGAGGGCGAGGTGTCTGCGGCAACTGCGAAGTCCTCCTTGCCGACGGCAGGCGAGTGCCCGCCTGCCGGACGGAAATACCCGAAGAGGGGCTTGCCGTGCTGCTCCCGCCTCCGGCCCGCTCCCCGGGCGGCAGTGACCTGCCGGACCCGGAGAGTATCGCCGCCTATGCCCTGGACATAGGAACGACCACCCTGGAGCTTGCGGCCGTGGACGGGGACGGTCGGATCCTCTTTTCCCGGACCTGCCTCAATCCCCAGCAGGCCTTCGGCGCCGACGTGCTGAGCCGCGTTACGGCCTGGGAGGCCGGCCGCGGCGACGAGCTGAGATCGGCCGTGACAGGCGCCGCGGACCGGCTGGCCGAAGGGCTGCCGCGCCGCGGAGATCTGTTCGTCTGCGGCAATCCCGTAATGACTCACATTTTCTGCGGGCGGTCTCCCTCGGGCCTCGGGCGCTTTCCGTTCAGACCCGAGATCACGGGCACCCTGCGAATGGACGGCGGCGAGGCCGGCATCGGCTTTGCCGACCGGATCACGGTGCTGCCGCCGGTCTCGGCTTTCGCGGGCGGCGATCTTTCCGCGGGAGCGGTGTTCTGCGGCACGGCCGCCCCCGGCCCATGCGAGCTGTACGTCGATCTCGGCACGAACGGGGAACAGGTGCTCCGCGCCGGAGACAGGCTGCTCTGCACCTCGTCGTCGGCCGGGCCGGCGCTGGAGGGCGCGGAACTCAGCTGCGGCACCGGCGGAGTGCCGGGGGCCGTGTGCGCGGTGAGGCGGGCCGGCGGGGAGCTCCTGTACGACACCGTCGACGGCGCCCCGGCCGCGGGTATCTGCGGCAGCGGGCTGTGCGACCTCATTGCCTGCCTGCTGGATCTCGGCGTAATTGACGGCGGCGGCCTGCTGAGGGAGCCTCGCTTTACCCTGTGCGACGGAGTGTATCTTACAAGGCGCGACGTCCGGCAGTTCCAGTGCGCCAAGAGCGCGGTAAGGGCCTGCACGGTTCTGCTGCTGGAGCGGGCCGGAATAACCGCCGCCGACGTGACCGCGGTCACCGTAGCCGGCGGACTCGGCTCGTGGCTCGATCCCGCGAGCGCGATCAGGACCGGCGTGTTCCCGCCCGAATTCGCGGGCAGGATAAGAAGGGCCGGCAACGCCGCCCTGGCCGGCTGCGCGCTCTGCGCCTCACGGACCCGCGGGGAGGAGACGCTGGCCGCGGCGGAGCGCTTTGCAGCGGCCTGCGAGTACGTCGACCCGTCGGGCTCCGGGCTTTTCGAGAGACTGTTTATCGGGGGAATGGGGTTCGGGGAATGAAGTTGCGCGCGGAGCGGGAATGAAGTGCCGCCCTGAGGGGCGGCAATAAAGTTGCGCGCGAGGCGCGCAAATGAGGCAGCGCGGCGGAGCCGCGCTATGAAGTGCCGCTTCGCGGCAATGAAGTTGCGCGCGTGGCGCGCAAATGAAGAAGAGAAAACAAAGCTGCCGGCTGCGGCCGGCAGTGAAGAGACAGACAGCCGCCGCGGCCGAAAGGCCGCGGCGGCTGTCTTGCTTCATTCCTTCACGGGCGGGCGCCGCCCGCGTCTGTATGAGCACGGAGCTCGTCTACGTCAGACGCCGGAGGCGCCGGCTTCGTTCCTTCATTGCCGCCCTCCGGGCGGCTCTTCGTTTGCCGCCCGCAGCCGGCAACTTCATTCGCGCGCAGCGCGAACATCATTACTTTCTGTGTATCTTTCCTATGACCCTGCCGGCGCAGGTGACGGAGGAGTAGTCTTTGAGCATGACCGGGCCGTAGTCGGGGTTCAGGGAGATGAGGCGGTCACCGCCGAACTGCTTGAAGAAGCCGCAGCCGTCAAGGACGTAGACGCAGAGGTCGCCCACCTCCACGGCGTCGGTGTTCTCCACGAGCAGGACGTCCCCGCTGCGGTATTTCGGCTCCATGCTGTTCCCGCTGATGCGCAGCGCGTAGTCGGCCCGCTTTCCGGGGCCCGCGTCCGGGATGGAGATGGTCTCCGACGCGTGCGAGCTGTCCAGGAATTCACCGGGGCCAGCCGATACGGGGAGGTCGTACAGGGATATGAGGCGCTTCTGCCTGCGTATGGCGTCCGAGTCGCGGAAGCGGCCCGCTGCGCCCGGGGCGATGAGCACGGATTCGGAGGAGGGAGCCGAGCCGCGTACGCCGAACTGCGACACCGGCACGGCGGAGACGCGGGCGCGCTCCTTTTCTATGACCGTGGCGACGAGGTCGCGGCCGAAGTCGTCGAGTCTGCGGTAGGAGTCGATAAGCCTCATCTCACCGAAGTCGAGGCTGAAGTTGTTGGTGTTTTCGGGGGTGCCGCTGACGATGTAGTCCAGGGAGACGTTCAGGCAGTCGCAGATGGCGACGAAGTTGGAGAGCTTCACCGATTCGGAGATGCCGGCGAGAAACTTGGACAGGGTGCCCACCGGGATGCCGGTCTTCTCCGAGAGCTCCTCCGTGGTGATCTTCTTTTCGCTTTTGATCTTTTTTATTCTTTCAATATAATCCTGAGACATATGGCGGCCTCCTTTTTTTGCTGTGTGGTCCGGCAGGACCGGGTCCGACGGTACGGCAGGGAGCCGGCGCCCGGTGCACCGCGGTTACAGTATATCACAAAAGTTCCGTTTTGTAAACATTTTTTCAAAAATTTTCCAAAAAAAGAAAAAATGTCTTGACAAAACCGGAAAACGGTGCTATAATACGTTCAGAAAGTTCCGGAAAGGAAAACCGCACACCGCTCCTGACAGCCCCGCGCAGCCGCAAAAACGCGTCGGGACCCGCAGGGCGCCGCCGGCGCCCTGCAGAAAAAAGCGCTCCGGAAAGATCCGGCCCAGCTCCGGAAAGATCCGGCCCAGCTCCGGAAAGATCCGGCGCCGCACGAAAGGAAGGACAGTCATGAACAGAGCCATAGATGCGAACCGATTCGTCGCGCGTTCCGCGCGTTCAGCGCGCGCCGCAGCGGGCAGTCCCGCCGAGGACCGCCTTCGCGCCGCTTATTCATATCTTCTCGACAGGTGTGAGGACTGCGTCGCCTTCTTCGAGAGGACTTCGGTCCGCGCCGCCCTCAGGATCGCCTCCGGGCTCTGCGCGCTGGCCGGCGGATACGCATACGCCTGCGCCCTCATGGACGGCAGGCTCACCGCCGCCGGGATCCTGATCTACGGGGCCGCCTTCGTGTGCGCCGGAGTGTTCGCCATAAGGGGGAAGAGCGGACTCTGATCCGCTGCCTGTGACCCGCGGAGACGGACCGGCGGACCGGTGGATTGTTTGACCGGCCATTGTGCATATCGCCTCGAACGGCACCATTGCGGTGCCGTTTTTTGTGCTTTGTGCTTTTTTTGGTCTTTTTTGATTTTTCTCTTGACAACGTCCCGCGAATTTGGTACAATATTACACTGTATTATAATAGCGTACTATGCCGTCAAACCGTCTCCGACGGTCGAAAAACCGCCCCCTAAGGCGCTGTTTCCGCCCCTCCGCGGCCCGCGCGGAGCGGAGAACGGCACGGTGCGAAATTCTGTGAATGGAGTGAACAGGTACATGGTCAATGTGACAGACCAGATGCTCGGAAATAATCTGAGAAAGAGTTTTTCTAAGACCCGTACGACTCTCGAGATCCCCAACCTCATCGAAGTGCAGACCAGATCCTTCCAGTGGTTCCTCGACGAAGGGCTTTCCGAAGTGCTCCGGGACGTCTCCCCCATCGTAGACTACTCCGGGAACCTTGTCATCGAGTTCGTGGACTACAAGCTCGACCGCAAGGCCAAGTATTCCGTGGAGGAGTGCAAGGAGAGGGACGTCAACTACGCCGCCCCCCTCAAGGTCCAGGTGAGGCTCACCAACAAGGAGACCGGAGAGGTCAAGCAGACGGACATCTTCATGGGCGACTTCCCGATCATGACCGAGCACGGGACCTTTGTCATCAACGGCGCGGAGCGTGTCATCGTTTCCCAGATCATCCGCTCGCCCGGAATGTACTACGCGTCAGACATAGATAAATCCGGAAAGAAGACGTTCACCGCCCAGATCATCCCGTACCGCGGAGCCTGGCTCGAGTACGAGATCGACAGCAACGACATCATGTGGGTGCGCATAGACAAGACCCGCAAGCTGCCCATGACGCTCTTCATCCGCGCCCTCGGCATCAGCGTCGACCCTGAGACCGGGGAGTACAGTTGCGCCATCGAGACCCCCGAGGACTTTGAGAAGCTCTTCGGAAAGGATCCGCGCATCGACGCGACCATTGCCAGGGACGAGACCGCCGAGTGGGCCCGCAACCGCGGCTCCAACTGCTCCATCGAGTCCCTGCGCGAGATATACCGCAAGCTCCGCCCCGGCGAGCCTGTCCAGAACGACGCCGCCAGGACCCTGCTCAACAACTTCTTCTTCGACCCCAAGAGATACGACATCGCCCCCGTCGGCAGATACAAGTTCGACAAGAAGATGGGGCTCGCCGTCCGCATCCGCAACCGTAAGGCTGCCGCCGACATCGTCAACCCCTTCACGGGCGAGGTCATGTTCGGCGAGGGCCACCTCATCACCCCCGACGACGCCGCCGCCATTGAGGACGCCGCCGTCAACGAGGTGTTCGTCTACGCCGACAACGGCGCCGCCGTAAAGGTCATTTCCAACAACACCTGCTGGCCCGGAAAGATCCTTGGCGACGATCTGCACGACTGCGGCATCCGCGAGAAGGTCCGCACCGACGTGCTGAGGCAGATCATGGAGGGCTGCGAGGGCGACATCGACAAGATCAAGACCGCCGTCCGCGGCCGCATCGCCGACCTCTGTCCCAAGCACATCACCGTCGACGACATCTTTGCCACCATCAACTACATGCTCGGCCTGCAGTACGACATCGGCTGCGTGGACGACATCGACCACCTCGGCAACCGCCGCATAAGGTCGGTCGGCGAGCAGCTCCAGAACCAGGTCCGCATCGGCTTTGCCCGCATGGACAAGGTCATCCGCGAGCGCATGACCACCCAGGACTCCGAGAAGCTCACTCCCCAGGCGCTCATCAACATACGCCCGGTGACCACGGCCATCCGCGAGTTCTTCGGCTCGTCCCAGCTGTCCCAGTTCATGGACCAGGCCAACCCCCTGTCCGAGCTCACGCACAAGCGCCGTCTGTCCGCCCTCGGACCCGGCGGCCTCTCCAGGGACCGCGCCTCCTTCGACGTGCGCGACGTCCATTACACCCACTACGGCAGGATGTGCCCGATCGAGACCCCCGAAGGTCCCAACATCGGTCTTATCTCCTACCTGGCAACCTTTGCCCGCATCAGCGACTACGGCTTCATCGAGGCCCCGTACCGCAAGGTCCTTCACGAGAAGCTCCCCGACGGGACCGTGAAGAGCACCGTTACCGACGAGATCGAGTACATGACCGCGGACGTCGAGGACAACTACGTCATCGCTCAGGCCAACGAGCCCATCGACGGGAACGGCCACTTCGTCAACGCCAAGGTCACCGCCCACGACAGGGGCGACTTCAAGGAGTACGACCCCGCCGAGATCGACTACATGGACGTCTCGCCTAAGATGGTCGTCTCCGCGGCCACCGCAATGATCCCGTTCCTCGAGAACGACGACAACTCGCGCGCCCTCATGGGCTCCAACATGCAGAAGCAGGCCGTGCCGCTCATGGTCACCGATTCGCCCATCGTCGGCACCGGTATGGAGTACAAGGTCGCCCTCGACTCCGGCGTGACCGTGCTGGCCCGCAGCGGCGGCGTGGTAGAGCACGTCGAGACCTCCAGGATCATCGTCCTCAACGACGAGGGGAAGCGCGACGTCTACGACCTCATAAAGTTCAAGCGCACGAACCAGGGCACCTGCTGCAACCAGAGGCCCGTCGTCAAGTACGGCGACAGGGTGGAGAAGGGCCAGATCATCGCCGACGGCCCCGCCACCTCCAACGGCGAGATCGCCCTCGGAAAGAACGCCCTCATCGGCTTTATGACATGGGAGGGCTACAACTACGAGGACGCCGTCCTGCTGAACGAGAACCTCGTCCGCAACGACGTTTACACCTCGCTCCACATCGAGGTCTACTCTCACGAGGCCAGGGACACCAAGCTCGGCGTCGAGGAGATCACAAGGGAGATCCCCAACGTCGGCGAGGACGCCCTGCGCAACCTCGACGAGGACGGCATCGTGAAGATCGGCACCGAGGTCCACGCCGGCGACATCCTTGTCGGCAAGATCACGCCTAAGGGCGAGACCGACCTCACCGCCGAGGAGAGACTGCTCCGCGCCATCTTCGGCGAGAAGACCAGGGAGACCAGGGACACGTCCCTCCGTCTGCCTCACGGCGAGTCCGGCATAGTCGTCGACGTCAGGGTCTTCTCCGAGGAGAACCACGACGAGCTCTCCAACGGCGTAAAGAAGGCCGTTCACGTATACATCGCCCAGAAGAGAAAGATATCCGTCGGAGACAAGATGGCCGGCCGCCACGGCAACAAGGGCGTCGTGTCCCGCATCCTGCCCCCCGAGGACATGCCCTTCCTTCCGGACGGCACTCCTCTTGACATAGTGCTCAACCCCCTGGGCGTGCCTTCCCGTATGAATATCGGTCAGGTGCTCGAGGTCCATCTCGGCCTGGCCGCCAAGAAGCTCGGCTGGAAGATCATGACGCCCGTGTTCGACGGCGCCAACGAGAGGGACATCCTCGAATGCATGAAGATGGCCGGCATGTGGCGCGAGGTCTTCCCCGGCGAGAACGTCGACGGCAAGGAGACCCGCGAGATCACGGACCCCGTCACCGGCGAGGTCCGCAGGCAGGTCATCGACGGCAAGACCACGCTCTACGACGGGCGCACCGGCGAGGCTTTCGACAACCCGGTCACCGTCGGCATAATGTACTACCTCAAGCTGCACCATCTGGTGGACGACAAGATCCACGCCCGCTCCAACGGCCCGTACTCTCTCGTCACCCAGCAGCCCCTCGGAGGCAAGGCCCAGTTCGGCGGACAGCGTTTCGGCGAGATGGAGGTCTGGGCCCTCGAGGCCTACGGCGCGGCCTACACCCTTCAGGAGATCCTCACCGTCAAGTCCGACGACGTCAACGGGCGCCGCAAGGCCTACGAGGCCATCATCCAGGGCCAGAACATACCCACTCCGGGCGTGCCCGAGTCCTTCAAGGTGCTCATCAAGGAACTTCAGTCCCTCTGCCTCGACATGCGCGTGCTCGACGCGGCCGGCAACGAGGTCAATCTCTCCTCCATCAACTCCGAGGAGCCCCAGGTCTACAGGCGCAACGACAGTCTCATCGACGACGAGCGCGCCGACGAGGACGATCTGCGCCGCAACGGCTTCATGATCGACGACGACTTCGAAGAGGACGAGGACGAAGACGAGGACGACAACGGCGGCGCGGACGCCGACTATTACGACGACTCCGCCGCGGACTCCGACGGCTCCGGCGACAATTAACAGAAAAGGAGAGGGCATCAGTTCATGGATAACAACGAATTCGCATCCATAAAGATAGGTCTCGCTTCCCCCGAAATGATCAGAAAGTGGTCGTACGGAGAGGTCACGAAGCCCGAGACGATCAACTACCGCACCCTCAAGCCCGAAGTCGGCGGCCTTTTCTGCGAGAAGATATTCGGGCCGACCAAGGACGGAGCCTGCGCCTGCGGAAAGTATAAAAACTCCCACAACCTGCGCGAGCGCATCATATGCGACAAGTGCGGGGTCGAGGTCACCACGAAAAAGGTGAGGCGCGAGCGGATGGGCCACATCGAGCTCGCCTGCCCCGTGTCGCACATCTGGTACTTCAAGGCCTCCCCGTCCCGCCTGGCGCTGGTCCTCGGCCTCTCTTCCAAGGACCTCGAGCAGGTGCTGTACTTCGCCCAGAACATCGTTCTGGATCCGGGAGACACCACTATAGAGAAGGGCACCGTTCTGACCGAGAAGGAGTACGCCGAGTACCGCGAGATGTACGAGGACGCCTTCCGCGTAGGGATGGGCGCCGAGTCCATAAGAGAACTGCTGGTCGGCCTCGAGCTCTCCGAAGAGGAGGTCAGCCGCAGGCTCGAGCTCGAGGCGATCCCCGAAGAGGACCGCACCGAGGACGAAAGAAACGAATACGAGCATCTCTGCACCGTCGGCGTGGCCAGACTGGCCGACAAGCTCCGCGCTGAACTTGCCGACGCCACCGCGCAGAAGAAGGCGCGCCTCATCAAGCGCCTCGAGGTCGTCGAGAACTTCAGACGCTCCGGCAACCACCTCGACTGGATGATCCTCACGGTCATCCCGGTGCTGCCCCCGGACGTCAGGCCCATGGTCCAGCTCGACGGCGGCAGGTTCGCCTCGTCCGACCTGAACGAGCTCTACCGCAGGGTCATAAACAGGAACAACCGCCTCCGCAAGCTCATCGAGATGAAGGCCCCCGAGATAGTCATCCGCAACGAGAAGCGCATGCTTCAGGAGGCTGTCGACGCCCTCATCGACAACGGACGCCGCGGCAAGCCCGTTACGGGACCGTCCAACCGTCCGCTCAAGTCCCTGTCCGAGATGCTCCGCGGAAAGCAGGGCCGCTTCCGTCAGAACCTGCTCGGCAAGCGCGTCGACTACTCCGGCCGTTCGGTCATAGTCGTCGGCCCGTCGCTGAAGATCTATCAGTGCGGCCTGCCCAAGGAGATGGCCCTGGAGCTGTTCAAGCCCTTCGTCATCAAGCGCCTCGTCGAGATGGGCAAGGCCAACAACGTCAAGGACGCCCAGAAGAAGACCGACCGCGCCCAGGTTGGCAACGACGACGTCTGGGACGCCCTCGAGATCGTCATCAAGGAGCATCCGGTTCTGCTCAACCGCGCGCCGACGCTCCACAGGCTGTCCATACAGGCCTTCGAGCCCGTGCTCGTCGAGGGCAGGGCCATAAAGCTCCATCCGCTGGTCTGCACCGCCTTCAACGCCGACTTCGACGGCGACCAGATGCCGGTGCACGTGCCGCTCTCCGCCGAGGCCCAGGCCGAGGCCAGGTTCCTCATGCTCTCCGCCAACAACCTGCTGAAGCCCGTCGACGGCCGCGCCGTCACGGTGCCGACCCAGGACATGATCCTCGGCTCCTACTACCTCACCATAGTGAGGGACGACGAGCCGGGAGCCGGAAAGGTCTTCCGCGACATGGACGAGGCCGTCATGGCCTACTCCAACGGCTATCTCGGCCTGCACGCCCCCATAGCCCTCAGGATCTCCTCCGAGTCCGGCTCGGCGGTCATAGGCATCATAAAGACAGAGGACGGGTCCGCCGTCAACACCGGCAAGGACGCCGTCACCCTCGGACGCCTCATATTCAACCGCAACATCCCCCAGGACCTCGGCTTCGTCAACCGCGCCGAGCCCGGGAAAAAGAACGATCTGGAGGTCGCCTTCATCGTCACGAAGAAGGAGCTCGGCCAGATCATCAACGCCTGCATAAAGCGCCACACCTCGGCCGTCACGGCCCAGATGCTCGACGCCATAAAGGAGATGGGCTACAAGTACTCCACCCGCGCCTCGTTCTCCATCTCCGTCTACGACATGACCATACCGAAAGAGAAGAAGGACCTCATCGCAGCGGCCGAAAAGAAGGTCGCACAGCTCGGCAGGTACTACGACCGCGGTATGCTCGACGAGAACGAGCGTTACAACAAGGTCATCGAGGTCTGGAACGAGACCACCGACCAGGTCACCAAGGCCCTGCAGTCCGGCTTCTCCACCTACAACCCGATCAAGATCATGTCCGATTCCGGAGCCCGCGGCTCCATCACGCAGATGAGACAGCTGGCCGGCATGCGCGGACCGATGTTCGCCACGAACGGCAAGACCATGGAGATACCCATCAAGTCCAATTTCCGGGAGGGAATGAAGATATTCGAGTACTTCATGGGCGCGCGCTCGTCGCGTAAGTCCCTGTCCGACACCGCCCTCCGTACGGCCGACTCCGGCTACCTCACGAGGCGTCTCGTCGACGTCTCCCAGGAGATCATCGTCCGCGAGGACAAGTGCGACACCATGCACGGAGCCTGGGTCAGCGCCATCTTCGAGAACGACCGCGAGTACACGGCCTATGCCGTGGGCGGCGGGGCAAAGCTTGCCGGCAACTACGCGTTCGAGGACATCGACGACCCGGCCACCGGAGCCACCCTCATCAGGGCCAAGGCCCTCATCACTCCCGCCATCGCGGACCGCATCCTCGAGGCGTATAAGGACGTCCCCGGCGCCGAGCTCCGCATAGTGCCTAAGGCCCTCGAGCCGCTCGAGGACCGTCTGGTCGGCCGCTTCACCATAGGCGACACGGTCGACGAGGCCACCGGCGAGGTCATCTGCCCCGACGACACGATGCTCACCGACGCCATGGTCCGCAAGATCATCGCCGCCGGCATACCCAGCGTCCACATAAGGACGGTCATCCGCTGCCACTCCAGGTACGGCGTCTGCGCTCACTGCTACGGCGCGGACCTCGCCAACGGCCGCAAGGTCAACATCGGCGAGGCGGTCGGCATTATCGCCGCCCAGTCCATAGGCGAGCCCGGCACGCAGCTGACGATGCGCACCTTCCATACGGGCGGCGTCGCCGGCTCCAACATCACACAGGGTCTTCCCCGTGTCGAGGAGCTCTTCGAGGCCCGCACGCCCAAGCAGCCCGCCGTCCTGTCACAGTTCGCCGGAGTCTGCCACATCGCCCAGGTCGAGGACAACCAGAACCTGTTCACCGTCACCGTCACCTCCTCCGAGCTCGGCGAGTCCGTCAGGTATCCCATCCCTTACGGCCGCCACATCGTCGTGGAGGAGGGCCAGCGTGTGAAGGCCGGCGACGCCCTCACCGAGGGCTCCAAGGCCCCCGCGGACATCATGGCCTACTCCGGCCCCGACGCGGTCTACGACTACATCACCTGCGAGGTGCAGAAGGTCTACCGCGCCCAGTCGGTCAACATCAACGACAAGCACATCGAGGTCATAGCGCGCCAGATGACAAGGAAGCTGCGCGTCGAGGATCCGGGAAGCACCTCCATGCTGCCCAACGCCCTCGTCTCCATCAACGAGTACGAGGACGCCAACAGCGAGATCCGCCGCCGCACCGCCGCCGGCGAGGAGGGCCTCACCGAGGCCGTCGCCAACCCCGTCCTCATGGGCATCACCAAGGCCGCCCTTGCCACCGAGTCCTTCATGTCCGCCGCCTCGTTCCAGGAGACCACCAAGGTCCTCACCGAGGCAGCCATACGCGGAAAGATCGACAACCTGCTCGGCCTCAAGGAGAACGTCATCATAGGCAAGCTGATCCCCGCCGGGACCGGCATGCAGTGCTACAACTCCATCGACGTCATCCGCGCCGAGGTCGACCCCGAACCCGCCGGACCCGAGCAGCCCGCCGAGGTTCCCGAGGACGCGGTCGGCGCCTGACCGGGATTCGCGTCATCGCCGAGGCCGGGGCCGCATAATGAGATCCGTCCGGAGCGGCTCGGCTCCGGACGGACGGCCCGAGCCTCATTATTTTCCATAAACCGGGTGCGCGGCGACGCGCAAATTGTTCAAAACAGAGATTTTTACTGTCAAAAATCAATAATATTGACAAAATTATCCGGATATGGTATAATATTTCGTATTTCGCGGGCACCCGCGCCCGCGACTGCATACACATAATATGAAAAGAAGGAGGAAACGAGAAGGAATGCCAACCTTTAACCAGCTTGTCAGACAGGGACGCACGGACAAGATCTACAAGTCCAAGGCTCCCGTGCTTCAGACCGGTTTCAACACCA